>JAJEAH010000081.1 GCA_022824225.1 Chloroflexota bacterium
TCGCTCCGCTAGGAATGACATTGAGTGCCGTTCGGAATGACAGAGGGGGTGCTGCGTTCGGCATGGCGTGGGCGCGTGCTGCGTTCGGTTTGGCGTGGGCGCGCGCTGCGTTCGGTTTGGCATGGGCACGTGCTGAGTTCGGTTTGGCATGGGCACGTGCTGCGTTCGGTTTGGCATGGGCGCGTGCAGCGTTGGTTTGGCGTGGGCGCGCGTTGCGTTCGGTTTGGCGTGGGCGCGTGCTGCGTTCGGCGTGGCGTGGATGTGCGTTCCCTGTCTTTTGTCATTCCGAGCCCTGCGAGGAATCTAGCGCCCGCGCAACGTGCCGCCCGCTTGGCGCGGCTCCTTAGATTCCTCACTGCGCTCCGTTCGGAATGACATTGGATTAGTCGCTCCGTTCGGAATGACATTCGATACACCCTTCGCGCTACCTCTTCACCCTCCCCCGTCTCCCCGCCTTCTACAACATACAGATGACATGAGATCTAGCCCAACAAGGTGATCAAGTCAAAAGCTACTGTTTCCCGCTAAACTACCTGAACAATGGAGAGAGACTGCGGCTGACCGCGTTGGCGTACGACCGACTAAGCCGGTTTCCCTGCCTACCGGAGGAAGAACATGGGCGCCGACGGGGCTAGGTAAGCGCGGCGCGGTCTTGCCCCAAACGCGCTCGCGCCGTTTCTATGGCAGCCTTGACCCGCGAGGGCGCAGTGCCGCCTGGAATGTCGCGCGCGGCAAGGGAGCCGCTGACGGTATTCACCTCAAACACATCGGTGCTGATGTGTTTGGAGAACTCCTGATACTCCTCAAGCGTCAGTTCCCCAAGGCCGCAGCCGCGGTCGAGGCAGCACCGGACGATGTTGCCTACTACCGTGTGCGCTTCGCGAAACGGTAAGCCCTTCTTCACGAGATAATCGGCGAGGTCCGTAGCGGTGGAGAAACCGCCTGCAGCAGCCTCTGCCAGACGCGCGGTGTTCACGCGCAGGGATCCCATCACGGCGTCCATGATTTCCAGACACGCCGCGGTGGTATCCACGCCGTCGAAGAGCGCTTCCTTGTCTTCCTGCAAGTCCCGGTTGTAAGTCAGCGGCAATCCCTCCACGAGCGTAAGCATGGCAAAGAGGTCGCCAAATACCCTTCCCGCCTTGCCGCGCGTCAGTTCCGCCGCATCGGGATTCTTCTTCTGCGGCATGATGCTGGACCCGGTGGCGTAGGCATCGTCTATCTCTACGAAATCAAATTCGGCAGTCGACCAGAGGATTACTTCGGCCGCGAGTCGCGAGAGGTGCGTCATGATGAGGCTGCATACATGCAGCGCCTCGATCACGAAGTCCCGGTCGCTCACCGCATCCATGCTGTTGGCGGCGATAGCCTCGAAGCCAAGTTCCCGGGCCACGGAGGCGCGGTCCAGCGGGTAGGGAGCCCCCGCCAGCGCTGCCGCGCCCAGCGGCAGAACATTCACCCGCGCTCGGCATTCCCGGCTGCGGGCAAAGTCCCGGCTAAACATCTCTACGTAGGCGAGCAAGTGGTGGCCGAACGTCACCGGCTGCGCGCGCTGCAAGTGGGTGTATCCCGGCATCGGCGTCGCGGCGTGGGTCTCGGCGTGGTCCAGCAACGTCGCCTGCAAGCGGCAGAGCTGTTCGCCTAGCAAGTCCAGCGCGCCGCGGCACCAGAGGCGCACGTCGGTCGCTACCTGGTCGTTGCGGCTGCGGGCGGTGTGCAGCTTGCCCGCCACAGCGCCAATTCGCTCTTGCAGGAGGTCCTCAACCGCAGAGTGCACGTCTTCCCAGCGTTCGGCATTGGGGACTATTGCGCCGCTTTCGATTTTCGCCAGGACATCCGCCAGGCCCGCGCAAATGGCATCAGCCTCAGCCTCGGCAACAATGCCCTGCTTGGCCAGCATGCGGCAGTGCGCCAGTGAGCCGGCAATATCCTCACGGTAGAGCCGCCAGTCTACGGGCAGCGACGTTGAAAACGCCAGCATATCGCCTGCCAGCGGCTTGTCGAAACGTCCGCCCCAGAGCGTGGCCCCCTTCTTGGTAGTCTCCATGTGCCGCCCTACCTTACCTACGTTCGCTATTCCCATTCCAGGTGGTTCTCCCAGTCCCGGCCAAAGCCCCGCCACAAGAACGGTAAACCAAATTCGCCCGTTGAATTCGTCGCGAGTTGCAGAGCTGTGACGCCAGCCGAATCAGCCATGCTTCCGGCTGGTCGCCACAGACGGCTTTCAGGCTTTATTCCAATTCGCTTGGTAGTCCAATTCTGAGCGCGCACGGTTGACCCACGCCGCTCCGTTACAAGCCTTCGGTGAGCCGACCAGCAGTCCGTCTAGCTAATCAGCCTTGCGGTAGCCCCATTCCTTCTGTCCTACAACGCGCCACTTGGCCACGACCCCGTCTCGCGCAAGAGCCACCAATTGCTCTGCGACAGTTCTCCGCTCCCAACGAAAGAGCAGCGCGAGCTCCCGCGCCGTACAGTAGGGCGCGTTGGCGACCGCCTGGCAGAGCAGCTTCGTTCTTGCCTCCTCCGCCGAAAGGTCGAGCGTCATGGCCGCGGGCGGGGCATGGCGTTCCAGCAAGTCCCAATCGTGCATGGTGAAGCCTGCCAGATCGCCGCCCACCACTGTGATCAGACATTGCTCCTGCAACCGGTGCAACGCCGCGTTGTACTGCCGCCGGTTCCTGCCGGCGAGCGCTTCCACTTCCTGCCGCAACTCGCGCGATGAAAGCGGGCCCTGAACTGCCACGACTTGCAGCATAAGCCGCGCCACCGGCTCTAACGCGTCATCTCGTAGAATGCGGTCCACGGATTCGTGCAGTCCCCACAGGCGGCGGAAGGCCGGAAAGAGTTGCCAGGAGACGAACAGGCCCCGCTGCCGGAGAAAGTGGCCGTAGGCGCAGCGCCTCGCCGCCGGTAGCGTGTTCTTCCAGCGCCAGACGACGTGGGAGAACAACTGGGACGCGCCGCTCGCGCGAATTTCGGCGGCGCTGACGCTCGGCCATGGCAGCCGCGCCGGCGCAAAGAGGTGCGCGAACCCGCGTTCGTCAATGTATGCGGCGGCCGCATCTTCCGTGGTCACGCCGCTTCCATCGGCGAGCAAGAGCGCGGAATCACGTTCCTTTTGCACACGATCGAGGCTAATGGCATCCATGGTGCGGCCCCGCGACCGGCTTCACTCTGCGGATGCCCCAATACGGCATGCATGCGCGTACACGTTTCAGCCGCGTCTTGCCAGTCTCGCCGCTGGTCACGCGTCTGCCGCGTCGCTCGCCTTGAGCCCCTTGGCGTGGGGCAAGAGCGGCGCGTCTTCACCGTGCAATTGCTGGCGCGCCTGCACCTGGGTGCTCAGTCCCCAGATCTTCACAAAGCCCTCTGCCGCGCGGTGATCGAACGCGTCGCCGCTGAGATAGGTCGCCAGGTCTTCCCGGTAAAGCGAATGCGGCGACTGGCGGCCGACGACCGTCGCCTGCCCGCGGTAGAGCTTGACCCGCACCGTGCCGCTCACCGAGCGCTGCGTGCTATCCACAAACGCCATGAGATCGCGGTTGAGCGTGGAAAACCACAGACCGCCGTACACAAGCTGCGAGATCTCTTCCGCCACCACGCGCTTGAAGTGGGATTGATCGCGGGAGAGCGAGAGCTGCTCCAACGCCTCGTGGGCCTTGAAGAGGATGGTGCCCGCCGGGCATTCATAGATCTCCCGTGACTTGATACCAACTACGCGGTTTTCCACGTGATCGACGCGGCCCACGCCGTGGGCGCCGCCCAACTCATTGAGCTCGTTGATCAAGTCAACACCGCTCTTCTCTTCACCCTGGACCGTTACCGGTATGCCATTCTCAAAGCCTATTTCAGCGTACGCCGGCGTCTGCGGCGCACGCTCAGGCGCTACCGTCCACTCATACGCCTCCTCAGGGGGCTCGGCCCAGGGGTCTTCCAGGGGGCCCGATTCGACACTGCGCCCCCAGAGATTCTGGTCCAGGCTGAACGGTTGGCGGGAGCCCTCCGGCACCGGAATGCCGTGCTCCTTGGCGTAGGCTTCCTCTTGGTCGCGGGTCAGGCCCCACTCCCGCACCGGCGCAATGACCTGCAATTCCGGGGCCAAGGCGTGCACGGAGACGTCGAAACGCACTTGGTCGTTGCCCTTACCCGTGGAACCGTGGGCCACTGCCTGCGCGCCCTCTTCACGCGCCACGTCCACCAACAGCTTTGCGATGAGCGGGCGGCCCAAGGCCGTGGCCAGGAAATACGCGTTTTCGTAGACGGCGCCTGCTTTCAACGCCGGCCAGATGAAGTGCTCCACAAACAGGTCGCGGGCGTCCACCACATAGGCCTCGCGGGCGCCGGTCTGCTTCGCCTTTTGCTGTATGGCCGGCAAGTCCGGCTCGTGGCCGAGGTCGATAGTAAGCGTGACTACGTCCATATCGTAGTGCTCTTGCAGCCAGCGAATGCACACGCTGGTGTCCAGGCCGCCTGAATAGGCCAGGACTACAGTAGCCATAGGGTGTCTCTCCTGTTTAGGATGGCCGGGGGGTGTTCCCGTACACAAGGTTGGGAAAAGTCGCCGATTTCAGCCTTGCTCTTGTCACGTCCGCTTGAATGGCGGCAGTCAAACTATCTAACAAGTGTGGCGCCAACGCCAAAGCGGCCAAGGCCCCGATCACGGCGACCGCAAACGCGCACACCTGCAGACGCATTCGCAACGCCAACCCGCGCAGGTCGGCCTTTGCCGTACGCTCGCTTACTGCCTGCTTCACTGCCAAAGAGCCGAAACGCACAGAGTCAGTGTCCGCCTTCAAGACCACAACTTCTGCAATCACAGCGGCTACATCGGCTTCGGCAGCAGCCGTGTCAACTTAGGCTGCGCGCGCACCATGGATTTTATCCATGGTGTCAATCATAGCTTCAGCTATCGTCTCGCTGACGCCTGCGCCAATGTGCGTCTCTATCGCCCTGTGGGCGCCGAACACTGCCGAAGGATAATTGCTCTCTGCCAACCCGAAGCGCTGCCGTTGGCAGGCGCAAGACTAACTGCCTTACAGAATTCCGCCCAGGGTCTTCTCGATCCGCGCCAGGCCCTCGTCAGCTTCCGCATCGGTAAGTGTCAGCGCCGGCGCCATGCGGATGCTGGGCGGGGCGACGCGATTTACGATCAGGCCGCACTCAAGACCGTGGGCAAGGAACTTCTCCGCTCGTTCTTCGCCCAGGTCAAACGCCAACAGCAAGCCCTTGCCGCGAATATTCTCGATGGCGCCGCCGTGGCGGGCGCTGATGTCGGCGAGACCGGCCTTGAGGCGCTGCTCTTGCCGGGCCGCGTTTTCCCACAGTTTATTGTCGCAGATGTACTTCACTACTGCCGCCGCGCCCGCGCACACCAGCGGATTGCCGCCAAACGTCGAGCCGTGGTCGCCGGGCACGAAAACTGAGGCCCGTTCGTTCACCATGCACGCGCCGATGGGCAGGCCGCCGCCAAGCGCTTTGGCCAGCGCCACCACGTCCGGCTGGATGCCGTAGTGCTCATAGGCAAAGAAACGTCCCGTGCGGCCGATGCCGGTCTGCACTTCGTCCAGAGCCAAGAGCAGGTTGTGCTCGTCGCACAGCGCGCGCAGCCCGTGCACGTAATCCTGGTCAGCCTCGTATACGCCGCCTTCGCCCTGGATAAGCTCTACTAACACACCGGCGGTTTTCGGCCCCACCGCCGCAGTCGCCGCCGCGAGATCGTTGAACGGCACTCGCACGAAGCCCTCGGGCATCGGCACGAAGTCCTCTTGATAGTGCGGATTGGCCGTGGCAGCCACGGAAGCGATGGTGCGCCCGTGGAAGGCGTTGGACATCACGATGATCTCGTAGGCCCCGTCGCGGTTGTGCTTACCAAATTTCCTGACAACCTTGATAGTGGTTTCCAGCGCCTCTGAGCCGCTGTTTACGAAGAAGACGCGGTCCAGGGCGGAGTTTTCCACCAGCAATTCCGCCAGCTCATATTGGCGCGGCAGGTGGAACAGGGAAGACGTATGCAGCAACGTGGTTGCCTGCTGGGCAATCGCCTTCACCTGTACGGGATGCGCGTGGCCCAAGGCATTGACCGCGATGCCTTGCAGGAAGTCCAGATAGCGCCTGCCCCGGTCGTCCCACACCCACGAGCCGTCACCGGACACCAACGTCACCGGCAAACGGTTGAATGTGTTCATGTAATACTGTTTCTCTTTGGCAGGCCAGTCGGTCATGCGACTTCCTTTCTTTGCGCAGCGGGCCGAAAACACTCTTTGCCTAGTATAGCGTAGCGGTGGCCGCTTTTGAACCGCGCGCCAGCGCCACGGGAGCGCCAACTGTTCCGGGTGCTCTGGCGGGAGACAAGCCCCCGCGCTGCCCCAATGTGACAGAATTGGGGTTGACGCCCGCGTCGCACGCCCCACCAATGGACAATAGGCCATTTAACGGCTACACTAGCGCGCAGCAGTCATGTTCTACCCGTCCTGCCAAGGAGTTCCTTTCCTATGAAGTTCATTATGTTCACTAAGCACCTCGAGCACCTGAACTACGACGAAGTCGCCGATACTATCGCCGATATCGGCCTCAATGGTGTCGATCTCACGGTCCGCAGTCCCGGCCACGTGCTGCCCGAAAACGTGAAGACCGACCTGCCCAAGGCCGCCAAGGCCATCCGCGACCGCGGCCTGGAAGTTGGCTGGTTGACCACGAACATCTATGGCGCCGACGCCCCTCACGCCGAGGACATTCTGGCTACCGCCAGCGACCTGGGTATCAGGCAGTTCAAGCTCGGCTATCATCGCTATGAGGGCTTCGGCAATATCAAGCGGCAAATCGCTGAGACCCGTGAGGCGCTGCGCGGCATCGAGCGGCTCTGCCACAAGTACGACGTGTGCGGCGGCATGCACGTGCACTCGGGGCCGTACATGTCCGCCGTGACGCCTATCATCGGGACCCTGATCGAGGGCTTCGACCCTCAAGCCATCGGCCTGTACGCCGATCTGGGCCATATGGGCGTGGAAGGCAGCTACGGCGGCTGGCTGCAGGGCCTGGACTTGCTCTCCGACCGCTTGGTGATGCTGGCAATGAAGAACATGGGCCAGTTCTGGGAAGCGGACGCGAAGACCGGCGAGCACAAGTGGCAGCGGAAGCTGGTGCCGCTGGACCGCGGCTTTACGCCCTACAAAGAGGCGTTCGGCTATCTCAAGCAGATCGGCTACAACGGTTACGGTTCGTTCCACAGCGAGTACCAAGGCGCGGCCACGTGGAAAGACCTCAACCACGCTGAGCTCATCCAGCAGACGAAGGATGACTATGCCTACGTGAAAGGGATTTGCGCCGAGTTAGGCATCCCCCACGACGCGTAGTTGGGTTTCGAACGTGTGACGCTTGCAGCGGGCCGACGCGCTCTGGCCCGCTGCGGCAGGCGGCAAGGTAGGGCAGGGCAGGCAAGCGGAAAAGGCTTACCCATGGCAGCACAACTCGCACTCTTGGGCGGCGAACCGGCCGTCACGCTTGACCACGAGTATTACTCGCAGTGGCCGATATACGGTGAGGAGGAAGTCCAGGCGGTAACTGGACTCATTCGCGACCACGCTCTCGCCAGCCAGTTTGGCGGTCCGGGGCCGATTACGGACCTGGAACGCATGGTGGCGAAGACATGGGGCGTCAAGCATGCCCTGGCCCACTCCTCCGGCACGGCCTCACTGCGGTCGGCGCTATTCGGCGTTGGAGTCCTGCCCGGAGACGAGGTAATCTGCCAGTCCGCCATTCATCCGTTCAACTGCTTGCCCATCGTCGGCAGCGGCGCGGCGCCCATCTTTGCCGACATCGATCCGGTCACGCTCACCCTCGACCCTGTGGATATAGAACGCAAGATTACGCCCCGCACGAAAGCCATCATGGTGGTGCACTGGCCCGGCTGTCCGGCGGACATGGACGCCATCATGGACGTCGCGGCCCGGCACGGGCTGCGGGTGGTGGAGGACAATTGCGTCTCCCAAGGGACGACCCACGGCGGGCGCATGGCCGGGTCAATTGGCGATGCCGCCGCAGTCAGCTTTCAGCACGGCAAGAGCACGTCCGCCGGTGAGGGCGGCGTCTTCATGACCAACGATACCGAGGTCTACCAGCGCGCCGCATGCCTGGGACATTACGAGCGTCTGCGCGAATTGCCAAATCCAAAGTGGCGCGCCGTGTCCGGCTTTAGCTTTGGCGAGAAGTACCGCATGGCCACCTTGAGCGCAGCCATCGGCGTAGTGCAGATGAGGCATTGGAAAGAGCGCCTCGACGTGCGGCACGCGAACACTGACAAGCTGGGCGCGGCCATCGCGAGTATCAAGGGTTTCTCCGCGCCGGACTTCCCAGACTACTTCCCGTCCCCCTACCGGAGCGGTCGCATTGTATTCGATCCGAGCGCGCTGGGCGGCATTTCCCGCGAGCGGCTGCTCCACGCCCTGCAAGCCGAGGGCGCACAAGTCTCATCACCGGCGCAGAAGAACACGCTCACGCCCCACGCCAACGGCCTCACCCACATGCTGCACAAGCATCCGGTCTTCCAGGGCAACGAGCATGGAACCGGGGACGTTCTCTGGGAAGTCTTGGGGCCGCATGTCACGCGAATTGACTATAGGAATGTCGTCCTGCCGGTAACCGAGGACCCCGAAATACCCTACTATTCGATCCGCGTGCCCAGCTTCACCCGTCCGGCGGATGAGCTGATCGAGCAATATATCACCGCTTTCGCCAAAGTTGCCGCCAATGCAGAGAAGCTGAGCGGCGCGCTCGCCGAGGCCCGTTAGGGCCGATTGGCGACAGCGGCCACCTGAAAGCCCTGCGCAGGAATTCCTCTTATCCCTGTAGCGCGGGGGTTGGCCATGTGGTCAGTGCCATGGCCGGAGACAAGATCGCCTATCCCTGTAGCGCGGGGGTTGGCCCCCAATGCTGTCGCACAAAGGCCCGCGCCAGAGCCGTTCGCCCTGAGCCAAGTCGAAGGGTGAACGGCTCTGGCGCGAGATTGTCGGTTCTAGGCCTTCTACGCTCCGCTTGCGCTTCGACAGAGCCTGTGCTGAGCCTGCCTGCCCTGAGCTTGTCCAAGGGCCAAAGCGCTCAGCGCGAACGGATAATACTTAAGCCAACCACTTTGACGCGACAGGATTAGGGCTTGTCCACCGCTCTTCTCAAGATGCAGATCGGCGCGGTTGCTTCTCATCCGCAAAACCCCAAGCTGACCTCGCGTGGCGCAACTCTTTCCGCAGTGTGCCATGGCCTTGAGCGCTACATCACTTACTTGCCATCACTGGCTGTCTCCTTGGCCGCTCTCGCTTCCCGTTGAGCATCGTCCCAATCAGCGTGTAGCGCACACCCAATTGATAGCTCCCAAGCAGCACGGCGGTCACGACGCCGCAGATCAATGCGAATTTTAGATGCGCGTTCAGCGGCCATGTCAGCACCAGCCGCTGTGCAAAGACGATGAGCGGCAGATGCCACAGGTAGAGCCAGTAGGACGAGTCCGATACGTAGCGCACCCAGTACCGTTCCCGCGCTGCGATCAAGCGGAAAAGCCCGATCAAGCCGAAACACATCAGCCAGGCATACGCAACCTGGAAAACCCCGGACATCGGCCCCGCCCACGCTGACTCTTCCGCGGGGAAGAGCAGCGCATGGGCGACCGGGAACACCAGCACAAGCGCCGGCAGCAGCGCCAACGCCCACCAACGGCGCATTGTGAAACGACGCCGGTAGAAGAAAGCGCCAAAGAAGAAGAAACAGGCATAGTAGCCCAACACGAGCGGACTCGGAACAAGACCGTCCGCGGTATCGGGACCGACGATCGGCTCATGCATGAGCAACTGCGGCACAAGCACAAGCGGTACCAACGCCCACCAGAGCGCCGGATGAGAATACTGCACACCCAACCGCGCAAGCGCGAGAAAGGCGGCGCAAAGCCAGAGAAGCATCCAGAGAAACCAGAGGTGGTGAAAGCCGTCAAGCCAATAGAACGGCCAGAAGGCAATACGGAACTCGCTCCCAATGAAAGCCCAGGTTCCCACCGGAATAACGGTGACACAGCACAAAGCAAGAGGGAGTGCGATGCGCTTGGCGCGATGCAGCGCCAGTTGGCGCAGACCGCGCCGCTCCCACAGCATGGCGGTAAAGAACCCACTGAGGAGAAAGAAGACCGGCATACGGAAACCGTGAATCGCATTCAAGGCAATCCAATACACGGTCGCGGGCGGATCGGGATGCTGGATCGGCCACGCATCGGGAATCAAGAAGAGAAACGCGTGCAGCGCGATCCCCAAGAGCATCGCCACCGCGCGCAGGGCATCCAATTCGTGGAACCGCGGGCTTGCGGACCCTGTGGCTGGCTGCGAGGCGCCGCCGTCCAGTGCAACCGGAAAGGTTTCAGCTTTCCTAGACGACACGGCGGACTCAAGTGAGGTTGTTTCTGGCATTCTCTTGACTGGCTCGCGGTGTTCAGTGTCACGGAGCTTAGCGTTTTGCAACGAAATATCTCAAGTACGGCGCACCGCAGCGGCGCGCCACTCACTGCCAGTCACGACAGCCCCAGCAGCCGCGCTCCGTTCTCCCAGAGCAGCGCCCGGCGCTCCACAGCACTCAGTCGCGCCTTGTCTATGTGTTCTAGGGCCCGGCGCTGCGGCATGAGCGGATAGTCGCTGCCAAAGAGCAGGCGTGACCCGCAGAGCCGGGACCCAATCTCGTAGACCTGCGGAGCATAGAGGTACGGCGTGGCTGCCGTGTCGTAGTAGGCGCTCTGCGTCACCGTTTCAATCTCCGGCATCAACTCGTAGAAAAGCAATCCGCCGCCCCAATGAGCCAATACGATCGGAACGTCTTGCGCCAGTTCCAGGTGGCAGACCAGCTTCTCCGGTGTGGCTTTTCCCTTACCAGGATAGGTGTGCCCGACAGGTTCACTGGCATGCAAAAGGAGAATCATGCCATGGGCACGGCAGGCCTCGATGACGGGCCGCAGCGTGCGTTCATCAGTTAGGTCGAACCCTTGCCCATCAGAGTTGAGCTCGCCAACCCCCCGAAAGCCCAGCCCAGCGCAGCGCCCGATCTCTTTGGCAGCGCCCGGATCGCCCGGCACAACGGCGCAGAACGGCACAATCTGGCGATAGGGCCTGAGAGCTTCTACAATGGAATCGTTGGTGTCGCGGCAAAGTCCGGGGTCGCGCCAGCCGAAGTTCAGCGCCACAGTGGCCGCAACGCCATCACGATGCATGGCACAGGCGAGATCGTCAGCAGTGGCGAGTCGGCTTTGCGGAGCAGCGTAAAGGCACTCAAACCACGGCTCGTGGGCAAAGTAGCGCTCACGCGCATGCACAATTTCAGCGGGAAAGACATGGGTGTGGAAGTCAAGAACGCGCTCGCCGTCTATTTGCACATTCCCTTCTGCCGCGTGCGGTGTCCATACTGCGATTTTAACACGTACGCCGGCATGCAGTCGCTCATCCCCGCGTACGTAGAGGCGCTATGCCGCGTCATCGCGCGGGAAGGCGCGGCCAGCGGCTACCGGGCTGCCCGCACGGTCTACTTTGGCGGCGGCACCCCGTCGCTGCTGGCGCCGCAACACGTAGCCCAAATCATAGACGCGGTAGACGCCGTCTTGCCGCTCACGGCGCAACGCGAGATCACGCTCGAAGCCAATCCCGTCACCGCCGATGCCGCGCGCTTCGCCGGGTTCCGCGCCGCCGGGGCAAACCGCCTCTCCTTCGGCGTGCAGAGCTTCACGGACCGGTTCCTGAAGGTCCTCGGCCGCGACCACGACGCCAACCAAGCCAAGCGCGCCCTGCGCATCGCCCGCCAAGCGGGCTTCGACAACGTCAGTCTCGATCTCATGTACGCCGTGCCCCAGCAGTCGCTCGCCGACTGGCGGCATGACGTGGATGCAGCCCTTGACCAAGCGCCGGAGCACGTGTCACTCTACTGCCTCACCGTGGAGCCCGCAACGCCGTATGCCCGCTGGGTCGGCAACGGCCGTCTCAAACTTCCCACTGACGACATTGCCGCCGACATGTACGACCATGCGCGGGAGCGCCTGGCGGCCGCCGGCTATGAACACTACGAGATTTCTAACTGGGCCCTGCCTGGCAAAGAAGGGCAGCACAACCAAGTCTACTGGCGGCATGAGCCGTATCTGGGGCTGGGCGCGGGCGCGCACGGCTACCTCAACGGTACCCGCACTGAGGAAATCCGTGCCCCGCGCGACTACGTCGAGCGCGCGCTCAAGGGAAATTCAACCGCCTTACGCTCAGAGAAGATCTCTCATGGGACGGCGATGGAAGATAGCATCTTTCTCAATCTGCGGCTGTTGCGGCGCGGCATCGTGCGCAGCGAGTTCGCCGAGCGCTTTGGGGCTGACCCAGCAACGCTTCTTAGCTCGCAGTTGGCAGAACTGTCCCGCGCCGGCTTGGTGTCCGTGGACGAGAAGGCAATTTGCCTTACGTCGAACGGATGCTTCCTCGCCAACGAAGTTTGCGTGCGGCTGATGACCGGCCTGGAGTCCGAGATTTCTACCGCCGATCCCGTTGTGTCTCGCTGAAGGCAAGGGACCCTGCCCCGGGCCGGATCATGTGGCCGAGCTCGGCCACACTGACGTGCAACCGGCCTGGAACCCGGCTCTTCGACCGCCTCCTGATCAAGCAGCCGGAGTCGCAGCGGACTGGCCCGAGGCTACCGCGCTGCCCGTTGGCGGGCCGTCAGTGTCCCGCATTCGCTGATAGCGCTGCACCAGCAGCAACCCAACGGTCGCGATGGTTACTATGACGATTGCCCCATGCACAAAGCGGATTGCGCCAGGCGGGAAAGTATCCCACAGCGCCCCAACGGCAATCGTAAAACCGATCAGTCCAAGCGCAAAGTACACCAAAAGCATGCTGGTCTGCGTTTTCTTGCCCCTTGCTTGGGCCATGAAAAAGGCAATGATGGCATACACAACGAAACAGGTAACTGCCGTCCCACCGGCTCTGAGGAAGTGCTCCCACATCTCCTCTCCGGTGAGGTAGCCAGTGCCCCACCACAACGCATCCAGAATCTCCACGGCAGTGATAGCTATAAGAACATACACCACCCGCCGCACCACGTGGTAGATGCGGCCCGTACCGATCGCGACAAGGGACAAGTATCCACCGTAGACCCCGCACACACCAACACCAATTAGCGAGAACATTGCCCGCCGGAGCTCGTTGGGGCCGCCTGCGAAGTCGGTCCACACCTGCCAAATCATGATAGACAACCCCACGCATAAGAAAGCCGCCCATAGCATCGGCAGGAATGACAGGGCCGTCCACAGCGCGCCCGCACGGTCACGACAGCAAAGAGCGAGATAGGCATTGGCAATTACGCTGAGCATGATGCCAACTATGATCAACATGGTGAGGAACAGGTCTTCGAGATTTAGAATCGAGAGATTAAAGCGCAGAGAAACCAGTCCGAGGATTGCCCAAATGAAACTGCCTGCGGCAACAGTCCAAATCATGATCGGCGTAACGATAGAAGCAAACCCACCGGACGTATCGACCCTGAGAAAGCGCGAATACTTGCTCCAGTCTACGTCCGCTGACGCTGAGGTCTCTCCTCGCGACGGCGGACTACCAACTGCATCTGCCGCCACCGGAGGTTCTTCCTCCGGTAGTTGCCTGCCAACCTCGCGCGCTGCCGCCGGAGCCTCTTCCTGAGGGGATTGCCTGTCAATCCCGCGCGCCGCCGGTGTATCGCCTTGTCGCGTGCGGGCGCCGCATTGGGCGCAAAACTTCGCGCCCTGGTCCAATTCGCTGCCGCAGTTGGTGCAGAACCTGCTCGTGGACTCCATGCGGTCGCCCTCCAATTCCACTTTCTGGCTCGGAACCGTGCCGACATGCACAGTTGACTAACTTAAAGTGCTGACAGGCAATAGTATAGAATAGAAGAAGTGGTAGCGTGAAGGTCTGGCGACGGTAATCTTCTCAGCGCAACGCTGTAGGTACTTAAGGCGGTCCTGTGCGTCCGAAAGACCGTACGCGCTGAAGTGGCTGACTGCACATACATTGCCTGCCCAAAACGCCGCTGATTGAGGAGCCGGTTGCCATGATCCGCTATGTCGTGGGGTTTATCCTGGCAGTCATCGTCGCCATCGCAGCGATTGTCGCGATAGTCGCCTTTTACGAGGACTCCGCACCCGCGCCACGCCCGGTGGAAACCCAGGAGTTCACGGCCCGCGGTACCGATTCAAAGCAAGCGACGCCTCTGCCCACACGCAAACCCCTGCCAACACCAATCCGCGCGTCCCAGCCCGCAAGTCCTACCCAAGCCCCTGCCGTCGAGCCCTTGCCAACACGCGAACCCCGGCCAACACCTGTGTCCCAGCCCGCGCGACCAACCCAAGCCCCTACCGTCGAGCCCCCGCCTACGTTGCCGCCCGTGCCTGAAGCCACGCCCTATCCGCCCGGCGACCCCGAGCTCTACTCGGCAATTTTGAGAGGCACAGTAAGCAATGAAGAGTTGCAGGCTCTCGTAGAGGAGGGGAGAGAGGTAAACGCAAGCAACGAACAGGGCGATCCGTTCCTATACACGGCGATTTGGCGGGCCTCTCCCGAGAAAGTTCAAATACTCGTGGACGCCGGCGCGGATGTGGACGCGCGCGACAGCGACAACAACCCGTTGTTGTACACCGCGATCTGGCGGGAGAAGACCGACGCGCTGCGGATACTCGTCGCTGCCGGCGCCGACGTGAATGCAAGACTGGCCGATGGCAGGTCTCTGCTGGCAGTGGCGAGTTTTCGGGGCACGCCGGAAGCGGTAAAGATTCTGATCGACGCAGGCGCAAGAGAATAGCAGGACGAGACCTCCGTCCCTGGAGAGAGCGGTGCCCAGAGACGAAACGAGAGTGATGGCAGGACCGGGTGCGGTAGACGCAAGAGCCGGTCGAAGGCAGGCGTGAAGGCGCCGTGTCGCCAGCCCCAATCAAACAAGAGAGTTGCCGCCGTGCACGTAAAGTCTGATAGTATTGTACCGTTCGGCTGCGAAGGATTGAGAGTTCGGGAACTCACGCCTGCAGAACTGCATGCAGTGTACGTCCATCTCTATCGAGCCGAGCGGAATACCGACAGGAACTACGTCAGGAACACTAGATGGGAGTCAGCCATGGCGGTCCTCTTGCATACCCGCATACGCGTGAGCGATCTGGACAACTCGATCAAGTTCTACTGCGAACTGCTGGGCTTCAAGGTGATGAGCCGGAGCGAGCGCTCGCCCCACGGCAACCAGATTGCCCATCTGGAATTGCCGGGCAACCTGCATACGTTGGAACTGACGTATTCCGACGACTACGACCTCAATGTGCCCGAAGACCTGATGTACCTCGCCATTGGCGTGCCTGACTTGACGGCGTTTTGTGCCGATCTGGAAGCCAAGGGCATCGAGATTTGGCCGGACGATTGGCGGGCAGTCTTCGCCGACGGCAGGAAGATGGGCTTCATCGACGATCCCGACGGCTACGAAATCGAGTTGCTCGAGCGCGCAGACGCATAGGAAGAGTCTGCTCTTTCTCCATCAATCGAGGTTTTTTTGCCAACCGCCAAGTCCAGCACGTCAGCGTCCGCACTTTCACCCGCAATCAAGGGGTTGGGCCACCGCAGCCTGCTCGTTGGCGAATTGGGGCCATCCGCACTATCTCCCTCTTCTGAGGAGTTAACCTGCGTACGACGCTTGGTTGCCACGTGGGCGGGCGCTTCAGACTTCTCAGGCCGCGGGGCTACACCCGCGGCATGGAGCTATGAGTGTGGCCCGCTCTTTGAGAGTCTTGGCGAGCGCGGCAGCGCAGCCCACGTGTAGCGCGGCCTATAGTTCATTACGGCGTTCCGCCCAACAGCGCCCGCCCTGTGGCCGCCGTCGTGTGGGCGCAATTCGCAGGCGCACGGCCCGCAAGAACGCATAGCCTCCGGTAGGCAAGCCCTACAGCAGAATCTCAGGCGACGCACCCGCCGTGTACCAGCTTGGATCGGCAAAGTGGCGGGTCTCCTCCAAGTCAGTTGCGGCCGCCAGGATTTCTTCCATGGTCCGGCCGCAAACCGGATGGATGGCTAGGGGAGCGATTTCCGTCAACGGACATAGCGTAAAGCCGCGTTCGGCCAGGCGGGGATGGGGAACGGTCAGTTCCGGTGTCGCGATAACGTCTTCCCCGTAGAGCAGGATGTCGATGTCTATCGTGCGCGGCGCGTTGGGCACAGAGCGCTCGCGGCCAAGCGACTGCTCGATTGCCAGGGCGCAGTCCAATAGGGCGGCGGGGCTCAAATCCGTGTCGCCTTCCAGCACCGCGTTGAGGAACCACGGCTGCTCTGTGAACCCCACGGGCTCCGTTTCATAGACCGACGAGACCTGGGTAAGGATCACGTGCGCGTGCAGCTTGCGCGCCGCGTGCTGGAGGTTGGCGAGTCTATCGCCGACATTGCTGCCCAGGCTCAGGTAGACGACTGCCATGGGTCTAGGCCTCTTTCGCCTCGCTCACCGCGTCGCTCAGGTCGTTTTTCGGCGTCTCGTCATCGTGCAACCAGATCTTGCGCACGGCCACGCCGAGTTCGCGGGTATCCGGCGATCCCGACACCTCCTGGGGATTCCATGGCTCATCCCAGTGAAAGGCGACATCCAGGCGCTCTTCGGCATCCGGCGGCGCCGGAAACGTGAGCGTCTGCCACTCGCCCGGCGGCAATTGCAGGGGATGCTTGACCTCGTTCGTGTAGAAGGCGCCGGTTACGGTCCGCGCCAATTCCTGCGGCCCCGAAAAGAGCTGGACCGAGATGTACTTCTGCCCGCCAAACTTGAGGCGCGCCAACGCATCACGGCTCGTCCAGCGCACCTGCGGCGGCCAGTCCTCGCACGGATACCAGCCGCCGCCCAATTGGGGCACTTCGTTCTCTCCCATCACCACGGCGCTTTCGGACACCCGTCGATAGCCGTGCACGTCGGTGTAGAGTTCGTCGGGATAGCCGTAGCGGGGCTGGGACACGGCACGGGCGCGCACCAGGATCACGTCTTGCTGACCGCGCAGGAGCCCAATCCGCAGCGCGCCCCGCACGATGCCGTCCAGAAACGCGGGATGGTCGTATGAACCGTCATGAATGACGGTAGTCTCTTCCACCGCGTAGTTGCAGTGCGCCAGCAAGCGCCGCAATTCGCCGACACTGAACTCGCGGTTGTGCCGGGCATTTGAGCCGTGACCGGAAAACGGCGGGTAGATGTTCTTTCCGCTGAGGAATCTCAATATGTTCGTATAGCGGAAGGGGTTAGGCGTAGATATGATGAGCTGCCCTTCCGGCTTGAGCACCCGGTGAATCTCATAGAGCGTCCACGTGGGGTCGTAGGTCAGGTGCTCGATCACTTCGCAGTAGAGCACCAGGTCAAAGTGACCGTCGGGATAGGGAAGGGCATCGAGCTCAATGTTGGCGCCCTGAAACGACACAACTCTCCGAAAATCATGGGCGGGACTGGCAAGCGTCATCTTGCCGTCGTCTACGGATAGCCAGTACGGCTCATTGAGGGCAGACAGGTCGAAGTCCGTGTAGCGCAGCAGGAGCGCCGTCATGAAGTACGGCGCGGCTCCGATCTCCAGGACGTTGGCGCGGGGCGGCAACGCATCCGGAATCATGGCAAACGTCGCGCCCAGCCGGTCGAGCGCCGTATTGAGGTAGTCGCTTACCTCCTTGCGCTGGGCATGCTCCAAGGAGCGCAGAAACTCCAGCGCCTCCGAATAGTCCAAATTCATGGGGTCGTGTCTTTTCTAGGCTCGTCCAATAAAGTGCGACCGCATACCACGTCGTCCACAAGCTCCCGGAGTCGCTGCGCAAACCGCTCTTCACTGAAGCGCTGCGCCCGCTCGATCGCCCCGGCGCGCAACTTGGCCAGCTCCGCCGCATCCGAGACCGCAGCCATCGTGAATTCCTGTAATTCGGCCAGCGTGCGCCACAAGAATCCGCTGCGGCCGTGCTCGACGATTTCGGCCGGCCCGCCTATGCCCAACACTATGGGCACACAGCCGGCGGCCATGGCTTCCACCGGCGTAATCCCAAAGTGCTCGTAGCGCTCTGGGTAGCGCGTTTCGCTCTGGCCGAAGCCCGTGGCATGCCAGTAGAGGGTAGCATGGCTGTAGAGTTGGCGTAACGTGGCGTAGTCAACATTGGGGTGCAGCACCACGGGCAAACCTTCAGCCAGGCGTTTGACCCTTTGAAAGTACTCCTGGCTGAGACTATCCTGGGCCACGCCTCCCGCCAGATGCAGCTCCCATCCGACCAAGTCTTGCCGCGACAACGCGGCAAAAGCTTGCACCATCTCCGGGAACTTCTTCTCATGCCCTTGGGGAAAGAACCTGCCTACGCTCAGTATCATGCGGCGTTTCTCACCGGGTTGAAAGTCGCTGACGGCAACAGGGGGATAAAGAATCTCGCCTCTCAAACCCCATGCTCGTTCCACCCAATCGCCAACGTACTGCGATATGGGGCAGAGCAGGTCGTACGTCCGAATGTAGTCCAAAGACGGGTTCTCCGGGATACCGTGCAGGCGCAAGCCCAGCTCCGGGAAGAACCGCTCGAACACGATTTCATACAGGTAGTAGCGCCACGTGCGGGAGCGCACCGCGGCGACGGCAACGCCAACCTGGCGGTAGTCGTGTTCCTCTATACCGGCAATGCGGCCTGAGTAGGTCTCGCTGGAAAACTCCAGCCGCGCGCGGCCGTCTTGGATGCAGTCTTTGGGCAGGACGAACTCGACGTTCTCGTAGTCGCCTGTGCGCGTTTGCAGGGCGGTCTCGGCCAACACCCGCCCGCCGGAGGAGATCCGCAAGGGGACCGGCGCCCAGCCGTCGGGACGAAAAGACCCCGCCACGATCTGCATCGGTATGTCGCGCCGCCAGCCGGCAAAGGGCACCTCCACCACGGCCTTGCCGGCTGACCAACGGTACCAGCCTTTACCTAGCTCCTGGATAGCATAGAATCCCTCGCGGAACTGGGGCACGCTGAGTTCCCGCAACAGGTGCCGGCCAAGCCATTGCCGCAGGCGGCCATCCCAGGTGTGCATGCCGAGAAACGGAAAGTACACGAACATGATGCTGTGACGGGCTTGGCTGGGCACATACGAGGAGTGCGATCCATTGATGAAGAGGTCGTACTCCGCCGTCAAAGGTCCCATCAGGTCGAAAGGGAGGTCTTCGACACACCGCAAGCGCACGCGGGAGAGATCGATATTGAGTCTACTGCCGAGCGCGGCCAGATCGATGGGTCGATGGGTGATGAGGGTGACGTCATGGTCGGCAGCGAGCACTTTGGCCGCTACGCCGGTGTACCGCTCCGCGCCCCCTTGGGTATGCAGCCACCGGTTATAGATGCCTATGTTCATGGCGTTACGCGCATGCCGTTTACCCCACGTCGTCCTCGGCTGGAACGAGCCAGCGCTCGATTTCATCCTGGGACACTGTGCGCCTCTTCCGGATGGCCCTCCTGCTCGCTAGGACGCCCGGCGCAAGCGCGAGTAGCCGCGCGCAGACTTTCGCGCGGATCCACAGGCGACGCCAATGCGCGCCGCCGCCCGGCCGCCGCATGAGCAGTCCGCCGCCGGCTTGCGCCGCGTTCCACACCGTCTCGGCGGCATACCGGCGCAACTGCTGCAGGGCCAGCCGCCAGGGCGCGTTCTTCAAGAGCATGAGTAACCGGTTGAGGTCTACGTTATAGGTGAAAAGCGGCGACCACTCCCCCGCCGAGCCGCTGTGCACGTGGCGCACGCGTGCCTGGGGAACGTACCGGATCTGCCAGCCCTGGGCACGGGCGCGCCACGCCAAATCCATGTCCTCGTAGTACATGAAGAAACGCTCGTCGAAGAGGCCCACGGCCTCGAGCATTTCGCGGCGCAATAGGCACGCTGCGCCGTTGAAGTGAAAGACGTCCGGGTCCGCATCGTATCGTCCGTCGTCCCACGACGGATAGACGTGTCCGTGTTCGACCTGCGTGCCTCGGTCCAGGCCGGAACCATCAGGCAGAATACACGAACCAGCGCTCTGCAGCAGGGGTCTGGCATGGTGACCCACCCACGGGAGGAGCGGGACACACACCTTCCCCGGCACCGCAGCCGCCGCGCCCGCGTAGACGGTCTGGCCGCCGCAGGTTATCGCCACGCGCACGGGCCGGTTGTCCGGGCGCCACGCGGCCAGCATGAGTTCCAGGGTCCGGCTGCGAGACTCGGCGCGCGCCGCCGGCACGCCCAGCACCGCGCGTTCGCCGGTCCAGTGTATGACATGGCCGGCCGCGTCGCGTTCCGGCGCGTAGAAACCGTTTAGCAGCCGCACTTCCCGGTCCCACGCGTCGCTCCCTTCCCGAACGTGGGCAGCGTAGACTTGCACTCCCAGCGTCCGTTCGTCCGGTGAGCCGGTTTCCGCCTGGGGCGAGAACGTCTCGCAGCGCAGCGCGAGGGGCGCGTAGTCGTTCATGTACACCAGCTTGGCCGTGGTGGCGCCTAGTTTCCGGTCGGCCAGCATTGGGTCTATCAGGCGCCGCAACCAGTCGGCCTGCACGGCCGTATCGGAATTGAGCAGCGCCACGAACGGCGAACCATTGGCCTGTATTGCCCGGTTATTGCCCTTGCCAAAACCCAGATTGCCGCCATTGTCCAGCACCCGTACACCGGGAAAGCGCTCCCGCACCCAGGCGGGCGAGCCATCAGTGGACGCGTTGTCAGCCACGATGACGTTGAACCGGTCGGTTGGATACGTGGTCTGCAGCAGCGCTGTCAAGCAGCGGCCCAGGAATCGCTTACCGTTCCAATTCAGCACGATGACGGTTATGTCCGGCAGACCGCAGTCCCTAGAATTCGTCATTGACGTCAATCATCCGGCTATGTACATCCAGATTCGCGGCGTGAGACAATAACACACTTTGAGACACGCCCCCGTCGGCAAGCTACTCCAGCCAGACCTCGCGCACAGCGACGCCGAGTTGGCGTCGGTCGCGCGTCCGGCCCTTGACCGGCGACGACATGGGATTTTCCACCACTATGTCAATCCGTAGCGGCTGCGTGTTCGCGAGGCCGTCGAGCGGAAAGACATATCGTTCGAAGTCCGGTGTTGCGAGGGAAAAGTCACCGATGTTCTTGCCGTCGACCAGTATGTGGCCGGTAACCGGCTCACCGCTGTGGTGCGGACGGCACATGGCGATTCCCAAGAGTTGCGCCGTGCCCGCGTTTTGCAGATAGAGTCCGGCACGTCCCGCCGTCCAGCGCACGTGCGGCGGCCAGTTCTCGAGTGGAAACCAGCCTTCGGCCAGGTATTCCTCTTCATCGTGGCCCATGGCAATGTGATCCGGCACAGGACTCCATGGCACCGCCGGGGCAGTGGGCGCAACAGAATTCGCTACAGCATCCCCCGCCGCCGCCCGCCACGTCTGCTGGAGCGCCAGCATCCCCGTTTGGGCTGCCTCGGTGGGGGTTACGACAAATCGTGTGACGTTCTTCCACATGTCTAACGGTTTTCGCCAGTCCTCCCTGGGCCAGATGCCAACACTCACGTCAAAGCCTCCGGCATGGAGCGGCAGCTCCGGCAGCACGCACAGCAACTCGCCCGTGCCCTTGGGCAAGGCAAAGGTCTTGCCAGCCGCCGCGCTGTGGCTGCCTGCCACGAATACGCCGTCGGCGCGGTGAATGCCAATACCGACGCTGGCCGCCGGGACCGTCGTGCTCGCCGTGTAGGCAATGCGAACCCACACGTCCGCCCCCGGCGCTACCTCGACCACGGGCTTGCCGTCTGTATCTGTCACCGTCACGCTCTCGATCGCAACATCGCCGCTGCCCCAGCGCATCTGCCGCGTGTCGGTGACCTCCGGCAGCCGGCTCGAGGCAACTGCCACCTGCAAATCGCCGCGATGCCGCGCTTCCGCCAGATACGCGTTGATTACTGCATCCGGCGGGCCGTACATGCGGGCCTGTCCGCCTTCCACCCAGAGCACCTCGTCGCAAAAGCGGCCGACGGACGTTAGGTCGTGGGACACGAACACGATGGTCATGCCCGCCTGCTTGAACTCGCTCAGCTTGGCAAAGCACTTCTGGCGAAAAGGCATGTCGCCCACGGCCAGCACCTCGTCGATGACCAGCAACTCCGGGTCCACGTGCACAGCCACGGCGAAGCCCAGCCGCATATACATGCCGGAAGAGTAGTGCTTCACCGGCTCATCGATGAAGCGTTCCAGGCCCGCGAAGGCAACGATTTCATCGAAGCGCTGCCGCATCTGCTTGCGGGGCAAGCCAAGGAACGCGCCGTTGAGGAAGACGTTCTCTCGTCCCGTAAGGTCGGGATGGAAGCCGGCCCCCAATTCGAGCAGGGCCGACACACGACCCCGGACATCCACCGTGCCGCCGGTCGGCTCCAGCACGCGGCACATGAGCTTGAGTATCGTGCTCTTGCCGGCGCCGTTGCGTCCGATGACGCCGAGGGTGCGGCCGGCTTCGAGGTTGAAGGACAAATCGCGCAGCGCCCAAAACTCTTCGCGCGAACTGTCGCGCCGCAGCCAGCCAATGACGGTCTCCTGCACCGTGCGGCGCTGGCGCACGATGAAGCGCTTGGAAACACTGTTGAACCGCACTGCTCGCATCTATATCTCTTCCACGAACCTGCTGGCATAGTGGCGGAAGAGCCAAAGGCCGATCCAGAGCAGCACCATTGCCGTCGCGGCGGTTAGGAGGATGTGCTTGAAACGCCACAACGGCCAGCCGTAGAGCAGCGCATACCGGTACCCCTGAATCAATGCCGCCATAGGATTGAGCATGTAGACCCAGCGCCAGAGGTCAAGTCCCAAGATCTCTCTATTTGGGATTCGTTCCAGCACGTATACGATGGGCGTAAGGAAGAACCAGGCAATCAACGCCACGTTCATAATCGACTCAAGATCGCGAAAGTAGACGTTCAGAGCGGCCACGATCAGCGCCAGTCCCAGCATCAGTAGTACCTGCACGAGCACCAGCGCCGGCAACCACCACACGTTACTCGTCAACGGAATGCGAAACGCAATGGCAAAGATGAAATAGAGCGGCAGCGCCAACAAGAAATGGATGAGGTTCGCCACGACCACGGAGAGGGGGAGAATCTCCCGGGGAAAATACACTTTCGTCAGCAGGTCGCGGTTGCCCGTAATGCTCGACATGGCCCGCGTGATGACGTCCGAGGTGAAGTTCCATATCAACAAGCCGCTCAGAACATAGATGGGAAAGTTAAGGACCACCGGCTCGATGCCTTCAGGATCGCTCAGAGCGCGGAAGACCAGGGAAAAGACGAGCATCATCAGAAGGGGATTGAGCAGCGACCACGCGAAGCCGAGCACGGAATTCCGGTAGCGCACCTTGATGTCGCGGACTACCAGATTGGCGAGCAATTCCCGATAGGCCCACCACTCACGACTGATTGCCCACAGGCGCAGCGGGTTGGGGAAGAGGATGAAGGTGCGAATTGCGTTCATGTGTTTCGCAAGGGAAACCGCCGGCACACCGTGTACTCGGCGCCGCCGGGACGCAACTCGCTCCGCATGAGCGCCACACTTTCCACCGTAAATTCCATCGCTTCAGAGTCCTCTAGCGCCGCGACCCAACTCTCCAATTGCTCCGCCTCCCACGCGGCGATGCCCTGGCGCACGCGCGCCAGCGTAACATGAGGCGCAAGCGGGCGTCTTTCCCGGTCGAAACCACTGTGCGCCAACAAGCATTCGGTCTTCTCGTGCAACTGCCGCAAGCTATCGTTTGGGTCCGCCAACACGCCCCACACCATGTGCGGCCGCCCGCGGCGGCGGACGATGCGCACGCCGGATACGGTCACTGGGAAAGGCGCGCTGCCGGTAACGACACGTTCCATCACCTCAACAATTACGGTTCGTCTCTCGCCAGTGACCTCACCGAGAAACTTGAGCGTCATGTGCAGGTTTTCGCTGCGGACCCAGCGCACGCGCTCCGCTCGCTCCGCCGCCGGACGCACGCGTTCGGTCAAACTATCTCGCACGCATTCTGGCAAGGCGATGGCGAGAAACAGGCGTTCGGTGTTCACGGCGTTCCCAAATGCCAACTGTTCTGCGTCGGACTACTCTTGCGCGTCACGCGGGGCGGCCAATGCACAGCCAGCCGCCGCCAAATCAGTGGCGTCTGCCCCTCCATCCAACCGGAAAGGGCCGGTTGCCCACACCGCCGGTTGGGGAGCGGCGAACGCTCTTCTTGTCACGTGCTTCCTATGGAAAGTATAATCGCTGTGAAAATGCGCCGCCAATGCAGGCGCGGGCCAGTGCGTGAACGGGCCTACCGTCAATATCGTCGCGGCAGTCGCGTTCAGTCACAGGCGCATGTTGGCGGGAAACGCAGCGACTACCCGTAAGAAAGCTCCGCACCGGCGACAAACGACTCTTCCTGGACCCTAACCATGAATACACACACGGGGAATCCGGCATGAAAGTCCGCAAAGGGGTGTTCCTGGTTGCCGGACTGGGCACCCGAACACTGCCCGCTGCCAAGACCATACCGAAAGTGATGCTGCCGCTGGCGGACAAGCCGGCTATCCAGTACGTGGTCGAGGAAGCTGTCGCCGCCGGTATCGAGCAGGTCATCCTCGTGACTGCCGCCGGCAACCAGGCGGTGGAGGACTATTTCGACACGGCCTACCGGCTGGAAGAAACCCTTGCGGCGCGAGGTAAGGAAAAGGAACTCGCCGAGTTGCGGGCGCTTAAAGAAATGGCCGCGGTCATCGGCGTGCGGCAGCACGAGCCTTTGGGTACCGGCGACGCCGTACGCACGGCGCGAAGCGTGGTGGGTGACGAACCGTTCGCGGTTTTTCTCCCCGACGACGTTATCGACGGCCAGCCTCCCGCTATTCGGCAGCTCATCGACGTGCACGAGACCTACGGCGGCGAGGTGGTGGCCGTCATGCCCGTGCCCCGCGAGCACGTGGACCGCTACGGCATTGTGGAAGGCGCTGAGGTGGCGGCGGGTGTACGCAGGCTGCGCAGCCTGATCGAAAAGCCGCCGGTGGGTCAAGCGCCGACCAATCTGGCGATAGTGGGCCGCTACGTCTTCACGCCCGCGATTTTCGACTATATCGACCGCATCCCCACCGGCGCCGGCGGTGAAATCCAGATCACTGACGCCATCGATGCCCTGGCCCAAGAAGGCGAGGTCTACTCCAGCGAGTTTACGGGTACGCGCTATGACATGGGCGACAAGGTGGGCTACTTGAGCGCCTCGATGGACTTGGCCCTCAAACGCCCCGACCTGCGACCCGGTCTGGTGAAATATCTGCGCAGCCTGGACCTCGACCGCTTGGACTCCCCGTCATGAACCGGAGGGCCTCGCGAGCCGAACTCATGGCGGCGCTCGCGGCGCGACGGGAAAAGGTCTACGCGTACGTTAACGCGGCGCTTGACCGGTATCCCTTGCGATCGCGCCATCTCGGCGCGGCTGCCGCAAGTTACGTCCGCCGGCCGGGCAAGGGACTGCGCTCGGGCGTCCTGCTGCTTAGCTGCGCCGCCACCGGCGGTGATGAAGCGCGCGCCGTCCCCGCGGCGGCGTCAGTCGAGCTCTTCCACGTGTGGACGCTCGTGCACGACGACGTAATCGACCAAGACGACGTGCGGCGCGGCAGGCCGACGGTCCATGCCGAGTTCACGGCCCGCGCCGGCGCCGACCTGGGCCTAACCGGACAAGACGCCGCCCACTACGGTCTCACTCAAGCGGTGTTGGCCGGCGACGTCCAGCAGGGCTGGTCGGCCGCCCTGCTCACGGAAGCCGCGACGCGGCGGGGCGCGAGCGCCGCGCTCGTGCTCAGCCTGGTAGCCGAACTCTTTGGCTCGGTAGAATCGCACCTCGTTGACGGCGAGGCCCTGGACGTGGAGCTTAGCCTGCGTCCGCCGGGCACGGTCGGCGAGGACGAGACTCTGGACATGATAGAGAAGAAGACCGGCGCTCTCTATGCATACGCCGCCCTTGCCGGTGCCTGCCTGGGCCTGGGGACGTGGCAGCCGGCGGATCCGGCCGCAGCGGCGTTAGCGGCTTTCGGGCGGAATTGCGGCATCGCGTTTCAGTTGCAGGATGACGTGCTCGGTGCGGTCGGCGACGCTGCGGTGACAGGCAAACCCGTGGGCGCGGACTTACGCGAAGGCAAGCCCACGCTGATCGTCGGCGCCGCCTGGCGCAATGCCACAGACGCACAACGCAGCACACTCAGCCAGGCGCTGGGCAACCGCGCCGCGACGGATGCGCAGATCCGGCGCGCGACACGGTTGCTGCAAGACCTCGGTGGCGTCAAATTCGCCCGCTCCCGCGCCCAAGCCTACGTGGCCGAGGCGCATGATTGCCTCGCCGCCGTGCCGCAGTCCCCCGCCCGCAGTCTGCTGCACGCCCTGGCCGACTACGTGCTGGCGCGAGACGCCTGACCCGCCCGCAATTTGCAAACATCCGTGCAGTAGCGTACGCTAGCGCCAAACCAACTGCGCCGGACCTCAGGCGCCGCCGGCGTTGCGCCCGCGCTGGCGCCATCGAAAGAAACTACAGCCAATCGGCCCGCGCGGCGCGGCTCTCCCGCACCTGAAATAGAGAGATAAGAGAGCCAATTGACCGTGGGCGCGCCTGCGAGCGGGTGCAGTCCGCGCCACCGACATCACCGTAAACTAAGGAGCAACCGCTATGGCAGACGAGATGGGTGTAGGCCTGGTCGGACCCGGCTGGGTGGCCAACGAGCACATTCGCGCGTTCAACAATAATCCGCATACGCGCATGGTTGCGGTGTGCAGCCGTGACGCGGGCCGCGCGCAAGGGGCGATCGATGAATTCGAGTTGGACGCCAAGCCCTATACCGACTATGAGAAGATGCTGGCTGACCCCAACGTGGACGTCGTTTCCATTTGCACGCCCAATTTTGCTCATGCCGAGCAAGGCGCGTTGGCCGCGGAAGCAAATAAGCACCTCGTTATCGAGAAACCCATTGCCATATCCGTCGAGCAACTCGACCGCTTGGTCAAAGCAGTGAAGAAAGCCGGCGTCAAGAGCGTGGTGAGTTTCGTGCTGCGCTGGAATCCGCTGGTGGAAACACTGCACCGGCGGCGGGAAGCCGGCGACTTCGGGCGCATTGTGTACGCCGAAGCCGACTACATGCATGAGGTGGGGTACTTGCGCCCGCCCGGCCACTGGGGCCGTTACCAGGAAAACGTGGGCAGCGCGATGCTCTCCGGCGGCAGCCATGCCATGGACTGCATCCGCTGGCTTACGGGCAAGGACGTCGAGTCAGTGTCCGCCTACTCCACACCCGTGCGTCTGGAAGAAAAAGGCTTCGACTTTCCGCTCACCACGGCTGCTGTGCTGCAAATGGAAGATGGCGTCGTGGGCCGCGTGACCGCCACGATGGAAGCCCACATGCCCTATGTTTTCCACATGTCGGTGCAGGGCGACCAGGGCACGGCGCGCAACAACCGCATCTACTCACGCTCGTTCCCCGGCCTCACGGACTTCATGGACATACCGACGGTCATGCCGGATTCCGGCGACGTGGCGCACCACCCGTTCCAGGGCGAGATCGACCACATCGTCGAGTGCATTTTGAACGATGAAGACTCCCACGCCGACATCTTCGACTCCGTGAACACCCACGAAGCCTGCCTCGCGGCGGACATCTCGGCTGCGGAGGGCCGCCCGGTGGCCCTGCCTCTGCTCGGCTGAGGGAGACAGGCGAATCACTGTCATGCCCATCGTAGAGTCCCACGTTCACATTTGGGCGCAAGACGACAACTATCCCTTCGCGCCGACGCTGCCGGACGTGCCCGTGCCTACCACCAACGCTACGGCGGAGATGCTCCTGGCCGAAACGGCCCAGGCCGGCGTCGATCACGTGGTTTTGGTGCAACCGAGCACGTATGGTTGGGATAACCGCTATCTGGCTGCAAGCATCGCCCGCTATCCCCGGCAGCTTGCCGGTGTGTGCCTTGTCAATCCGCTAGATGAGGAGGCCCCGGCGCAGCTCGAACATTGGGTCACGGAGCACGGCTTTCACGGGGTGCGGCTCCACGCGGCGCGGCCAGACAGCGCGGAGTGGTTTACCACGGAGCAGACGGGCCGGATTTGGTGGAAAGCCGCGGACCTCGGCATACCCGTTTGCGTCCTGATGGACCTTACCCACGCACCGCTGGTGTCAGAAATGGCGGCGCGGTTTCCCAGCGTGGACGTGGTTGTCGACCACATGGGACGCATCGACGTGGCCGAACGCCCGCCCTATCCCCAGTTCAGCGCACTGCTCACGCTCGCCGAACACCCACGCACCTTCGCCAAAGTCTCAGGCATGTTGCACTACAGCCGGCAAGACTATCCCTACGCCGACACCCATCCGTTCTTTGCCATGGCAAAAGACGCCTGGGGGCCGGAGCGGCTCATGTGGGGCACGGATTGGCCCATGCTGCTGGACAAGGCCGGCTACCTCCCCCGTCTTACCGCCGTGCGCGACGAGATGCCGTTCTTCAGCCAAGATGACCTGGAATGGGTGCTCGGCAAGACCGCGCTCCGGCTCTGGCGCTTTGCTCCCTAAGGCCGGACACGACTTGAACTAATGCCTGATGTCCCGCTGGTGGGCGCGAAAGCTGCCGCC
This sequence comes from Chloroflexota bacterium, assembly GCA_022824225.1. Taxonomy (GTDB): domain Bacteria; phylum Chloroflexota; class UBA11872; order VXOZ01; family VXOZ01; genus VXOZ01. Next base: position 28,619 of record JAJEAH010000081.1, read on the forward strand.
GGGGCGGCTCAATGTGCAGCGCTGCCCTGTCTTGGCGATGTTTCGGTTTGGTGAATTACCGGATCATACGCGAATCGTATACCATTGAATATGTGGCGCAGTTTCACTAGCCTCCCAAAGTGAGGAATCACCTATGCCCCGACGCTTCCGGCAGCTTGTAAGTGCTCTTCTCATAGCAACTACTTTGAGTCTGACCTTTGCGGCCTTGCCGGCCGCTGCGCAAGAATCCTTGGACCAGCCAATCCCCGGCGGTCACTTCTATAAACAGGCCAACGGCTATGGCGGCGCCGGCAGCCAGGGCTATTCGGTTTGGGACGGTCCCGGCGGCCTGAGTTTCTATAGCAAATTCCAGCAGGTCGGCGGCGTGAACGGCGTGGGCTTCCCCGCCTCCCGGCGATACGAACAGGATGGTTTCATCTATCAGGTTACGCAGGGCACGCTCTTGCAGTACCACCCGGTCTACAACCAGGTGCTCCTCGGCAATACGTTTGAGATTCTGGAAAGGGCCGGAATGAACGCGGTGCTTGCCTCGCGGGGCATCCCCGAGCCTATCACCGACGACGGTTCCGGCGGCGACTTCCAGCGCGCGAAGCAGATTCGGCTGAGTTGGCTCACCAACGCCGGCATCCGGGACCGCTATTTGGGCGCCGGCGGCGAAGAGGCCGCCATCGAACTCTATGGCCTTCCCATGTCGCGGCCACAGCCTTTTGGGCCGTTCATTGCGCAGCGTTTCCAGCGTGTTGCATTCCAATACTGGACGGAAGACGTGCCTGGGCTTGGAATTAGCAGAGGCGCGGTAACGACCATTTTGGGCGGCGATCTGTTGAAGGAATTCGATCTCCTGCCCGCCGAGGCCACGCTCCCGCACAGCATCGATGAGCGCCCGGAACCGGTGGCCGGCATGGTCGGCCAAGCGCCGGTACAGGAGGCCGCGACCGGCATGACCGTGCGCAGCGCGCAAGCGCCTGGCAAGCTGCCTCAGTACACCAATAACCTTGGCTACGGCATGCAAGCGGACCTCTTTTGGCTATCACCTGCTGACAAGAACCGCGCGTACCAACTCATTACGGATGCCGGTTTCACGTGGGTGAAGCAGCAAGTGCAGTGGTCCTCAATCGAACCGGTGGAAAAGGGCGGCTTCGACTGGGCCGAGCTTGACCGTGTGGTGAACTCGGCGCACGATGCCGGCCTGAATGTCCTGCTCTCCGTCGCCAAGACTCCGCACTGGGCGTTGGCGCCGGGCCTCGATCACGGCCCGCCCGCTAACCCCAACGACTTTGCCGACTTCATGCGGATACTGGCCACCCGCTACCGCGGCAAGGTGCAAGCCTATGAAATGTGGAATGAGGCCAATCTCGCCGTGGAGTGGAAGCCGGTGACGCCGGCCCCGTTTGTCGAGTTGCTGAAGGTGACCTACGCGGCAATCAAACAAGCCGACCCTAGCGCCGTGACCATCATGGGCGCGCTGACCCCCACGGGCGTCATCGATCCAAACGTCGCCATCGACGACGTGGAGTACTTGCGGCAACTCGTGGCTTACAACAACGGTGAGGTCGCCAATTACTTCGACGTGCTCGGCGTACACCCCGGCGGTTTTAACCACCCGCCCACCGACACGCCGCAGCAAATCACCAGAAACCTGACCGGCGGATTCGGCAGCCACCCCAGCTTCTTCTTCACCCGTTACGCGGAGCTACACAACATACTCCTGGCAGCGGGCATCAACAAGGACGTCTGGTTCACGGAGTTTGGCTGGGCGGTCTCGGACCAACCGGCTCCTGGCTATGAGTACGCGCTGCAGAATTCCGACCAAGACCAAGCCAACTACCTGGTGGATTCGTTTAATTTGGTCAGGCAGCAGCATCCGTACGTGGGCGTCATGATCGTCTGGAACCTAAACTTCCGCGTAACGCAGCCGAAATCCCATGAGACCTGGGCATTTGGCATCCTCAATGCGGACTGGAGCCCGCGGCCGGCGTACACAGCCCTCAAGTTCATGCCTAAGTAGCGCCACGGCAACCAGAGGACGCGGCGACCGTAGGCTGTGGGTGAGTGAGGAAATGAGAAGCGAAAGACCTGCCCGGGCGCAAGTGCCGCCAGGGCAGGTCTTTTTCCTATCCAGTCTCGGACAAGGCGCGCATGACTTGGGCTTTGGGGCCAAACTTGCCTGACTGAAGAGAAAGGCGAGGACCCGTCAGCAACTCATGTAACGCTGCTCGAATGCGGACACAATGGCCAACAGCTCGTCGTCCAACCGGCTGAGCGCAGATTCCCGTAGCTCCGCGGGCACGCCGCCAAAGAAGGGCTCGGCGATGGAACCGGTGATGCACGCCAGCGTATCGGCGTCACCGCCCAGCGAAACGGCGTTGCGGAGCGCGTCTTCGAAGTCATTTGCTTCCAAGAATGCCCGTATCGCTTGCGGCACCGTGTCCTGGCACGACTCGTTGAACCGGTATCCGGGCCGGATTTGTGCCAACGTAGCCTGCAAATCATAGCCAAAGAAGCTCTGCACAAACTTCTGAATGCCGTCCTTGGTGTGGCCTGTGCGCGCCAGGAATATTGCGGCGGCGGTTGCTTGCGCCCCGCGAATGCCCTCAGGATGATTGTGAGTCACAACGGCGCTTTGTTCCGCCAGCGTCAATACGTCAGCGAGACAGGACGCCACATACGCCGCCGGGCTGACCCGCATCGCCGAGCCGTTCCCCCAACTGTTGTACGGAGCGAGGGAATCAGACGACGCCCAACCATGGAACGCGCCGCCGTAGCCGGCATCCGGATAGCGCCGGTAGTACTCCTTCAGCAGAACCGCGTAGTCTTTGCCGTGCAGCAGCGCGTCAGCGAGCGCTACGGTCAACACCGTGTCATCGGTGAAGAAGCAACGCGGGTCTATGAGCGGAAAGTCCTTCGTCTTCGTCGCCTCGAATTCGTGGACCGAGCCAACTACGTCTCCCGCGATAGCGCCAATCATGGGCTCATCCCTCCGGCTAAGAGCTTGTCTGCAATCGTCTTTTGCACGACCAACGTTCGCCCCCGTATCCAGTTCGGGGCAGGCTCTGAGCCTGTCGAAGGGTGAGTAGAACCGCCGTAAGTTGGCGAACAGCCGTTCATGCTTCGACAAGGGCTTCGCCCAGTCCTCAGCACGAACGGTTTCCATCAGCCTTGTAGACCACTTCTAAAATGATCGTAAACAGGCTCTAAGGCACGTTTATGAACACGATAGCAAAAAGCGCGAGAACGATGCCGGCTGCCGTTACCCGGCCAAAGCGCTCGCCAAAGAGTATCATGCCGCCCAGCAGAGTCGTCACCAGTCCCACCGTTGCGGTGAGCGGAAATACGATCGTGCCCGGCAAGACTTCCAACGCCCGGAGCAGCATGGCGATCTGAAATAGGTTCGTGGCGCCCATCACTACGCCCAGGCCCACATTGTGCTTCAGCGACGTGGTTTGCAGGGCCGGCATGCGGAAGCGCTCGCGCAGCGGCCAGACGAAGGCTGCGCCCAGCGTGGCCGCCACGAATACGGAAGCCGTGTACAGCGGTTGGTGCGCCGGAGTGCTGTATACCGAAAACGCCTTGGCCGCGGTCAGCCCCGCTCCCGAGAGAAAGAGCGCAGCCAGGATCATGCTCCACGTATACAGTGAGTGCCCGCGCCGGCCGCGGGACGCTTGATAGGCGTCGGCGCCCAGCAGGGGCAAGGCGGCAAACGCCAGAGCCAGTCCCGCCACTTGCAGGACACCCGGTTGCTCGCCCCACATGAAGATCGACGCAAGCGTGGGCAATGCGATCGCTAGGCGGACAATGCCAAAGGTGATGCCGATTCCGACAAGCTCCATGACCGTGAAC
>JAJEAH010000065.1 GCA_022824225.1 Chloroflexota bacterium
ACGTAGGGGCACGATATATCGTGCCCCTACGTGAATAAACAGGACAACCGGAAGCCATTTTCATTCCGGGCCAATGGCGCGGCGCCTCAACCTATTCCTTCGGTATCAGAAGCTCGTTGACGATGTCATTGGCCACGCGGCCGTACTCTTCGGGCGTCAGTTCGCCGGCATCGTAGGCGTCGAAGTGCGGGCGCACCGCGGCGCCGACGTCGCCCCACGTGGGATAGCCGTTCATGCCGTAGTTCGCCGGCGGGCTGAACGCAGCCTGCGTCGCATGGGCGATGGCATCGAAGCCTACGGTCTCTTTGAGTTGCTCAGCCGGCATATTCACCGCGGTCCGCACCGCCGAAATGGTGTGGCCCATGGCCAGCGTGAACTCCGTGTTGGGCTCCGGCTCCATCATCCAGCGGTTAACCGCCCACGTCTCATCGGGATTCAGGCTGAAGCCGACGAGGATTGCCGGGAACCAAGAACGGCCGGAGATGTTCGCGTCCGCGCTGAACGGCAGAGTCGCGCCGATGGCCTCGAATTCCACCTGGCGGTAGCCGTTGGTAATGTTCATGCCGACCTTGCCGGTCTCCCAGATGGCGCGCCCGCCGGTATTAGCCGCCCCCAGTCCTTCCACGTCCTCCGGACTTGGCACCACGCGGTGCTTGAGCTTGAGGTCTACCCAGTAGGCCAGCCCCTCGATGAACTTCGGCCGGTCCATCAGGCCGATCTTCTGCTCGTTATCCCAAGCAATCTGGCCGAAGTACGCGCCGCGCATGAAGCCGCGCCGTCCGTCGGAAGCCGAAACGCCGCCATTGTGCCCAAACTGCTCGTTGCCCTGCGTCATCGCTCGGGCGTACTCCAGGAACGTATCCATGTTCCACGAGGCGTCGGTGGGGTCGATAGGCGGCGGCTCCAGGCCGGCAGTGTCTAGGATCGTCTTATTGAGCAGCACGGCGTCGCAATTACCGGAGCCGGGCCAGCCGTAAAGTAGCCCGTCTACGGTCCAGTGCGTCAGGCTGTTGGGGAGAAAGTGTTCTGAGGGTACCAGGCCGTCCGCCTTGAAGAATTCGTCCAAAGGCGACAGGATTTCGCCCTCGATGAGGTCGGCAAACGAGCCCCAACTGGTGCGCAAGAAGTCGATGGGAACGCCTGACGCCGCCTGGACGAGCAACTTGGTCTTCGCTTCGTCCCCGCTGGACATATTCTGGATAGTAATGGTTATATTGGGGTTTTCGGCCTCGTACTTGTCGAAGAGTGCACGCACCTTGAGGGTGGCGCTATCGGAATCGCGTGAGAGATACGTGAGTTGCACGTCCTCAGCCGGCGCGGGCGCGGCTTCGGCTTTCTCTTCCGGGGCCGCCATCTCTTCCGTTGGCGCGGCTACCTGCGCCGCGCCGCACGCGGCAAGGAATGCCGCCCCGCCAACTACCGGCACTGCCCCCAGTACCGTGCGCCGCATGAATCGTGTCTGTGCCATGACCGTTCCTCCTCGAGGTTGGGATTTAAGGCCTGCAAACGCCGCCGCACGTTGCGGGGGCGCCCACCCTCGGCGGGTGTGTGCTCTTGCGCGGCGGCTCAATTATCACGCCTGCCTGGCGTGACTGTCCATACTACCGCTGGTGCTCAGATTACTGTACCGAGCACTGCGCGTCAATGTTCTGCTCCCTTGTCGGCATCGTGGTACTATGGAGACTGTTTCCCGAAACTGCTACAGGTCGTTCTTCTCTGCATAGCATGTCGTATCCGAGCAGACGCCGCGCGCCGCGAGGGCAGAGGTTTCCCAGCCATGGCTGAAGAGTACATTCGCATCCGCGGCGCCCGTGAACACAACCTCCGCAGCATTGACCTGGACATCCCCCGCGAGAAGCTGGTGGTCGTCACCGGTCTCTCCGGTTCCGGCAAGTCGAGCCTGGCGTTCGACACCATCTTCGCCGAAGGGCAGCGGCGCTACGTGGAGTCGCTCTCGGCCTACGCCCGCCAGTTCCTCGGCATGTTGGAAAAGCCGGACGTGGACCACATCGACGGCCTCTCGCCGGCCATTTCCATCGATCAGAAGGGCGCCAGCCGTAACCCGCGCTCCACCGTCGGCACGGTCACGGAAGTCTACGACTACTTGCGCCTGCTCTTTGCCCGCATCGGCGTGCCCCACTGCCCGCAGTGTGGGCGCGAAATCTCCCAGCAGACCGTGCAACAAATGGTGGACACGCTGCTCCACCTGCCCGATAGCACGCGCTACATGATCCTGGCGCCAATCGTGCAGGACCGCAAAGGCGAGTACCGCCAAGTGTTCCAGGACGCCCGCCAAGCGGGGTACGTGCGGGTGCGGGTGGACGGCACGGTCTACGACCTGGAGGAAACGCCGGCGCTGGACCGCTACAAGCAGCACACCATTGAAGTCGTAGTGGACCGTCTGGTGAACCGGCGCGGCGATACGGACCGGACACGGGTGGCGGATTCGTTGGAGACGGCGCTGCGCCTGGGCTCCGGCGTGGTGCGGGTGGTGCTAGTGGACGGCGCCGGGCGGCAGTCTGGCGAAAACGGTAACGCGCTAGGCCGTCATTCCGACGGAAGCCGCGGTTCTGATGTCCGTCATTCCCGCGAAAGCGGGACTCCTGATGTCCGTCATTCCCGCGAAAGCGGGAATCCATCCGATTCCCATGCCGGTGATAGCGAGAACCTACCCACCCGTCACTCCCGCGAAAGCGGGACTCCTGATGTCCGTCATTCCCGCGAAAGCGGGAATCCATCCGATTCCCATGCCGGCGACAGCGAGAACACACCCACCCGTCACTCCCGCGAAAGCGGGAGTCCATCCGGCGGGACGGCACAGGCTATTCGTGCAACGGAAATTGAAGCCGACGCGAGCCAAGAGAAGATGGATTCCCGTTTTCACGGGAATGACGGCAAGAGTGGCAACGACGGCAAGGCTGGCATCGACGGCGAAAGCGACCCCCCGACAGGCCGTTATCCCAGCGCAAGCGGGACTCCTGATGTTCGTCATTCCCGCAAAAGTCGGAGCCCTGATGTCCGTCATTCCCGCGAAAGTGGGAATCCATCCGGTCTTCATTCCGACGACAGCGAGAACACACCCACCCGTCATTCCCGCGAAGGCGGGAATCCATCCGATTCCCATGCCGGCGACAGCGAGAACACACCCACCCGTCACTCCCGCGAAAGCGGGAATCCATCCGGTCTTCATTCCGACGACAGCGAGAACACACCCACCCGTCACTCCCGCGAAAGCGGGAATCCATCCGGCGGGACGGCACAGGCTATTCGTGCAACGGAAATTGAAGTCGACGCGAGCCAAGAGAAGATGGATTCCCGTTTTCACGGGAATGACGGGCAGGGCGGGACTGATGGGCAGGGCGGGAATGACGGGCGGGGCGAAGATGACGTACAGGAAGGCTATAGCGGACAGGGCGGGAATGACGAAATAGGCGGGAGTGACGGACGGGCAGGCAATTACGCGCAGGGCGGGAATGACGGGCAGGGCAGGAGTGGCGGAGAGAATACCGGCGGCAACCCCGAACCCGTAGAAATCCTCTTCTCCGAGCAATTCGCCTGCGTGCACTGCGGCGTCTCCCTTGGCGAGGTGGAGCCGCGCACCTTCTCCTTCAATAGCCCCCACGGCGCGTGCCCGGAGTGCACGGGCATCGGCACAACCATGGTGTTCGACCCGGACCTCATCGCGCCCAACAAGCGGCTCTCGCTTTTGGAGGGTGCAATACTGCCCTGGTCGCGCCTTGGCTCCAAGGACACATATCTCTATCAGGTAGTGAAGGCAGTGGGGGCGAAGTACGGCTTTTCCCTTAGCGTTCCGCTGGCCGAAATCGCGCCGGAACACGTGGACATCTTGCTGTACGGCATCCAGGAGCGTCTGCCGGTGCCGGTAGTTGACCGCTTTGACAAGACCCGCACCTTCATGTCCGAATTCGAAGGCGTGATCCCCAATCTGGAACGGCGGCACAAGCAGACCGATTCGGACTACATGCGCCAGGAAATCGAACGCTTCATGACCGTGCAGCCGTGTCCCGCCTGCCAGGGCGCGCGCCTGAAGCCCGAGAGCCTCGCCGTAACCCTTAGCGACCACACCATCGCGCAAGTAACGGCCTTTGCCGTGAAAGACGCCCGCGCCTGGTTCGAGGCGTTGCCGCTCTCGGAGCGCGAGCGCCTGATCGGCCGCCAGATTCTCAAGGAAATCCTGGCCCGGCTGCACTTCTTGGAAAACGTGGGGCTGGACTACCTGACCCTGGACCGCGCCACAGCCACGCTTTCCGGCGGCGAAGCCCAGCGCATTCGTCTGGCGACGCAGATTGGTTCGGGCCTGGTGGGCGTGCTCTACATTCTGGACGAGCCGTCTATCGGCCTGCACCAGCGCGACAACCGCCGCCTCATCGCCACGCTCAGCGGCTTGCGCGACCTGGGCAACAGCGTGCTGGTGGTGGAGCATGATGAAGATACCATCCGCTCCGCCGATCACGTCATCGATATTGGGCCGGGGGCCGGTGAATACGGCGGCCGCGTGGTGGCGGCGGGACCCCTGGAGGACGTGATGGCGGTGGAGGACTCGCTGACGGCGGCCTTTCTGACCGGCAAGCGGCAGATCGCCGTGCCCCGCGAGCGGCGCGGCGCCGGGACAAGCGCGGCTCAGGCAACCGCTGCCCGCGCGGAAAAAGCCGCCGCGCCACCGTCACGGTCGCGGTCACGGGCGCAAGCGGCGCGCGGCGCCGACTCCGGAAAAGCCCCCGGCGGGAAGATTACGGTGAAAGGCGCCCGGGCCAACAATCTCAAGAGCATAGACGTGAGCTTTCCGTTGGGCCGCTTCATCGGCGTCACCGGCGTCTCCGGCTCCGGCAAGAGCACGCTCGTCATAGACGTGCTCTACCGTCGCCTGGCGCAGGAAATCTACAACAGCCGCGAGCGTCCCGGCCCGCATGACACGATCCTGGGCTTGGATAGCATCGACAAGGTCATCGACATCAACCAGCAGCCCATCGGACGCACGCCCCGGTCGAATCCGGCCACGTATACCGGCGCGTTCACCCCCATGCGCGAGCTGTTCGCCAAGACGCCGGAAGCGCGCGTCCGCGGCTACAAACCCGGCCGCTTCTCCTTCAATGTCAAAGGCGGCCGCTGCGAGGCCTGCCGGGGCGACGGCATCATCACCATCGAAATGCAGTTCCTGCCGGACGTCTACGTGCCCTGCGAGGTCTGCGACGGCAAACGCTACAACCGCGAGGCGCTGGAAGTGATGTATAAGGGCAAGACCATCGCCGTCGTGCTGGACCTCACCATCGACGAAGCCGCCACGTTCTTCGAAAACGTCCCCAGCATCCACAACAGGTTCAGGACTCTGGTGGACGTGGGCCTGGGCTACATGCGGGTGGGCCAGCCGGCCACCACGCTTTCCGGCGGCGAGGCGCAGCGCGTCAAGCTGGCCGCCGAGCTTTCCAAACGCGCCACCGGCCGCACGCTCTACATCCTGGATGAACCCACCACCGGCCTGCACTTCGCCGACGTGGAACGCCTACTGGAGGTGCTGCAACGCCTGGTGGATACCGGCAATACGGTGATCGTGATCGAACACAACCTGGAAGTGATCAAGTGCGTGGACTGGGTGATCGACCTCGGCCCCGAGGGCGGCGACGCCGGCGGCGAACTGGTTGCCGAAGGCACACCGGAAACGCTCGCCCACCTGCCCCACTCCTACACCGGCGTCTACCTGCGCCAGGTCCTGGAACGCGACGGCGCCCTAGAAAAAGCCCACGCGTCGTAAGACGAGCCGAAAGCGCCGCGCAAGGTTTTGAAACCAATGAGACCTGAAAGTGCAGGGCAGGTAAGCACTGACGAGGCGCTTTTCCACCGGCGTGAGGCAGCCTCTTGATTAGGAAGGTCTGGTTCGAATCTCTCAATGGCCAACGCAATGTGCCATAATGATTGACTAAAGCAGACCTTAGCATAGAGACCCAATTGCAGGTAACGGTAAATCCGATGCAGGCTGAAGCGAGAGTCATTAGCGTCGCGCCTGAAAGCGAATTGGGGCGACTGCTGGAAGAGGTCGGCGCGGCCCCGGTAATCCTTGAGAAAGAGGGGGAACTCTTTTCATTGGTCCGGGAAGACGCTAAAGACATCTGGGCAATGTACGACCCGGAGAAGGTTAGGGAAGCGTTGCGCCAGTGTACAGGCGTCTTGGCGGGCGTCGATCGGGAGAGCCTGCTCAGCGACGTTCGTGCAGCGCGTTAGGAAGAAAGCAGCGGTTTGTGACATTCGATTGACCACAGAGATGCCGAATAGTTGTTTAGGTCAAGTGTTCACTCCCACCACTGAGGGAATCCCTGCACTAGCGTGCGTCGCTGGCGAGTTTCGACAATAGTGCCATCTTCTGTTGAATAGACACGGCGGATGGGGTCACTTGAAATGACACTTCCCATATAGTGACCATCTTCGCGGAACCAGCGGAGTCTCTTCCTTTCAACTAGGCCAAATCCGGTCTGGGCGATTACCAGGTCGCCACCATCGAAGGTATCGATGAGGGCGTGTAGAGAGTCATCGCGCAGAACATATAGTCTTGTATCTGTCAAGAGATAGAGGTAGTCCCCCGTGTCGACAATTCGGCGCGGTACATTGCCAATGTCGTATACCCTAACACCTCTTCCATTATCATCAACCAGCACGATTCGGCCAGAGTAACCAGCAAGATATACAGAATTGGATTTGGCGGCGAAGCTTGCGGCATATATCCAGTCGGATGCTTGAATCTCACTGACCTCGATTCCTATCGTCGCAGTGAATTCGAGCTCTCCAGCTCTATGCTCTGACCGACTAAGCTCTTGGTAAAACCTTGCGCCTGCATATTCGGATAGAGCACTCGCCTCGACGCCAGTGAGTAACTCTGTCGCTAGATTTAGCTCTTTCATTCTTTCCTCGGCTTGTGGGTCGGCCGCGTTAAGATCAGGATGATACTGCTTGGCAAGATCCCGGTAGCGACGCTTTACCTCTTCAGGGGCAATTGGCAGTGAGAGACCCATGAAGGAGAGCGCCCGTTCCACCTCAGAGCTTGCTCCACATCTGCTGCTTGGAGTGGCAATTTGAGTCCAAACCTCCGTAATTGGCAGCTTGGCACCCCACAGTCCCACGCCACCTGCGTCTATGCACCAAGCCTCGTCAACGACAGTGAAGAGGTATCGATCACGTGCTTGGGACAGCGCTACGCATCGGATGTGGTTCTTGAGTTCATCTTTGGGGAAACCGAGCCTCCTTCTAATAGCCGTGATTTCGGGAGCTTCATCAAGCGCTGTTTCGAAGACCATTCCTAGGTCGTCATCATAGGCATGGGCAACACAGTCCTGAGACATGGCGATAAGACCGCTACCAAGGGGATGAACGCCCACACGGTAGGTGCCGTGCATTAGTCCAGATCTGGCTGCAAGCCTACCAGACCTGTCGTAACGCAATGCAGCAGCTTCAATATCGCCATATCCCTGCGCATTGCCAAGGTCATCAATTATAAAAAGACCATCATTAGTTGGATGTATCTGGCGAAAGGCCGGGTCTGGGCGCTCCGATAGAGGGATCTTCACCGTTGGTCCAAGTCGCCAATCGCTGTCACGAGTCTCGAAGTAGCATCCTCTCCCGGGTGCTACGAGACTCTTACTAGCGACCTGTTTCTCTTCCCATTTCGACGGGGCACGAGGCAAGGGCACGTAGCTGAGGGATGCAATGTCAATATCTATTAGTTTTTGCGGCTCAAAGTCTATACGATGCGAATTGATGGACCGCTTCGGCAACTCTACTGGAGCACTGGGGGAACCTGAAAGTATCAGTCTGACTGCGCGCCCGTCCTTGATTCGGACAATCTCTCCAGCTTTCTCCAAATAGGAAATCAGCACTGCAACCCGACGCCCATCCTTTTCACCAATGAGCTCCTTTACGTCCGTTTGCAGGCAATTGGGTTGGGCCAGGATCACTTCCCGAATTGCCTGGAAGCGCCGTAGATCTCTTTCGTGGTGTTTGATCTTGTCGGTCCACGGTTTGAGTTCAGGGAAGGTGGTCACCAGTTCCGCTATGCGGGCAATTCCAAGTTCATCGCCTACGAGGGCAAGAATAGTACCTCCCTGCTGAAGCGCTGGAATTGACTGAATATCAAAAGAGCGATATTGTTGGCGGGTTTCGTTTACCCAAACCGGGATATACTCAAGATTCCTACGAGCATGCGCGGCGGCAGCACCATAGTCTCGCTTTGAAATCGCTTCATGAAGCTGGAATAATGAATCAAAATACGACTGGCTTGCATTGGTCTGACGTGGTCTAGGTGAAATGTCATCGCTTTCGTCAGCTCGGGAACTATGAGCTTCCTCCCCAATAGTGGAACCCATCCCCAGTAGTCTCTTGATGAGTCCGACCACGATGGCCTCCGTTAGTCGCACTATTGCTCGCCGCAATGTGGGTTGGCTAGAGTAGTGCTCAATCTACAAGAGTGGTTACCGCAGTGTGGCTTGGAGTGACACTTGGAGCTTGAAGATGATGCGGTCGCGGATCTTGTTGACTTCGTTGTCGTTCAGGGTGCGGTCCGGGGCGCGGAAGGTGAGGGTATAGGCCAGGCTGCGCTTGCCGTCGGGCACTTGCGGACCCTGGTACACGTCGAAGAGTTCCACGCTTTCCAGCAAGTCGCCGCCTGCGTCGCGCACCTCACGCACCACGCGTTCGGCGGGCACCTCCGCATCCAGCACGATCGCCAAGTCTTGCACCACGGCCGGGTGGCGGGACGGCGGCGCAAACTGCGGCGTTTCCCGGGCCAGATCGACCAGAGCCCCCAGATTCAGCACCAGGGCCAGCACCCGTTGGTCGATGTCGTAGGCCGCGCTCACCTCGGCGTTGATTTCACCGACAATGCCAACCACCTGGTCCGTGCGGCCCTGGCGCGCCGTCACCGTTGCCGCGCGGTACGGGTGGAACGTGGGATGTTGCACCGGCGCGAAGTGGTAGGCGGCAATGCCGAACCGCCACATGATCTGATCTACCACGCCTTTGGCGGTATAGAACGTATTGACGGCGCGGGCGCCCCACTGCTCGGTGCGCGATTCGCCCAGCACCGCGGTGAGCAAGCGGCGCTCCTCCGGCAATTTGGACTGTTCCGGCAAGAACACGGGCGCGATCTCGAAGAGGCGCACGTCGTGGGGCTGGCGGCGCAGGTTGGCGGCCAGCGTTTCCAGCAGGCCCGCCAGCGAGACCGTGCGCAGCGTGCTCGCTTCGGACGTAAACGGGTTCTTGAGTTCCAGGGGCGCCGCATGGAGAGGCAGCACCGCCTCGGCTACGTCCCGCGCCGGGCCCGCGGGCAGTTCCGGCGCCACGCCTTTTGGCAGAAGGCGTGCCATGCGGGCGGAATTCGTCAGCGAATAGGTAATCACTTCGGCGAAGCCCGCGCCCACCATCGTCTGCTTGGCGCGGTCGGTCCACACGCGCAGCGGCGCCGGGCGGGCTTCCGGCAGCGGGCCGGCCGGCATGGTGGTGGGGATATTGTCGTAACCCACCGTGCGGGCGACCTCTTCCACCAGGTCCGCCGCGCAGCTTACGTCTTGCCGGTGCAGGGGCACCGCAACGTGCAGCCGGTCGTTTTGCCGGCGATACGAAAAACCCAGGGGCCGCAGCTTTTCGGCGGCCACGGTCAGGGGAATATCCATGCCGAGCAGCCGGGAAATATCCTCTGCGGAGAACTCGATTTCGGGCCGCTGCTGCGGGCGCACGTATGAGTCCGCGGCGTGGCTGCGCGCGCGGCCGCCGGCGATTTCGGCAATGAGTTCGATTGCGCGGTCGCGGGCCAGCGGGGCCAGTTCCGGCGGCACGCCCTGTTCGAAGCGCTTGGACGCCTCGCTGGGCAGGGCCAGCGCCTGCCGCGTGCGGCGAATCGAAGTGGGGCTGAAACTGGCGGCCTCCAGCAGGATACGCGTCGTCTCGGACGTTACTTCCGTATCCAGGCCGCCCATCACGCCCGCCAGCGCAATCGGGCCGTTGGGATCGGCAATGACGAGCATGCTGGCGGTCAGGTCGCGTTTCTCGCCGTCCAGCGTCGTCAGCCTTTCGCCCAGCCGCGCCCGCCGTACGATGATATTGCCGTCCGCAACCGTGTCGTAGTCGAAGGCGTGCAGCGGCTGCCCAAACTCCAGCATCACGTAGTTCGTAATGTCCACGATGTTGTTGATCGGGCGCATACCGGCCGCCTCCAGGCGGTCCTGCATCCAACGGGGAGACGGCCCGACGGTAACCTCGATCACCACGCCCGCGGCGTAGCGCGCGCAGAGTTCCGGTTCTTTGATATCCACGCGCACCGTCGGCAAGGTCGGCGTATCGAGGCGGTGGGTGGCGGGCTGGCGCAGGCGCTCACCCGTGAGCGCGGCAACTTCCCGCGCCACGTTGATCATGGAGAGGCAATCGCTGCGGTTGGGCTTGAGGTCAAGCTCCAGAATAGTGTCGCCCAGATAGTCCTGGAGCGGCGTGCCCACCGGCGCTGAGGGGTCCAGAATGAGAATGCCCTCGTGGTCTTCGCCCAGGCCCAGTTCCCTGGCCGAGCAGACCATGCCCTCGGACTTGATGCCCCGCAATACGACCGGCTTGAGCTCGATGCGCTGGGGTGTTTCGCTGTACGCGTCGTTCAACACCGCGCCGAGCAGCGCCACCGGCACCACGTCGCCTTCGGCAATGTTCGTTGCGCCGGTCACGAGCGTGGGTTGCTCCGGCTGGCCGTAGTCCACGGTGACAAGCTGCAAGCGGTCGGCGTTGGGATGCCGCTTGATTTCCACGATCTTACCCACGAACGTATGTTGCCAGAAGTCACCGACGTGGATGACTTGCGCGACTTCGATGCCGGCCATGGTCAGCAGATGCGCCAACTCCTCTACCGGCAGATTTACCGGCACGTATTCCTGGAGCCAGCGAAGTGATACACGCATTCTCTCAAATTCCTCCCGCGGAGCGCCCTGTGTGCCTCAAACCGTGCTCCACGAATCTCTGCGCTACAGGTTGACGGGGCAGCGCCTCAAACGAAACTGTCGTATGACTTCGACGTAGTCGCATGATTCCGACGCAGTCGCATGATTCCGACGTAGTCGTATGACTTCGACGCAGTCGCATGACTACAACGGAATCGTTGTAGGACCTCAGCGAAATTGCTGTAGGACTTCAACGGAATTGTTGTAGGAAGCGGACGTCGTTGCTGTAGAAATACCGGATGTCGTCGATACCGTACTTCAGCATGGCAATGCGCTCCACGCCCATGCCGAACGCAAAGCCTGAGTAGCGGGCCGGATCGTAGTTCACGGCCTCCAGTACACTGGGGTGCACCATGCCGCAGCCGAGAATCTCCAGCCAGCCGGTGTGTTTGCAGACCCGGCAGCCGCCGCCGTCGCACACGTGGCAACTGATGGAAACTTCCGCTCCCGGTTCGACGAACGGAAAGTAGGAGCAATTGAAGCGCACGCGCGTCTTTTCGCCAAATAGATCATGGGCAAAGGCGGTGAGCACGCCTTTCAGGTCGGCCATGCTCGTGCGCTCGTCCACGGCCAGGCCCTCCACCTGGTAGAAGATGGCCTCGTGGCTGGCGTCGGTCGCCTCGTTGCGGTACACGCGCCCCGGGGCCACGACGCGCACCGGCGGCGGCGTGTCTTCCATCACGCGCACCTGCACCGGTGACGTATGCGTGCGCAGCAACATGGAGCCAAAGCTCTTGGTGGGCTCCGCCTCCACGTAGAACGTATCCCACATATCGCGGGCAGGATGGTCGGCGGGGATGTTGAGCATGGCGAAGTTGTAGCGGTCCCACTCCACTTCGGGGCCTTCCACCACCTGAAACCCCAAGCGCTCGAAGACGCCCAGAATCTCGTTGAGCACCAGCGAAGTGGGGTGAAGCTGGCCCACGCGCACCGGTTCGCCGGGCAGAGTCACATCCAGCGCTTCTGACTGCAGCGCCCCGGCGAGTTGGTCACGCTGGATCGCCGCCTGCCGCGCTTCCAGGGCTTCGGCCAACCGCCCTTTGACCGTGTTGGCCAATTGGCCCACGCGCGGCCGCTCCTCTTTGGGCAGGCCGCCCAAACCCCGCAGGAGTTGGGTGACCTTGCCGCTGCGGCCGAGATACGCCGTGCGCCACTCGTTCACGTCGGAATCCGACGTGAACTCCGCCAGCTTGTCCTGCGCTTCGCGCTCCAGCGCCTCAAGCTGCGCCACGATGTCCGCTGCCGTTGTTCCGTCTGCCATCGGTTGCTGTCCCCCGAACTACACAAACAAAAAGCAGAAAGCGGAAAAACACTTTCTGCTCAGCCGGAGAGGCGGGTGTGTTGCTAGGCTACATTTCCGTGGTGCGCCTAGTCTCAGCCCGGCTCTCCGGGCCCGTAAAGTGCCTTGCCCACGGATACATCGATTGCCTCTCTTACAAGTCTTTCGGCGAAGCCATGCCTACAGCCGGCAAGGCCATGCCTGCAGCATAGTCCTACGGCCCGCCACATCCAACAGCCTACTATAGCGAAGTTGCTTGCTTATGTCAAAATGTGTGGCGAGAATGACAGTGGGGTAGGGCTAACCACGGAAGACGGAGTGACTCACGCGCCCATCACGCCCAGACCTGCGGTGTGGCCGCAGTTTACCGGACTTCGATGGGACTACCCAGTCTGCTGTGTTGCTATACTGAACGGGAAGATTGAGCGCGCCATCCTGCGGCGTTTGGCCATGCTCGACAGCCTAGGAACCAGCATGTCACCTGCGCCAACTTACAAACCTCTCGAAATCGAGGTAACCGACTTTGGCCCCATCGCCAAAGCGAAGCTCGACCTGCGCCCGCTGACCGTGTTCGTCGGCCCGAGCAATACGGGGAAGTCGTATCTGGCGACGCTGATCTACGCGCTGCATCGTTTCTTCGGAGGCTATGCGCCGAATCCAAGCTTTAGTGACAGGGTAGGCCATTCTCTTTTCGATCGATTTGTCGAGTATTGGGGGGACGAGCAAGACATCTCCGAGGAAGAGAGCAAGGCACTGCTTGCTTGGATGAACCGGCTATTCGACTGCACACAAGGGAAACCCTTGCCGGAAGATTTCCGTGCTCGTGTGCCGGATGACGTTACGCCACTGCTTCGTCCTTTGCTCAGAGAGGCGAGTACGCTCGGCGATTTCTTGAACGACGAAATCGCGCGCTGCTTTGGCACCCAGGGTACGGCGCGACTGATCCGGCATGGGAGCAGAGACGGCGCACGGGTTGCCCTAAAGCGCCACGTCTCAGAAACGTCTCTTTCGCCAGAGCCATTCGCCTACACATTCACGATGCAGGGAAGCGAGACTGTACTCAACGCTTCGATACCTGATGCCACGCCCTTGCAGATAAGGAGAGACGATGCTGACTCCTTGGATCGGGATAGGATTGAACAATGGATTCTGCGCACGAACCAATCAAGAGAGTATCAGAAGTACGCTGAACAGTATGAGAGACATTCTGCCCAGTTAGCGGAATCACAACAAAGCGAACTTGCCCGACGCGCTGCGGACGACATGCGGCGCATGGTGCGCAAACAGGCGAGGTCACGGCGCGACGAGCTTGTTGCTTTAGTCGGTACGTCCGTCATTAGCCCGTTGTATCGAGTGGCCTATTATCTACCCGCAGACCGCGCCGCTCTGATGGATACGCGCAGTCTGATCGTGGCCTCCTTGATCAGACGATCAATGCACACGGGTCTCGAGCGCGGTGAAGCCTTGCCGGCACTCACCGGTGTGCTTGGTGACTATCTCGAGAAACTGGTTGTATTCGAAGACTATACTCAGAGAGAACAGAAAGATGGCTGGAATCTCGCCAGAATGCTTGAGATAGAAATCCTAAAGGGGGAGTTGCGTGAGAATCGATCGGAAACCGGGCACACCACATTCACCTATCGGCCAGCGGGACGCACGGAGGAAATCCCAATAAGGCAAGCGTCTTCAATGGTTTCAGAGGTAGCGCCATTAGTTCTGTACCTGCGCCAAGTGGTGCAGCCCGGTGACGTGCTCATCATCGAGGAACCGGAGTCGCACCTGCATCCGGCCATGCAGAGGACGTTCACGCGGCAGCTTGCGGCGGTCGTGCGCGCCGGTGTGCGGGTGATGATTACGACGCATAGCGATTACGTTCTAGAGGAACTGGGCAACCTCGTGCGCATGTCTGAGTTGCCAGAAGAGCGGCGAGAGGGCTTGACGGGCGCAGATGTAGCCCTTCGTCCGGACGAGGTGGGCGTGTGGCTGTTCGAGCCCAAGAAACGGCCGAAGGGTTCGGTGGTGAAGGAGATCCCGTTGGATGCGGACGTTGGCCTCTATGCAGCGGGATACGGCGACGTTACTGAGGCGCTCTACAATACATCGGTAGAAATCGACAGTCGCATCGGAGAGAGCAAGACTGGCTATGAGTCTCGTTGACCAGGCTAGGCAGAACATTGACGACGAGTGCCTTGCAAGGAGATGCCGTAGAGATGGGTGCTCATTGACTTTGGCTGGTCTCGCGCAGCCGTTCCTCCTGATCGATATGGATCACGAGAGATCCCCGTTAGACAAGAGTGGCGGGAAGAACTGCGACTATATACTCGTTGGAGACGAAGACCACTGGATCGCGCCTCTGGAACTAAAGCGCGGAAAGCTCCATGCCAAAGATGTCGTGGCGCAGATTCAGGCCGGCGCAACCGCAGCGGACAAATTCGTGCCCCATGGAGTCCGTACTCGTTTCAGACCAGTTGCGGCCTACGGTGGAAAGGCGCATCGCGCTGAACTGAGACTTCTCACCACCAGCCGCGTTCGCTTCCGCAGTCAGAAGAGCCGCATCGCACTGGTGCGATGCGGAACATCATTGCTGGGCGCACTGAAGAAAGGAACGTGAGGAATTAACACTATATCGTTTTCTGACCTCTGGCAAACATACGGCCCCCTGGTCCGCACCTCGCACTTCCGCACCGTGGCGGCGACGGGCGTCTTGATTCTTGCTGCCTGGCTGGTCTCCTTCACCAATGAAGGGGGCGCTACCGGTCACTTCCATTTCGGTCAGACTTTGGAAATTACGCTCGTGCCCACCGGCGATTCCTACGTCGCCGTGGCCTTGGCGCTGGCGGCCGTGGGCATTGGCGGCCTGGGCATCGTGTGGGGGGCGTTGCAGGGCTTGTGGGAACGCCAGGTGAACGTGGACGAACTGGTCAGCATCGCCGTGATCGCCTCCGTGCTTGCCGGCGAGTATCTCTCCGCCGGCTTGGTGGTCTTCATGATGATCTTCGGCCAACTTCTGGAAGAGGGCACCAGCCAGCGGGCCACCGCCGCGCTGGAACACCTCGCCGAATTGCAGCCTGAGCGCGCCCGGCGCGTGGATGGCGACGCTATTGAGGAAGTCGACGTGGGCGACCTCCAACCGGGCGATGCCGTGCTGGCGCGGCCCGGCGAGCGCCTGCCGGTGGACGGCAAGGTGATCGAGGGCATGAGCGCCGTGGACGAAACCCTGGTCACCGGCGAATCGCTCCCGGTGCAAAAAGCGCCGGGCGACCGCGTTTACGCGGGCACGCTGAACCAAGAAGGCGCGCTCACGATTCGCACCGAGGCCGTGGGCGAAAACGCCTACGTGGGTCAGATTGGGCGGCTGCTTGACGCCTTGGAAGAAGAACGCGCGCCCATCGTGCGCGTGGCAGACCGCTACGCCAAGTACTTCACCCCTGCCATCCTGCTGATTGCCATCGGCACCTGGCTGATTTCCGGCAACGTCACTTCGGCGCTGGCCGTGCTCATCATCGCGTGCCCGTGCGCCTTGGTGCTGGCGACGCCGACCGCAATTGTCGCAGGGGTTGCCAATGCCGCCCGCCATGGCATCCTCATCAAAGGCGGCGCGCGTTTCGAATCCGCGGGCGCGGTGGACACGGTCGCGCTCGATAAGACCGGCACCCTGACCCTCGGCGCCCCGGTAGTGCGGCGGGTGGCGCCGGTGGACGGCGTGCGCGCGGAAGACCTCATCGGCCTGGCCGGCGCAGTGGAACGCTATTCGGAGCATCCCCTGGGCAAGTCGCTTGTGATGTATGCGGGAAAAGAGGGTATCGACCTGCCTGCCTCGACAGACTTTCGGGCCTATCCGGGCTGGGGTGTTGGGGGCATGGTCGGCGAACAGCGCGTCTTGGTCGGCAACCGCAGCCTGCTCGAGGCGCATGACGTCTCCGGGGCGCCGCCCCAAGTAGAGGCCCCGGCAGAAGGTAGCCTGCTCCTGGTGGCCGTGGATGGCCGCTTTCGCGGCTGGGTGCAATTTGCCGACACGCTGCGACCGGCGGCCGCGGAAGCGGTTGAGCACCTCCACGCCCTCGGCATCCAGAGTATCGTGATGCTCACCGGCGACCGGCAGCAGGAGGCCGGACGCTTGGCCGGGGCGGTGGGCATCGACGAATGGCACGCCCGCCTGCTGCCGGAGGACAAGGTGGAATGGGTACGCGGCGCGCGGGACGAGGGCAAGCGCGTGGCCATGGCCGGCGACGGCGTGAACGATGCTCCGGCCCTGGCGGCCGCCGACCTCGGTATCGTCATGGGCGGCACGGGTACCGCCGTGGCCGCGGAAACCGCCGACATAGCCCTCATGCGCGGTGACATCGGCCAATTGCCCACCGCCGTGGCCATCAGCCGCATGACGTTAGGCGGCATCAAGCAGAATCTGATCTTTGCGCTGGTGTGGAATCTGGCCGGCATCGCGCTAGCAGCCACCGGCATCCTGGGCCCAGTCGCCGCCGCGCTGGCACACAACCTCGGCTCGGTGGCAGTGGTGGTGAACGCCGCCCGCTACATTGCCGCGCCCACCAAGATTCCCCCGCACGACCACCGGCAACGGCAGGCCCAACAGACCGACGCCGTTTCCGATCCGGCCTAGGCCGGAAGTCCAAGGTCAGGGCCATTTTCACGTCGCTGGCGACTGCGGCGCGGCGCTCTTGACCCCCGGAGAATCATGTGCGGTCTGTCATTCCTGTAAGTTTCAGCTAGTGGTTCAACCATTTTTGAGGAGATGAGTAGAGACAACGGTAGCGTAGGTTCGCACGGGACGTGCGCGCAACCTACGCTACCGTTGTCTCTGGTCTTCACTACAATGTAGTTGAACCACTAGCGTGAGGAATCTTGGCGCACTGACCCGCAGTTACTCAATGCCACGGGCAAGCTCCGCCAACTTTGCCAATACCCCGCGCCAGTGCGACCGCATCTCCTCGCGGGTTTCGGCGCTGTCCAGCTTCTCCTGATGAAAGCGCACGGCGGTCTTGGCGCCGCTGGGGAGTAAGTACACTTGGAGCGTGGACGGTCCGGAAAAGTGCGGCGGCTGCCAGGTCAGGCGCACGCGCTCGCCGGGCGCCACGCTGCGGATTTCGCCGCGCGTGCCTGCCGCGGTTGCATAGGCGGCGCCTTTTTCCCAGCGCATTTCTCCAAGCTCACCCAGCCACAAAGCACGGCCCTCCGGGCTGATGATGAGGTCCCACGTGCGCTCCGGCGCGAGCGGCAGCGTCTTCTGCACGCCGATCTGAAACCCGGTCTCCGCCGCTTGGCCGAGCACCCGTTTGCCGCGCGCGTGCTCGTAGGCTACGGTTACGGTCTGGCGCCACCAACTGCTGGCGACGTAGCCTCTGTCATGCAGCAAGCCGACGATCTGCTTGTGCGGCAGCGCTGCCGCCCCTTCGCTATCGAGCAGCGCGAACCACTCGTCCCAGTCCTTGCCGGTTGCCTTTCTTACGGCAGCGTCGGAGATACTTGGCCGTTGGACATTCATTGTCGCTCCAGTCCCTCAATCGTACTGCCTCGGACTTGTGCCGGCATGTCCCAATAGTGCCAGACTGACGCAAAACCCGGCAGCGTGCTCGGCAGCCAGCACGTTGCGCCGAACCGGCGATATGAGACGCTGGAACGGACCGGCTATCTGCCCGCATGCACACCAGTCAGTTCCCCGCCGTTCGCGCTGAGCCTGTCGAAGCGCACACCACTAACCGTTCGTGCTGAGCTTGTCGAAGCGCACACCACTAACCGTTCGTGCTGAACCCGTCAAAGCGCACCCGCTTCCCGTTCGCGCTGAACCCGTCAAAGCGCACCCGCTTCCCGTTCGTGCTGAACCCGTCAAAGCGCACCCGCTTCCCGTTCGCGCTGAGCCTGTCGAAGCGCACACCACTTACCGTTCGCGCTGAGCCTGTCGAAGCACACCCACTAACCGTTCGCGCTGAGCTTGTCGAAGCGCACCACTTACCGTTCGCGCTGAGCTTGTCGAAGCGCACACCACTAACCGTTCGCGCTGAGCCTGTCGAAGCACACCCACTAACCGTTCGTGCTGAGCTTGTCGAAGCACCCACCGCTACCAGGCCGCGCAACCCACCGCTATCATCCTCAACTCCGTTCGCGCTGAACCCGTCAAAGCGCACCCGCTTCCCGTTCGCGCTGAGCCTGTCGAAGCGCCCCCCAGTGCATACACCCACGCTTTTCCCAACCCACCAACATTCTCCGCCACTCCTCACAACACCCGCCAAACAACCCAATCCCACGCCACCACCAACACATAGCCCCCATGACCACGGCACGCTGGCTGCCGCTGCGCCCTGTGCTACCATCAAGACATGAACCGCTCTACCCAGTGGGCCCCGCTGTCACACCGTTTGCGCGCACCGGACGCCGCCTCCCTCTAGCCGTGAAGATCCTCGTTCTCACCGACACCTTTCCGCCTGAGAGCGCCGGGGGCGCGGACGTCGTCGCCTGGCGGCTGGCCCACCGGCACGCCCGCATGGGGCATGGTGTTACCGTCGTCACCACCACGGCGGAGCGCGCCAGCGAGGGTCTGCGCGAAGAAGACGGCCTGCCGGTGCACCGCGTGTATTCCCGCTATCCGGCGCGCTTTCGCAACCTTCTCACTCCCGCCAATCCGCTCGTGTTAGGGAAACTGAGCGCCCTGCTGCCCGGCATCCTGGCGGACGTGGTCCACGCCCACAACGTGCATTCGCACCTCTCGTTCCAGAGCCTGCGGCACGCCGCCCAGGGCGGTCGGCCGGTGGTCTTGCACGCCCACGACTACTTTCTCTTTTGCTGCACCAAGTTCATCTGCGCGGATGGGCAGGTGGCGTACACCCACAAGCCGTTCGACTGCGTGCCCTGCCAGCGCGCGCGGTATAATCCGCTGCGCAATCGCGGCATTCGCGGTGTGGTGCAGGAGCACGTGAGCCGCATCATCGGCATCAGCCGGGCGCTGGCCACGGCGCTAGAGTACAACGGCTACCCCGGCGTGGTGCCCGTGCACAACGGCGTGGACCCGGAAGAGTACGCCGCGCCCGACCCGGCGGCAGTGGCGGCGTTTCGCGCGGAACACAACCTGGGCGACCGGCCGGTGGTGTTGCTGGCGGCGCGGCTGAGCGGGAGCAAGGGGGCGGGCCAATTGGTGGCAGCCATGGCGCGCGTGCCGGGGGATGCCGTGGCCGTGCTGCTGGGGGACGACCCATCGTACCAAGCGCAACTGCAACGACAGGCCGCAAGACTCGGCATAGCGGAGCGGGTGCGTTTCCTCGGCTGGCTGGCGCCGCCCGCCGTGAAACTCGCCTACCACGCCAGCTATCTCGTGGTGGCGCCGTCCACGTATCCCGACCCCTTCAATCTCACCCTCATCGAAGCCATGGCCTGCGGCAAGCCCGTGATCGGCAGCGCGTTCGGGGCGGCAGCCGAAATCATCGCTGACGGCGAGACAGGCTACGTCGTCAATCCTCTCGACACCCCAGCCCTCGCCCGCGCCATCCGCAGCCTGCTACAAGACCCCGCCCGCCAACACTCTTTCGGCGCCGCCGGCCAAGCCCGCGTGCGCGCGCACTTCACCCTCCAGCAGCAGGCGGATCGGGTGCTGGAGGAATATGAGGAAGCCCGCGCAGGAAACCGCACTGCGGCAATCGGCTAGTTGCAGGTTGCGGCGCGAACTATGGCGAGTGGGGCAATTTGACGCAAACGCGACGTGCGAAAACAGCCGCCAGCAGGAAATTGACGGGAAGAATCGGGGGAGAATTGAGACTTAACGGAAGTACTACGGTTCAAGTCGTCTCGAAGTGCAATGCAGAGAGGTTAAGCGTGGAGGAGCGTTTCGAGAGTTGCAGCAGTTCTACGCCAACCACTTCGTTCGCCTCGTTGTAATCGAGCACAACGCCCGGCGACACCTCCTCCGACTCTACTATTGGGGAGTCATCGAGGCGCAAGTAGAGAGCGTCAGCTTGTTTATCCACATTGAGCTTCAAAGTTCACCTCTCATGCTTCTATCAAAGAATACAGTCACAACCCGCCATGGCGCAACGACTGTGTTTACCGCCACACGCAACACTCGGTTGCCGTGCTCCGGAATCCTCCGAAAGAACCGATCCACCTCAGGATCGTTCCGATCATGTACACGCAGTTCCGGTTCCAGCACCGCTAACTCAACCCACTCTTTGGCAATCCCACGCTCTATCATCACGTGAATGGCATGCTCTGTGTACTCTAGCCTCAACTGTCCCATACGGCTTGTCCGACCCCAATTCAGACATCCCAGCCACTACAACGCTTCAACGCATTCCACGCTATGGATGAGAACGCTGTCAACGAGCTAGACTAGGCCCGCGGTTGGAAGGGTTAGCGATCCCACGACGCTTTCTCTCGTGCCACGTACGCCCTCACCTCTTCCGCTGTTTGGGACAGGCGGCGCTCCGGTCCGCTGTTGAGGATCTCCATGATGGGTCGGCCCCGCTTACCAGACTCATACCGCACGACCACATCCACCGTCTGCCCCGCCTGCAACTCCGGGCAGGCGATCTCCACCTTGACGCCCGGCATTACGTTCGTCCGTACGTGCCACTCCTGCTGCATGGCCTGAGTCTCCTTGCATAGACTGGGCGGCCATTGGCGCTGGGGTGGTCATCCCGCCTTTGTGCTGTGAAGGGGCAGCGCCTCGGTTTCCAGCGTGTGCAGGTCCAGCCGTTGCGAAGCATGGTCGATGTCAAAGCCAACCACCTCGCCGTCGGCGTCTATATCGACGTTCAGCCCCTCGATTACCTCGATGGTCTCCGCCCCCGGTCGCGCCTTGAACTCGACGTAGAGGCTGTCGGTCTCCGGATAGTAAAGCAGTTTCATAGCTTGCTCTCTTCCGCCCGCAATTCGTCCAAGACCACGACGGGTAGACCTGCCACGCGCCGAAAGTCGCTATCATTAGTCACAAACAGTGTGCATTCGGCATTGCGGGCTGTCGCCGCGTGGAGCGCATCCGGCGTCCTCAAGCCTGCCTTGGCCCGCAGACGTGCGGCCTCCTCCCAAAGCGGGCGCGTAGCCGGGATCAACCGCACCTCCTTGGCGTCGAATAGCTCCCGGAACACCATCTCTACGGCATTTTCTCCCTCGCGCAACGGCTTCACCAGTGTTTCCAGCACAACCAAGTCGCTGCTCACAATGATGAACTGTCCGGCTTGAGCCTGCTGCCACACGGGTTTGAGCAAGGTGCAGTAAGGTTCGATCCGTTCAACGCTATAGATGAAGGCATTAGCGTCAAGATAGATTGGCCCGGTAGCGGGAAGAGTCAGCGTTCCCACGACGCCCGTTCGTCTTTGAGGTAGGTCTGAACGTCTTCCGCAGTCTTGAAGAGGCGTCGCCCCGGAGCTTCAGCGAGTATGTCGACGGCTGACCGCTGCGGCGAGGTAGCGGAGCGCAACACGACCACATCCACCGATTCCCCCACTCGCAGTTCGCGGTCGACGACTTCAATCTTGCCCCCAGGCAAGACCGTAGTCTTTAGGTGTAGAGCCTTCTGCATTGTTGGTAGCTCCTAGAGAGTCCAGGTAACTCAATAGCCAACTGATCTTGGTTTCTTGTTAGACTCAGCTAGAGTATGCAAGGCGCAGGCAAATTGGTTTCATATTTCGTTACTCATGCTTCTATTATAGAATACGCTCACCACACGCCAGGCAAGAAACGGGGAGCGTTACCGAACCCTGTCGCCATCACGCGAATTCGTACACTAGCATCGGCACGGACTTCGCCGCCTCGGCTTCATTGTGGACCAATTGGCGCACTTTCTCCGTGGTTTCCCGGCTGAAGGAGCGCTTCGAGAGTTGCAGCAGTTCTACCCCCACTACTTCGTTTGCCTCGTTGTAGTCGCGCGCCACGCCGGGTGAGATCTTCCCGGGATCGACAATGGGCGAGTCGTCAAGGCGCGGGGAGAGGGCGACCGCTTTCTAGTCCACGCCCAGCTTCATAGCTCACCTCTTCTGCTTCGATCAGAGAATACGCTTACCACGCGCCATGGGACTGCGCGAGTGCTGACGGCGACCCGCCGCGCGCAGTCTCATATCGGCAACACTCGAACCCGGCTTCGACTCTCGTCAACGATGACTAAGGCACCGGAGGAAAGGTCGGCCTCATGCTGGTTGAGAGCGGAGATGACCAGGTCTTCCAGGTAGTCCGGGAGGATGTTCTCCGCGCGGACCTGAAGCACACTTGGGCCTGCCTCGTGCGTTAGCGCCAGTGTGGTGCCGAAGTCCAGGTCGTGGGTGAACACGACGTATCGGTGAGTAGCTGCCCAATCCATGATGTCCCTGTCGCTGGCCCGTGGGTCGCCAACGTCGGACCAGTGCACTGCCTCCCATCCGTGCTTCTGCAACACCTGTGCCCACGCGGGAGATAGGTTCATGCCAAGGAGGAGCTTCGGCTTCATGACGTGGAGAGGGGGATTTCGCGCTCCTCCAACCTCCAGGCGGCGTAGGCCAGAGATTGGTCGATGTCCTCCCGTTCAAGATACGGATAGGCTTCAAGGATTTCGGCAGGTGAGTGACCGGCTGACAGGAGACCCACGACCGTCCCGACCGTGACGCGCAGGCCGCGAATGCACGCTTTACCCCCCATGACGGTAGGATCGATAGTGATCCGCTCGAAGGACTTCATGAGCTATCTCCTTCCTGTTCAGGTTCTTGAGGCTTGCGGTCCAGCGCGCCCCGTATGGTCTAGCGTCAGCGATCCCATGGCCTCTTCTCTTGCACCATATACGCTTCTTACATCTTCGGCTGTCTGAAACAGGCGACACTCAGGGCCGCCGTTGAGGATTTCCATTATAGAGCAGCCCTTCACGTTGGACTGGCGCAGCGCCACTACGTCCACCGTCTGCCAGCGTCACCACGCGCAGATAGCGTGGGGCGGTTTCGCCGGGCAGGGCGACCTCTCCCCAAGAGCGCCAGCGCCCATCCGCCTGCTTCTCGCAGTGAAGCGGCGCGGCGACGACTTGGACTCACCATGCCGGTTCGATTTAGGGCTGCTTGCGGCGCACCTGCTAAGCGAAGTAGCGCGTCATCTTCACGCCGTTCGATCCCCGGCGCTTAGAAAGCATCCGCTAAGCGCCATAGTGCCGGAACTGAAGCCCATCACTCCTCCCGCTTCCATGCGGTGCTTACTGTCTTTGGCGATTGTGAAGCCCAGTTCCTCGCCTTCGTAAGACCTCGCTACACATCGATAAGTTCGTATGTCTGCGGCTCAGGAACGGGGGAGCCGTCTTCTTCAAGCGCCTCGACGTAGAGGTGAATGGCCTCGCGAATAAGCGCGCACACCTCCTCTCTGGTCTCTGCTGCAGCCACGCAGCCGGGCAAGTCCGGCACATGGGCGCCATAGCTGGTTGGCCCCTTTTCTATCACGACAGCGTATTTCATAGTCAACTCCTTCTCTGTAGCCCAGCCTGCTTCAGGATATTGTTCCAGGTTCCCTGTGGCACATCGACGCCCGGACGTCCTGCGATAACGACTATGCCCTGTTTGGTCGGGTGTTTGTATACACGGTGACTGCCCCGGGTCCGAGCCAGGCGCCAGCCGTCTCGTTCCACCAGCAGGATGACGTCTCTAACCTTTGGCATGTCCCATTTCCGCTAATAGCTCATCCGTTGTGGCTACTCCCACTCTTCACTCCTCTCGCCCATACGGTACTTGATGTCGTAGTCGGGTTAGTCACCGTGGGTACAGCGTTGTGCTGCTAGAGCCAGTTCTGGCAGCTACATGCCCTGCAATTCGTTCAGTAAGTCTTCCTTCTGCTTCATCCTATATACACGGCAACCATATTCCTTATCAAGACCAGTCTGCTTAATCAACTCGGCAAAGTGATACTCGGTAGCGAGCATGTCTGCATATGGTAGAACTAACGCGGTGATGTGAAAGTCGGCCGTTTGAGAGGGTTCAGGCTTGTTTCCTCGTCGCTGCATGTACGGTTCCTCTCACTTGAACTGGCACTCATTATTCAAGTGTACCGCTTTGCGACCAGCGGCTTGAACGTTACAAGGTTTCCACACAAAGGGGTCTCACCTACGACAGGCCGGGTATTTGGCGTCTCGTCACGCGTAGTCCTGGCAAGGCAGTTTATCTCTGCCCGAGTTGCGCTTTGAATTGGGCGGTGTCGTAGTACTCCCGCCACTCTGTGATCTTGCCGTTGTGGCAGGTGATGAAGACGCTGGCGGGGAGGCGGGCGGTGTTGCCGGTGAGGCGGTGGCGGCAGGAGAACTCCCATTCGCAGGCGGCGGTGTCGCCGTGGGCCACGAGCGTGCGGACCGTGAGGTGGATCTGGGCGAAGGCGCTGAAGAACGCCGTGAGCGACTGGCGTATAGCGGGGATGCCACTGAGCGTCTGGCCGGAGGCGTTGGTGAGCACGGCGTCCGGCGCGAAATCCCGCAGGATGGCGTCAATGTCCGCGGCGTTCCAAGCGGCGGTCTGGTGTTCCAGGGTCTCAGCGGGGGTGCGGGGAGTGGCAGGCATGGGTGACGTCCTTTCGTGATACTCTATCGTGGTTTGGCGTGAAATTGCCGATTCGCAGTTATGCGTGTCAGGTAATTCTATAGCGGAATTGGTAGATACCTCGCTGTGCTTCAGTACCGCTCTCTGCTCATACACATGCCATTCCGAACGAAGCGCAGCGGAGTGTCGCTAAGCGCGGGGAAGCTAAGGCCACAAGCCAATTGCGTCGGTTGAGGCGGGGTCTTGGACTCCATGGCTCGACCAACGCAATTGGCTCAGCACCTTCGATTCTCCGCACCCTAGATTCCTCACTGCGCTCCGCTCCGTTCGGAATGACATGGAGTGTCAACAGTGACATGGAGAGCCAACAATGACATGGGGGGCCAACAGTGGCATGGGGAGCCAACAGTGACATGGCGAGTCAATACTGATATGAGGTGTCTGTGCTGTCTAGTGGAGACAAGATTCTGTCAGGGTATTGGTCGACGGGAAATGGTAGTTTTAGACTTGACATCGTCACGGGGGCCACGTACTTTGTCGCTCCGAGCGCAGCGTCGGACGGTTCGCGGAATCCACGCATCCCTGCACACGAGATTCTTCGTCGCGGAGTTTATCCTGAACCTGCCGAAGGGCTCCTCAGAATGACGTTTCGGGAAGTAGCTTGCTGCAATCCTCTGTATGACGTATCGGGAAGCAACTTTACCTGTTGACACTCGCATCTCTATCGCCTAAGCCCAAATCTGCTAATACCCCAGCCGACATCTACTACCGCCGACACAGCCTCGACCGATAGGCGGCGCGGCGTTATGCGGGCCAGCCGTTCGCCAGAGACAGCAACGCCAGCACGGTCAACCCCCACAGCGCCACGCTTGCCAGCAACCAGGGATCGCGGAAGAGGAGGGCTTCGGGGCTTTCCGCGCCGCCGGCGCTGCGGGTAGCGCGCAGATACCGCACCAGGCCGACAATGACAAACGGCACGGTAACGAGCAGGACCGGGCTGCCGGACGTGGCCGGGGAGAACAACGAGTAGAGCACATACGCCACTGCCGTGGCGCTCGCCGCCACCACCAGCCAGCGGTCGAGCGCCTCGGCGGTATAGTGCGCCAGATTCGGGCGGTGCTCGGCGGCCCGCGCGCCCAGGAGCGCCAGTTCGCGGCGGCGCTTGCCCAGTATCAGCAGGAGCGCCAAGAGCAACGTGCAGATATAGAGCCAGGGCGAAATGGGCGTAAGCACAGCGACGGTGCCGGCAGCGGCGCGCAGCGCGAAGCCGGTAGCCACCAAACTCGCGTCCAGCAATGGCACGTGCTTCAACCAAACGCTGTAGGCGAGGTTCACACCCACGTACAGGGCCAGAATCGCGCCCAGGACAACCTGCATCGAGAAGGCCCCCGCCAGCGCCGCGGCCAGCAGCAGCACGGCGGCGCCAACGGCGACTTGCGGCGGCAACGCGCCCGCCGCCACCGGCCGCAGCCGCTTGACCGGATGCCGGCGGTCCGCGTCCGCGTCCAATACGTCATTCACCAGGTAGATGCCGCCGCTGGCGAGCACGAACAGGCCGCACGCGAGCACGCTGGCCTGCACGGCAGCCGGGTCCGTGAACTGCCGCGAAAAGACCACGCCGGCAAACACCAGCACATTCTTGACCCACTGCAGCGGGCGGGTGGCGCGCAGAAGCGCCCCGGCAACAGTGAGAAAGCCGCCGACTCCGACAGCGTGGGAGGCTGCGGCCGGGGTCGCGCGCTCAGCCCATTGCGGAGAGGCAGGCCGGACCGTTGTGCGAGAAGTCGAGGAGTCCGCTGCCTCCCGGGCCTGTCCCGGGCTCTCGTCAGGGGAGCGGACGCCTTGCGTAAACGATTCGCCGCTCACGGCCGGTCCTCCGCCGCCGGTTCCAGGCGCAGGCGCAGCAGCCGCCGGGTCTGGTCTGTGATGCGATAGCGGGCATCGATGCGGTGGCCCGCAACCCAGACAATGGCATCCTCAGCCGTGACCACCAATGGCGTCCGGTCGCGCAGGCGCGCCGGCACGCGCGCATCCACCAGAAAGTCCTGAAGCTTCTTCACGCCGGTCATGCCCAGCGGCATGAAGCGATCGCCCGGCAAACGCGTGCGCACCCGCAGCGGAACCGGCGTGCGTTCGGCGTCCAGCCACGCCTCGCCGGGAGCGCTCTCTTGCCACAGGTCAACGGCGTCTCTCCCTTCTCGCGCAGCCAGCGTTGCATGGATGCTGCATGCCAATGCCGGCAGGTCGGCGCCGCCGGGCACGGCGAGCGCGACCGGCGCGAACGCAACCGGGCTCGGTGAACGGCCAAGCCAGATGCCGTCTTGTTCGGCGCGGCAGATCAGGCCGCCGGGGAACGGCGACGAAGCGCCGGTTGTGCCCTGCCGCAGCGCGTCGCGGGCGGCGGCCACGTGCGCGAACTCAACGCCTTGCACGTGCCCCGCCACGCGGTAGATGGCTGCGCGCAGCGCTGCCGCTTGCAGAGCGGCCGGCAAGGCGCGCCATTCGTCTCCGGCCAGGAGCAAACCGCCAGCGCTGCGCCGCGTGTGCAGGTCCAGCCATTCTTCCGCCGCCGCCGCGAGAAACTCGTGGTCGTCCGCCAGCACGTGGGCGGCGCGGGCCAGTGTGCGCGCTGCCGCGGGATACCGCGTCTCCAGCAGCGGCATGACCGTATGACGCAGCCAGTTCCGCTGGGGCGCGGTCGTCTCGTTGGTGCTGTCTTCGCGAAACGGCACACCGCGCCGGGCGCAGTAGGCGCGCAATTCGGCGCGCGAAACGTCCAAGAGGGGCCGCACCAGGGTGATGCCTGACCCGGACCGCCCCTTTGTGCCGGGACCAACCTCGTCGGCGCGGTCAGCCGCTTGCGCGGAGCCGTCCGACGCCGCGCCGGACCCCAACGGGCTTGCGCGCCGCATGCCGGACAGCCCGGCCAAGCCGCTGCCCCGCAGCAGGTGCAGCAACACCGTCTCAGCCTGGTCGTCCTCGTGGTGAGCCAGGGCAATGAACGGCGAGCCCTCCCGCTGGGCAATGCCCGCCAGTTGACGATAGCGCAGCCGCCGGGCGACGTTTTCCGGCGAGGCGTGGCGTTGTTGCGCCGCGCCAACGTCAATGGCCCGCACGGTGCAGGGCAGTCCGACGTCTTCTGCCCAGCGCGCAACGAATTCCGCGTCTGCATCGGATTCCGCCCCGCGCAGGCGGTGGTTCACGTGGGCGACGTGGAGGCGCCATTGGTGAGCGGGCGCCAATTGCCGAATTATGTCGATGAGAGCCATGGAGTCCGCGCCGCCGGACACCGCCACCACCACCGCGCTGTTCCCGGGCAGCAGCCCGTGAGCGGCGATGGTGTCGTCTACGGCCGCCGCCAAGGGATCGGGCGCTGGCGGATGTTTGCTTGCGGCCTGGCCGGTGGGGATAGTGTCCGTAAGGTGATTCCGCATAGGCACATGGTACCCCAGGCACGCCGGTGAGCGAATGCGGGAGCATCCATTATTCAGCGCGCGCGACGGCGCAGCGCGGCGCAAGTTTCCGCCAGTGGGCGTGAGGAAGTTGCAGTACGGTCAGTGTACCGCGCCATGCCTGACCGCCCTGACTCAACGTGGTTCCGGCGATACGTCCGCGATTGTCGCGCAGGCCGCGTTGCCAGTCCTGCTCGCGCCGCAAGGAACAGGGGAGCATAGAGGTGTCAAGGCAAAATAAGGGAATCGTCCTGCTCGCGGCGCAAGGGACAGGGTCTCTGCGGCGGCAGATGCGCTCATTCACCCTGGGCCCGTTTCCGATCCTCTTTGGGGCGGGAAAGCCGCTCGTACCGAGCATAACGGCAAGCCTGAATCGGGCCTGTAGAAGTGCTCAGGACGAACGGCTCCTGTGCGGATAGAAAACCGTAAGCAGCCCCTAGCCGCAGACTGCCTCTCAGCCGCAGTCAGGGAGTTGGCGCGTTGCGTCCCGCCGCCCCGCCACTGCGCCTATTGCCGAGACCGAGGCGAGCTACGGTCCGCCCGCCCGGTCTATCCGCGCACTGTCCGCTCGGGCATTGCCGGATCAGTCCAGGTTAATCACGCCGCAGGCGACACGGCCGCCGGCGCCGGCATCCTCTCCATAGGTATCGGGCTTCTCATGGATGATGAAGGCGGAGCCGTCCTCATCGAAGAGCGAATGGGCGAGGTCCATGGTCAGGGTCACGTCGCTCGTGAATACGTCCACGCGCACCGTACCGTCGGCAGCCGCGTAGATGTTGGGCAAGTCACCGGCGTGGTAGCCGCCTTCATACGCGTAGCCGTGGCCACGCTCTTTGGGCGAAAAGTGGTCGCCGGCCGCCGCAAAGTCCGGTGTGCAGCTACCGGTCTCATGAATGTGGAAGCCGTGGCCGCCTGGCGCCAGGCCGGTCACGTCCGCCGCGATGATGACCCCGTGCGGGCTTTGGGTCAGGGTTACCGTGCCCATGGCGGCGCCGTCCGGCCCGGCCAGGCGCGCCGTGGCCGTTGCGCCCACCGCCAGCGGCGCCGCCGGCACTTCCCGCACCTGCACCGCGCAACCGGCAGAAACAAGCAACGCCCCGACCGCTAGTACGGAAAACAGAATCCTGGCAACGTGACGCATCATTGAGTCCTTTCGAGTGTTGCACAATCCGATTGCAATCTTACAGGATACGAGTGTATGCGGCAGCACTCCTCGCGCTGCGCGCCACCGATCACAGGCAGCATGGGTGTCAAGTCGTCCGCCAGGCTCGGACGAAGGCGCGGCCGGGCGGCTGTCGCGGGTGCGCGTGGGAAGCGGGGGCGGCAACAGGTTGACAGTCGCTCCGCATGCGCAAATACCGGGCAGAGAAGAGCATTCACCGAACGCCGCGCGACAGCCGCCTACCGCAAGGAAAAGCGGCTCGCACAAGCGGATTTGACACTCAACCATGGGATAGTGCAGAATCTACGTTTGGTGACGTGTTCGTATGTTGGTAGCGAATAAAGGAGAAGTGAATGAATACGAGCACCGCAGGTAACGGTTTTAGCCGCAGGACGATGCTTGGCGGCTTTGCCGTGGGGGCAGGCGCCGTGCTGGCGGCGGCATGCGGCGCCACGACGTCGGCCATGCCGGAAGAGGAAATGGCCGAGGAAGCGCCGGCAGAGCAGGAAGCCCAAGCTGAGGCTCCTATGGCCGAAGAGGTGGAGATCCTGTATCTCACCTACACGCGGCCGGCCCGCAACGAGGCCGAACAGGCGCTGTATAGCGCGTTTGAGGAAGCCAACCCCGGCATCAAGCTGGACCTCAAGATCGTGGATGGCGGCGGCACCGGCGTGCGCCAGAACATTCCGATTCTCTTCGCCGCCGGCACGCCCGTGGGTCTCTTTGAGAACACCTGGGGCACCTGGCTGCAGTTCGTGGAAGGCGACCTGATCACGTCGTTGACGCCGCTGATGAATCGAGATGGGGTCGACCCGTACGACACATTCATCGCCGAGGGCGTGGATTTCGTCTCGCACCGGGGCCAGACCTATGGCTTCCCGGCCAGCATGTCCGTGGATACGTGGGTGTACAATAAGACCCTTTTCGACACTGCGGGTCTGGAGTATCCCCCCACCGATCCTGACGACCCAACCTGGACGATGGAGCGGTTTATCGATTCCGCCGAGAAGCTGACCATTGGCACCGAGCAGTTTGGCATGGGCCGGGGCTACACGGGTTTCAACACCTTTGGCATCGGCGACGGCACCTTCTTCGGCGGCCTGGCCTGGGACGCCGAGAACCAGATGGCGACCATGAACAACGAGCACTATCGCCAGGGCCAGAACTTCTGGATCGACATCATCGACAAGTTCCACGTCATGCCGACGTCAGAGGAACACAGCAACCTCACCGGCGGCAGGACCGGCCACTACTTCTATTCCACCGGCGCCTTTGGCATGTCGGTCATGTTCGTAGTGCCGCCGGAAGCGGCTGAAGCGCCGTTCGAATGGGGCATTGGCGCGCTGCCGTATACGGGCGAGCCGCCCAACCACTCCGGCCGCCATTACACGCACGCGGTCTTCGTGGGCAACACCGACCACGTCGACCAGACGTGGGAAGTACTGAAGTGGCTGCTCGATGGCGACAACGGCCTCACCTATCTGGAGCTGACCGGCCACGTGGTAACCCCGATGCTGCACCTCTTCGACCAAGCGCAAGCACACTGGGAAGAGAAGCAGGGCGGCGAAGTGGACGGCACGGCGTTCTTCCTGGAGGCCCAGCACACGCCGCAGTCCGGTCACGGCATGCTCAAGTTCGCAAACTTCTACGATATCAACGATGTCTTGGGCCCGCAGTATGCGGCCGTAAAGAACCGCGAGAATACCGTGGAAGAGTTCCTGCCCGTTGCTGAGAACTACATCAACGAGAATCTCCGCGTCGAGTAGGACAGGATCCGCCAACCAAACGTTCGCTTGCGTAGACGTTTGGGGGGTTTCGACAAAGAAGGAGGGTTGCCCACTGGGCGGCCCTCCTTTGCCTTTCCCAGATTTCGTTAAGCGCAGTGCGCGACGCCGCGGCCCGGTGTAATCCCTGTGAGCCCTGTCTTCGCTGCTGAGCGCGGCGTTCTACGGGTTGCCAATCGTGGATTTCGTTGTGTAGAGCGGCAAACACGAACGATACACCCGCCTGCCGCGCAACTGCCTGCCGCCCGTCCGCTGCTCCCGGCTGCCGGAACACGCACCGCTGACTGGCCGCGCGCTGGCGTCTTGCCAACCGGCCTTGGGGCAGACCCGCTTCTGGTTTGCGATATGGGGATTGTCTGCACACCTCATTCTTTACGCACGTGCCTCGCGTGAAGTAGGCCAAGCGCACTCTCTGTGGCGAGGCGCAGCGCCCATTTCCCCCGCCCCGAAAAGTCGCGTAAACTGGAATCACTCCTCTGTCGTGAAAGCGTGACGGGAAACGTGAAGACTTGCGCGGTGGTGGTGGACTCAGAGCATGCGGTTGCAGAGAGTCTCGCCGGCATGTCCGGCCAAGGTATGGGGGGAGTCGCGGCCCGCGGCGGAGGTATCTCGCGCCGGGCGGCGCAGTACGCTAACTGGGGCAGGGGCGTCGCTGCCGGACGCATGGCGATCACGGAGACTGACCGCCTCTAGCCGGCACAGGCCTCGTTCAATGCGGCGGCGTTTGCCGCAGTGCGCGCGTCCCGCAGCCGGTATACGCGGGGCGGCGCGTGCGGCGTAGAAGGCGCGTGATTCTGCTGCGGCGAACCTGCCGGCATCACGGCGCCCTGTGGGGAATGCCATGCAACAGGTTGAGGGCGTAACCCATGAACCGGAGGAGTCCGGCCCTCTCGGACCGACCCTCGGCGCGGCGTTCCAGGGCGTCCTGCTGTCCCTGCCGCCAACCGTGCTGACCATGCTGCTCTTCGCCCGCGCGTCGGGACTGGGTGACGGCTATGTAACGTGGTCCGTGCTGGCGGCGGTTGCCGTCAGCGGTATCACCACCGCGCTCCAGGCGGCGCGTTTCGGTCCAATCGGCGGCGGCAACATTCTCATGGCCGGCGCCGTTCCCAGCTACCTTGCCATCGGGCTGCTGGCTTTGGATCAGGCAGGCCCGGCAACGCTCGCCGCCCTGGTGGTCATCTCATCGCTCACCCAATTCGCCTTGGCGGCCTATCTGCCGCGTTTGCGCCGCATCGTCACACCGGTCGTCTCCGGCACGGTGATCATGCTGATTGCGGCGAGTGTCTTACCGCTTACGGTAGATAGGCTCGGGCAAGTCCCGGAAGGCGCGCCCGCGTTGGCCGGGCCGGCCGTGGCCGGCATCACGCTGCTCGCGGTTGCGGCCCTGGGGCTGCGCGCGACGGGCGCCCTGCGCCTATGGACGCCGTTGCTCGGCGTCCTGGTTGGCTGCGCTGCGGCTGCCGCGTTTGGCATCTACGACCCCACGAGCTTAGTGGAAGCGCCGTGGCTGGGCGTGCCTGAGCTTTGGCTGCCCGGCTTCGCAGTCGTGCCGGACGCGGAATTCTGGGCGTTGCTGCCCATGTTTCTGATCGTGTCCATATCGGGCGCGATCAAGGCGGTCGGGTCTAGCGTTGTGGTGCAGCAGGTCTCGTGGCGGGAGCCGCGCGTAACCGACTACCGCCGGGTGCAGGGCACGGTCAACGCGAACGCGCTGGGCTCATTGCTTTCAGGGTTGCTGGGCGTGCTGCCCACCGGCACCTACGCCGCTACCAGCGTTTCGCTCATCAATTTCACCGGCGTGGCCGCGCGCTCAGTCGGCTACGCAATTGGGATCATGTTGGTTGTGCTCGCGCTCCTGCCCAAACCCATGGCGCTCCTGCTCACGGTGCCTAACGCGGTCACCAGCGCCTACATGCTCATGCTCATGGGCCTGCTCTTCGTGGAAGGACTGCGCACTGTCGCCCAAGACGGTCTCGATCAGCGCAAGATCTTGATCGTGGCGCTCTCACTGGCGGTAGGCATCGGACTGCAAGGCGACAACATCATTACGCAGGTTATTGGCGGCGCGTGGGGCCTGGTGTTGGGCAACGGTTTGATCGCGGGCGCCATGGTCGCGCTTCTGCTGACCGTGTTCATCGAGCTGGCGGCCCCCCGGCGGAAACGGCTCGAGATTTCGCTAGACATCAGCGCGTTGCCGCAACTCGATGAATTCCTGGCCCAGATAGCGGTCAACCTGGGTTGGAATGAGGAATCAGTCAACCGGCTGCGCTTGGTGGGCGAGGAGGCGCTGTCGAGCTTGCTGGGAGAACAGCTCGACGACAGTTCGCGGCGTCTGATCGTGCTGGCGCGTCCGGCTGCAAGCGTGATCGAGCTAGAGTTCATGGCGGTGTTGGCAGAGGAGAATATCGAGGACGCGCTCGCCTACATGAGCGCCCAGTCCGACGCGCCCGCAGCGGGTGAAATCTCCCTGCGGCTGCTCCGGCACTTCGCCTCCGGCGTGCGCCACCGCAAGTATCAGGGCATAGACATCGTGACCGTCGAGGTGGTGCGCTAACCTAACCCAAGGCGCTTACGCGCGCCCCTCGCCTGGACGCGAATCTGCACCCGCATCATTCGTTGCCCGCGCGCCGACCGCGACTTTGGCGGGACGCCGGTTCTACCCACCCACACTTCGGAAACGCCGCAATCTCGCAGAAACCGACAAGACTATAGCCCACCGCCGCTCGCTCCTTCCAGGCCGCCAATGCCTCTGCGGGGGTCACACCGATTGTCTACAAGCCGTTTCTGTGGTATACACTTACTAGCTCTGCTTACACTGTAGTCACGCACCCCAAGGAGTAGTCTACGATGCCGTATACTGCGGACATCAGCCGGAACAACCCCGGCTGCTTCCTCTTCCTGCTCGACCAATCGGCTTCGATGAGAGAGGCCCTTGGCGGGCAGCCCGGCCTGCAAAAGATGGACGGCGCGGCCGATGCCATCAATCGGATTCTCGACGCCATCTCCCAGCGCTGCTCCCAGGGCATGGATATCCGCGACTACTTCCACATTGGCGTTATCACGTACACCACCGACAGTGAAGGAACCCCAATACTGGCAACCGTCTTTCCCGAAACCTCTCTGCAACAGCCCTTCTTGACGGTCAGCCAGGTGGTAGACGCGGCCGACGTGGAGGAACGGCAGGTCAAGGAGTCCGACGGGGCCGGCGGTATCGTGGAAGTTACGCGCAAGTTTCCGGTGTGGCTCCGGCCGACGGCCAGCTACGGCACCCCCATGTGCGGGGCGCTGGCCGCCGCCGCGAGCGCCGTGGGAGCGTGGACGGAAGAACACCCGGATTCCTATCCCCCAATGGTGATCAACATCTCCGACGGCGCCGCCGGCGATGGGGATCCTGAACCCATAGCCCAAGAACTCATGGCTCTGGCAACCAACGACGGCGCCACGCTGCTCTACAACGCGCACCTTTCGGAGGTGTCCGCACCGCCGGTGCAGTACCCGGCCGCTGAGAGCGACCTGCCTCCGGATGACTTCGCGGCGTCGATGTTCCGCATGTCTTCCGTCTTTCCGGATCCGGTCCGCGACCTTGCGACGAGCATGGAATTGCCGGTGGTGGAGGGTTCGCGCGGGTACGTCTACAACGCCGACATGGTGGCTCTGGTGCAGTTCTTGGATATTGGGACGCGCGCCGCTTCGGATCTGCACTGATCGGCTTGCTGTCCAAGATGGCCCTTCAACCCCCCAAGCAGTTCTGGCTGCCCAAGGCAGGCAACCGTCCGGACGAATACGAGGACGCGGCCCGAGCGGTCTATCCCCAGCGCATCGGCGCGTCCGGCCGCCGCACGGTCCGGGTGGTTGTAGCCGACGGCGCCAGCGAATCCGCCTTTGCCCGGGAGTGGGCGAATATCCTGACCGACGCCTTCGTCGACCGGCCCCTCGACCTCCGCAACCTGACGGAGGAGTCCCTCTCTGCTTGGTTGGCCGCGGCGCAAGCGGAATGGCACGCCGGCGTGCCCTGGGACCGCGTGCCCTGGCATGGCGAGGCCAAAGCGCGGGCCGGGGCCTTCGCCAGTCTGTTGGGGCTGACCGTTGGGACGGCGCCGGACGACCCCCGGCGCCTTTGTTGGCAGGCGGTGGCTGTGGGGGATAGCTGCCTCTTCATCGTCCGCGGCGGTCGCCTGCAAGTCTCCTTTCCCCTGGCAGACGCCGCCCAGTTCGACAATACGCCCGCCCTGGTGTGCAGCAACCCGGCCAATGCCGGAGATTTGTGGGAAGAGGTGCGGCGCGGCGGCGGCCAATGCGCGGCGGGAGACCTCTTCATCCTGGCGTCCGACGCGCTCGCTTGCTGGTTCCTGGCCAGTAACGCCGCCGGCGAGAAGCCCTGGGAGACCCTCCAGGCCTTGAACGCGTCGCGATGGGCCGACTGGGTCACGGAGCAGCGGGACGCCGGAGCGATGCGCAACGACGACACCACGGTGGTCGTCATCGCGGTCGCCGAGACCTGAGAGGTGCAGCGCAGCCATGTCCTGGCCGGGAATAACCGACTTCAGCGAGGCGGTGCAAAATCCCCGCCTGTGCTTCAAGGGCACCGAGCTTGAGGGCGGAGAGGTAGCCGTTAACCAACGGGGCATGCCCTTGGTCTTTTCCGGCTCTTTCGCCTGCGTCTACTCGGTCTCGGTCGGCGGCGCGTCCCGCCATGGCGGCGGCGCGTTCGCGGTGCGCTGCTTCACCCGCGAGGTCAAGGACCAGCAGTCCCGCTACAACCAGTTGAGCGACTATCTGCTCAATGTCCTGCCGCCGGCCTTCGTGCACTTTGAGTACCTGGAAGACGGCATCAACCTCAAAGGCCGCTGGTACCCCATCGTCAAGATGGAGTGGGTGGAAGGCGAGGTGTTGAGCACGTTCGTCGACTCCAAGCTGCAAGAGCCGGAAACGCTGCGGCGCATCGCCGCCCAGTGGCGCGGTGGCACGACCGCCAGCTTGCGCGGGCTGCGCATCGCCCACAACGACTTGCAGCATGGCAACGTGATGGTACAGGCGGACGGCAACATCCGCCTGGTGGACTACGACGGCATGTTCCTGCCCCAGTTTCGCGGCGAGCGCAGCCCGGAATTGGGGCACAAGAACTACCAACATCCGCAGCGGTCGGCGGAAGACTACGACGATTACGTGGACAACTTTCCCACCCTCGTGGTCTATCTCAGCCTGCTGGCCGTTGCCGCCGACCCCACGCTCTGGACTTTCTACAACGACGACAACCTGATCTTTACCGGCAAGGACTACGCCGACCCCGGCAACTCCGCCGTTTTCGACCGCCTGAAGAAGTCCCGCGATCCCGCCGTGGTCAAACTGACGGAACGCCTGGAGGAGTACTGCGCTCTGCCCAGGGTAGCGGACGTGCCGGACCTGGAGACGATTCTGCAAGACGTCCCGCCCAGCACAGCGCCGTCGTCACCGGCAACTGGGCCCGCGACAAGGTCGAAGCCTGCGACAGGGTCGAAGCCTGGGACAAGGTCCAGGCCAGGGTCCGCGCCGGGTCTGTCAGCGGTCACGTCGCGGACAGCAACGCCGACCGCGGCCGGTCCGAGCCGCCGCCAAACGCGGCCGCCCGCGCGGCCGCCAGCGAGACCGGCCGGTTCTCGCAAGCGGCGTCGCGCCCGGAAAACCTCCCGTCACGCTCCTCCGGCGCAGCCTGCTGCCCCAGCCCCGCCCGGGCCCGCTCAGGCCTTCCGAACCGGCGCTGCCAGGGGCGCAGCCATCCCAAGCGCCAAGCTGCCGGCGTTGAATTCGCTTGCAAGAGACGTCCCAAAAGTGCTGCTGGCCGTCGCGGCCACGGTCCTCATGGTCATTGTGGTGCTCGCGGCCCTGTCTGCGTGGGCGGTTGTGCTGTACGGCTGGTAACGGCTCACCCGCAAGCAGGCGCAAGTCCGCGCCGGGGAGCCATAGCGGCGCGTATACTTACTCAAACGCTCGCCCGCCGCCGCGCCGCTCACTCCACCGCTCACTCTGCATCAAGGGTTGGCGCCGTGCGCGGCTAGGAGACGCCAGGCTCCCACAAGCAGCGTAATGGCCCCAACCACAGCGGCTATGATGAAGGGCGCTCCCCAGCCCACCACCGCGCCAGTGATACCGATCGCGACCAACCCCAAGCCGAGCCAGTTGACCCAGGAACCGAACAGGGCCCGGACAGGCTTACCTAAGATCAAGAGGGCAACTCCGATCCATAGCATGACATTGCCAACGCCTATGATCGTCTCCAGCGTCGCCATCGTCCCCTGCTGCCCGTAGCCATAGCGGAAGAACTCATAGAGAAGAAGCTCCGGCGTCGCGCCGGCGATGCCGATGAGGAGCCCAAGTGCTGCCGCGCCCAATCCCAGCTTGTTGGCCCACCCCAGCTTGCTGGTCCATCCCGGCCTGCTGGCCAATCCCAGCAAGCCGAGCAGCAGACGGATAATGACGATGCAGACCCCGCACGTAATGACTTGGGAGCCGAGCAACTGCAGCATTTGCTCGCCCGCTTCCGGTTCGCTCGGGGGTAAGAACTCTCGCTCTGCAGGCGCGCCCAAGAGCGTCAAGAGCTGCATGAGCGCTGCGAATAGGATTCCCCCGAAAACTCCGCTTGAGACCATGATGATGACGCCGGTCGCCATCACGGCAAACCCTATCTTGTACGATAGTCCCATCCGCTAGCCTGCCTTGCCCTTTAGGCCGATCCCGACCCCTGGCAGATCCCCAGCTTTCGCCCGGTCTTGCCCGATATCCGCCGACCGGCGGGCCCGCACAAGCCCATGCGCCATCTTCCCGATCATCGACCCAGCCGAGACGCCTTGCCTAGTCGCGTTCTCCTTGAGACTCCACCTGTTCGAAGATGCCGGCGAGATCACCCGGCGTGGCGGCGCGCGCCTCTTCCTGCCAGCCGGAATACACCCGCGCCTCGGGCTGTTCGCCTTCTGCCGCAATCTCGTGGGCCGCGAGCAGGTCCGCATCGCGTTCCGGGTCGAGCCACTGCACGATTTGTGCGGGCGTGTGAATACGCCGCGCTTGCTGAAATAGCGCTTGGGCCGCCGCCGACGCCCGGGACCCAATCACGACGATGCGTGTTGGCGCCCGCAAGAGGCGGTCGACCGCCTGCCCGTAGAGCGCGCCGAAGTGCGCAAAGTGCCGGAACGAATCGGCATAGTTTGCCAAGGCGGACTGGGCCGCCGCGCGGTACATCTCGTCACCGGTAAGCTGCCAGAGGCGGATCATGAGCGCCGCCGCGGCTGCGGTGTCCGCCATTACCTCCTGGCGCTGGGCCAGCAAACCCAGCGGGGAATCCGTCAGCCCCGGCGCGCTATCCCAGAACCCTCCGGTCTTGGCATCGTGGTGGACGCGCAAGCAATGCGCGGCCACGGCCTGGGCGCGTTTCAGATACTCGCGCTCGCCGGTGGTCTCGTAGGCCTGCGCGAAGGCTTGGGCCGCGGCCGTTTGGTCGGGCAGCCATCCCCAATCGTACGGGTCGCAGTCCCAATTGCGGGCGATGCCGCGTTCGGCATCCCACATGGCGTGCCACACGTGGCGCAGGGCCGCGGTCGCTTGGTCAAGGTACGCCGGTTGCTCCGTGGTGCGGTAGGCGGTCAGGAACGCCTGCGCCGCCTGCGCGGTTTCCTTGGCATGAATGACCCTGTCCGTGCACGTCTCGGCGAAAGCCGCCCGCTCCGCCGCGGGCAGTTGGTAGTATTCCTGCGGCGCGTAGAACCCGCCGTAGAATCCCCCGCTGGCGGCATCCCGCAGCTTCTCCGCCAGGTAGGCCAACACGCGCGCGCCGGTCTGGAGGAAGGCCTCTTCCCGAAAAACGTGGGCGGCCTCGAAATAGAGCGCGGCCAGGGCCGCGTTTTCTTCCAGGGTGCATTCGCGCTCCGGGTTCTCCCACTGCGCGTCGTTGGCAAAGCGAAAGAACACGCCGTCATTGCGCTCGAAGAGGTTGCTCAACGCCATGATGTCGAGGGAATGTTTGACCAGCGCCGCCAGATCGAAGTCGAGGCTGTGCTGGCACCATTCCAGCGCGAAGCCCAGCGCCTCGGTGTGGGTGAACTTGGGGGCGTCGTCGAAGCCGCCGTTCACGCGGTCGAAGGCGGACATGATGAATGCCATGGTCTCGGTGGGAATCGCGGGCGTGAGCACGCCGTCCGCGGCTTTCTCCGCCGCCTCGGCCTCACGCCGCTTTGCTTCCAACGCGCCGAGCTTTGCGCGGATGGTCTCGCGGTTCTTGCGGTATTCTTCGGCGAGTTCCACCAGGAAGTCGCGCATCTCCTGCACGGGAATGTACGTCGCGCCCGCCATGAGTTCGCCTTCCGGCGTGAGAAAGGCCGTGGTGGGCCAGCCGCCGCGATTGTAGCGCCGGTCGATGTCCGGGCGCGCGGCGGCATCCACCCGCACCGGCACAAATTCGGTCTTGACGAGATACTGCACGGTTTCGTCCGAATAGGCGCGCTCATCGATGAGATGCGACCATTGGCTCCACGCCGTGGTGATGCAGAGCAGTATGGGCCGGTTGCGCGCTTGCGCCTCGGCAAACGCTTCCTCCGACCACGCCCGCCACGGGATGAGGTGCGCGCTATTGGGGCGCGGCGATAGACTAAACGTTGCTGACATGGAGTCGGCTTGATCCTCTGCACGCGTAACGAGAAACAATGTGAATTGGTGACTTCATTATACCGGGAGGCGGTTGCCAGACCCATGGGCAGGCGCGAGAGAGGATTCTCGAGGCGCGTCCGACCGCACACTGGGACTGTCCGCGGCCGATGGTCCGGGCCCAATCGCACTGCCGGCACGCCGCAAGGGAATCACACAGGGAGAGGGATACGCCTAGGCGTATCCCTCTCCCTGCAAGCGCCCCGTGCTCAGACGGACCAACGCAGCGGCGCGGTGTATACGCTGCGGGCCCTAGTCCTCGATGGTGGCTTGCAGCACCGGCTTCAGGTCTTGCAGCACCGTAGCCACGTCGTCCTTGCCCGTGTAGACGCGCTCGTTCAACTGATCGCGAATGATCGGGTAGACGGCGGCCCAGTTCAGGCGAAAGAGTCTGGTCTGCGGCACAGCGCCGACCAGGCTGTTCGTGGCCGCTTCCAGACCCACGTCCGGCAGGTCCTTGAACTCTTCCTCCAG
Organism: Chloroflexota bacterium; assembly: GCA_022824225.1. GTDB lineage: Bacteria > Chloroflexota > UBA11872 > VXOZ01 > VXOZ01 > VXOZ01. The sequence goes on from JAJEAH010000065.1 coordinate 40,277, forward strand.
CCAGGACAAGTGCAGGCTGGCCTGGGAAGGAATCTTGCCGAAGAAGATGGAGTAGCGCCCGTCCTCCAGCAGGTACTTGATGACTTCCCAGGACTCATCGGGGTGTTCGGTCCCGTTGACGATGCCGAAGCTGTGCCAGTTTACGTCGGGCACCGACCGCTTCCCGGCGGGTGACGGCGCCAGCACCAACGGCACCTTCTGCTCCACGCGCGTAAACCGCGTGATGGCGTAGGGCGGCATGCGCACCACGCCGGTGAGCCCGTTGTTGAACACGTCATAGAAGTTCATGCCATGCACTTCGTCTAGCTCGCCCGGCTTGGGCACCGAGCGATACTTGACTGACATATCGAAGTAGTTCGTCATGCCTTCGACCATGTCGGGATTGTCGGACGTGATGGTCTTCAGGTCCTCACTCACCCAGTCGGTGTCCCAGAGCAAGGTATGGCTCCACCAACCGCCCTGGTCGGCGATGCCGAACTGCTCCACGGTGTCGCCCTGCATCTTGGTAAGGCGCAGGCCGACGTCGATCCACTCGTCCCAGCCCCAGGTCTGTTCCAGGTCGGCGCTGGGCAAGCCAATGCCGGCCTCATCGAAGATTTGGCGGTTCAGCGCCATGACGAAGGTGTTGCCGCCGTGGCCCCAGGGGATGGTCCAGAGCTTACCGTCGTAGCGGGTGTAGAAGTCGAAGAGCTTGGGCGCAAAGACGGTGAGGTCGTATTGGTCGCGGGCGACATAGGCGTCAATCGGAATCAGCCAGTCGTTCTCGGCCATGGTTTCCGCGATGGTGGCGTATTCCCACACGTCCGGCGGAATACCGCCCGCGATGAGCACTTGCAGCTTTTCGCGCATGCCGGCCTCGCCGCCCGGCTGCGACGAGAGTTCCAGGTCGATGTGCGGATTTGCGGCCTCGTACGGCTTTTCGATCTCGTCTTCCCAGCGGGCCAGCAGGTCATCCGACACGCTGATGTAGGCAACGATCGTCGTCGCCTCCATCTCCGCCGGCGCTTCCGCTTCGGACTTTGGCGCGGCCTCCTCCTGTTCGCCGCCCGCCGGGGCCGCGGCGCCGGTCGCGCCGCACGCGGCAAGCAGGACTCCGCCGCCGATCACTCCGGCACCGCCCAGCACCGACCGGCGCGAAGCATGGACTCGATACAACTCTCGATCCATTTGGCTCCCTTTCTTTGACGGAATGACACGCAGCACGTTAGAGTGCTTAACTGTCATTATGAACGCCTGTTGACAATTGTCAAGGCAGCAAGAAACGAGAATACCATGCGCGCGCACGAAATCGACCAACACATGCGGGCAGTCGGCACGTGGGTAGATTGGGGCCGTACCGTCGATACATTCAAAGCCGGGGATCCGGGTAGCGACGTGCGCGGCATTGCCGTGGCGTGGCAGAGCCAGTGGCCGACGCTCAAAGCCGCCCACGCCGCCGGTTGTAACGTGTTCGTGACCCACGAACCGACGTTCTACGTCCACCGCGACGACGAACCCGGGTCGTTCGCCGACGACCACACCGCGGCGAAACGCGCCTGGCTGGCGGAAACCGGTATGGTGGTCTACCGCTGCCACGACGTGTGGGACGTGATGCCCAGGCACGGCATACGCGATAGCTGGGCCCGGGGGCTGGGACTGGCCGGCCCGCCGCTGGCCGCGGATGCGCACGGCTGGTACGGCCTGTACGCGGCGCCAAGCCAAACGGTGCTCGCGCTGGCGCAAGCCTTTGCCGCGCGGCTGAGCGCCATCGGCCAAGACCAGGTGCAGGTGCTCGGCGACGCAACGCGCACGGTTGAAAGGCTGGCTATCGGCACGGGCGCAGCTTGCCGTGTGCCCGACATGGCGCAACTACACGACCAGGACGGCAGGTATCCCGATGCGCTGCTGGTGACCGAAGACGGCATGCGCTTCTGGGCCGACGGCAGTTGGGCCATCGACCGCGGCCTGCCGCTGCTGGTGGTGAACCACGCCACCGCCGAGGAGTGGGGCATGCAGTCGCTGGCGGAGTACCTCAGCGGTCACTTCCCCGGCGTCCCCGTGCGGCATTTTCCCCAGGGCTGCCAGTACACGAGCGTCCGCGCCGTGGCCGGGTAGGCAGTGAGACGCGGCCAAGCGCCTGGCCGGGATAGTATTCGCCACTCTTTTTAGTCCCAGTCACACTCCGGCGCGGGGAGGCGGGGGACAAGCCGCCGCGCTACCCCGAGGAGAGCGAAACAGAATCCGTCATTCCCGTGACAACGGGAATCCATCTTCTCCGGTTAGGCATCCCGCCATGCCGAACGAAGAAGCCCCGGATGGATTCCCGCCTGCGCGGGAGTGACGGATCCACGCCAGGCCGTGCGGTTGGTCTCGCCGCTCTGCCATGCGCCTTGACACCGTGGCGAGACCCTTACCATACTGAATGCGACAACACCATCCGCATTGAGAATGTTGGCGCGTGGCTGATTGCCTCTTAATGTGCCCAAACGTAGGGGAAGCAGGACCATGGCTGAAACGATGGACGCGGTAGTTTGCTACGGGCCGCAGGACTACCGCGTGGAACAAGCGCCCTTGCCGGTGATGGAAGACGCGTCCATGATTCTGCGCACCGCGGCCAGCGGCATCTGCGCCAGCGACATCAAATGCTACGACGGCGCGGGGCACTTCTGGGGCAGCGAGACCCGCAAGCCCTACGTGATTACGCCCGTTGTGCCGGGGCATGAGTTTAGCGGCTACGTGGAAGCGCTTGACCCGGCGGCGGCGGAGCGGCACGGCCTGCGAGAAGGTGATCTCGTCGTGGTAGAACAGATTGTGCCCTGCTGGCAGTGCCGCTTCTGCACCCGGGGCCAGTACTGGATGTGCCAGGTCAACTACATCTTTGGGTTCAAGGGCGGTATCTGCGACGGCGGCATGGCGACCCACGTGCGCGTGCCGCGCAACGCCATCGTCCACAAGGTACCGGACGGCCTCACGGCGGAACAGGCCGCCTACGTGGAGCCGCTGGGCTGCGCGCTCCACGCGGTGGAACGCGGCGAGATTAGCGTCGGCGATACGGTGGTGGTTGCCGGCATGGGCAATATCGGCCTCTGCATGCTGCAGGCGGCGCGGCTCTATTCACCCGCCACCCTCATCGGCATCGACCTGCACCCGAGACGCCGCGCGTTGGCGACCGAGTTCGGCGCTGACGTGGTGCTGGACCCCACTGACCCCGGCGCCTTGGAGGCCGTGCTCGACCTTACCGACGGCTACGGCTGCGACGTATACATCGAAGCCACCGGCCATCCCTCGGGCGTAACCCAGGGCCTGGACATGGTCCGCAAGCTCGGCACGTTTGTGGAGTTCAGCGTGTTTGCCGAGGACGTGAAAGCCGATTGGACCATCATCGGCGACCGCAAGGAACTCAACATCCACGGCGCGCACCTGAGTCCCTATACATACCCCTTGGCCATGGACCTGCTGCTGCAGGGCAAGGTGACGGTGGACCCGCTCATCAGCCACACGTTCCCCATCAGCGCGTTCCCGGAGGCCATGGCAGCGGCCCACAATAACGCCGAGGGCATGAAGGTGATGATCGTACCGTGAGCGGCAGGGGTCTTCATTGCTCATTCTTAATCTTCTGTAGCGCGGGGACTTGTCCCCGCCGGTGTTGGCAACGCGGGAAACCAAGAGAAGATGGATTCGCTAGACTCACAAACGAAGTGCAACACTTTGCTAAGGTGTTGCCATGGGAAAACACTACAGTCAGTTCACCTTTGAAGAGCGGTGTGAAGTGGCCCGTCTACTCACCGCCAAGCAGTCGTACTGG
>JAJEAH010000028.1 GCA_022824225.1 Chloroflexota bacterium
CGGCGAGACCGGCGCCGGCAAGTCAATCATCATCGACGCCATTGGCGCGCTGCTGGGCAATCGCGTCGGCGCTGCGGACGTGCGCAGCGGCGCGAGCGCGGCGCACGTCGTGGGGAAATTCGCCGCGAACCCGGCGCACCCGGCTCTGACGGCAGCCCTGCGCGCGGTCGGCGCCGGTGCGGACGATGGGGGACGCCTGGAGCTTTCGCGGAGTATCGCGGCCTCCGGCCGGACCACGGCCCGCCTGCAAGGACGCACCACGTCGGTGCGCGCGCTGCAGCCCGTGGCGGGTCTCATCGTCGACATACACGGGCAGGGCGAGAATCTCTCTTTGCTGCGCGCCCCGCTGCAACTGGACTCTCTCGACCGCTTCGCCGGCATCGAAGCGTTGCGGGCCGGCGTTGCCGACGCGTACCGAGCCGTGCACGCCGTAGAAGCCGAACTCCGGCGCCTGCAGCGGGACAAGCGGGAATTGGCGCAGCGCGCTGACATGCTCGCCTATCAAGTCCAGGAGATCGCCGACGCGGACCTCATGCCGGACGAAGAAGAGGCGTTGCGCGGGGAGTACCGGCGATTGCGCAACAGCGCCGAACTGGTGGACCTGGCAGGGAGAGTCCTCGAGGCGTTGAGCGACGCGCCGGAACCGGCGCGGCCGGCCAGCGACTGGTTGGACGAAGCGCTGCGCGGGCTGGCGCAACTGGCGGAACTCGATCCCGAGGCAACGCCCTACCGCCGCATGGGCGAGGAGGTCGCCGCCCAACTGGAGGAACTGACAGCCGACGTGCGGCGCTACGCGGACGGCCTGGAACAAGACCCCGCGCGGCTCAGCGAGGTGGAAGCGCGCCTGGACGTCGTCGAAGACCTCAAGCGCAAGTACGGAGACAGCGTGGCGGACATCCTGGCCTACGCCGATGAAGCGGCGGCTGAGCTAGCAGGCTTGCAGAGCAGTGAGGACCGGGCGGCCGACCTGGCCCGGGAACGGGAGGAACTGACCGCGGGGCTGGCGGCCCAGGCCGCAGAACTTTCGGCACAACGCAAGGCCGGGGTGGCCCCACTGGTTGCCGCGGTAGGCCGGGAATTGCGGGCGCTTGGCCTGGAGAGTATGCAATTCGGCGTGGCGGTGACGCAGGAAGAAGCGCCTGAGGGTCTGGCCGTGGCAACCGAGGACGGGCTGTTGACATTCCACTGCGGGCCCACCGGCATCGACACAGTGGAGTTTGTCATTAGCCCCAATCCCGGTGAACCCTTGAAACCGCTGGCGGCTGTTGCGTCTGGCGGCGAGGCGTCCCGCATTCTGCTCGCCCTGAAGGCGGCGCTCGCCCACGTGGACGAAACGCCGGTCCTCATCTTCGATGAGATCGAGATCGGCGTTGGCGGGCGCAGCGGAGCGGTGCTGGGCCAGAAGCTCTGGAACTTGGCGCGGAATCACCAGGTGATCTGCGTGACTCACCTACCGCAGGTGGCCGCGTATGCCGATCGGCACCTCTTCATCCACAAGCGGACGGAGGGAGAGCGAACGTCTACCCACGTGGTAAGCCTATCCGGAGAGGAGCGCCTGTCCGAACTGGCGGCCATGGGCGGCGCTCAGGGAGACGCCGCCGAACACAGCGCGCGGGAACTCTATGCCCAGGCTCAGCGCTGGCAGGCGGACCAACGGGGCGCGGTAGCCGCGCGCTAGGCCCGTGCCGGAGGCAGCGCCCCGGCATTGCGCTTACGCGGGCGGCGGAAGCGCCGGCACCGCGGGCGGCAGTTCCGAGAACGGGAAGCCCCCTTCCCGCGTGGCTCGTGCGGTGAGGGCCCCACCGGTATCGGCAACGCCCACAGGGCTATTCGTAGTCCTGTGGGCGTCTGCGTTTGGTGTGGGTTACCTGGGCGGCGAGATGCTACTTGCCCACGTTGATCTTGAGCCGCTTGGACTTGGCTTTCTCCTCCTTGGGCAAGTGCACCGTGAAGATGCCGTTGGACCAGGAGACTCTAGCCTCATCGGCGTAGACGGCGCTTGGCAGCGTGTAGGCAATTTCAAAATCGCCCTCAGGCAGTTGGCGCCAGATCCGGTTGCCCGGCCTGGTCTCGTTGCGCTCGTAGCTGCCCTTGATGATCAGGCTGCCCTTGCTCAGCGTCATCTCGACGTTATCGGGATGCGCGCCGGGAATGGCCAACTCCAGCACATAGGCCTCGTCGGTCTCCCAGAGATTAGACGGAAAGCCTCGCGCCGGCTGGGTTGGGGCCGCGTTGCCAAAGAGACCGGGGCCGAAGAGCGACCGGTCGAACAGCCGATCGAAGACGTCCTGGGCGGTCGCGTACGTGTTGGGATCGTAGCGCTTGAGTTCAGCCATGGTTATACCTCCCGTAAGAACTGTACTCGGTGACCGAACCTCTACAAGCATTCTAAAACATGAGTGTGTCTGTGTCAAGTATTATGAGCATAATTGCTTAGATAAGATAAGATGATGCGAGAAGATAATCTGCGCGCCTGTGCAGGTGACTATGAGAGTCACCGATTGCGACCCTGTGCGGCGCGCCCCCGGGTTTTTGACCCTGCGCGGGCGCCATTGCTATCCTGCTACTACAGAGCGCTGAGAAAGGAACGGACATGGCCGTCCACGTGCTGCCCGCCGCGCTTGCCGCGAAGATTGCGGCGGGAGAGGTGGTTGAACGCCCCGCGTCAGTTGTCAAAGAGCTGTGCGAAAACGCGCTCGACGCCCGGGCTACGTCCATCAGCGTTGAAATCGAGCAGGGCGGCCTGCGCCGGGTAATGGTGGCGGACGACGGCGCCGGCATTGCCCCGGACGATTTGCCCCTGACGGTGCGCCGCTACGCCACCAGCAAGATCGAGAGCGTGGACGACCTGGCGGCCATCCGCACCCTGGGGTTTCGGGGCGAGGCGCTGGCATCCATCGCGGCAGTTTCCCACCTGGCCATCCGGTCGCGTGCGGCGCAGGACGATGCGGGGCGTCTGCTCACGGTTGTCGGTGGCGAGCAGGCCGCAGTCGAGGCCACGGCAGCGCCGGTCGGCACCGCAGTGGAAGTACGCCATCTGTTCTTCAACGTCCCGGCGCGGCTCGCCTTCTGCAAGACCCCCCGCGCAGAGGCCCAGCGCGTCGTGCAGTGCGTCCAGCACCTGGCGCTCAGCCATCCGGGCGTGCGCTTTTCGCTCGGCGTCAACGGGCGCGAGGTCTTTCGCACCAGCGGCAGCGGGAGCATGGCGGACGTTTTCGTCGCAATGCACGGCCATGAGCTTGCCGAGCAGTTGGTTCCGGTGGACGAATCGCTGCTAAACGGTGTACTCGTGCAGCCTACCGTGCATCGCGGCAACCGCACGGGCGTCTCGCTGTTCGTGAACCATCGTTGGGTGCAGTCGCGGGCGCTGACCTACGCCGTGACGGACGCGTTTGCCGAACTCATGCCCGACGGCCGCTTCCCCCTTGCGGCGCTCAATGTCACGCTGCCGTGGGAAGACGTGGACGTAAACGTGCATCCGCAGAAGGCCGACATTCGCCTGCGCGACAGCAGCGCGGTGGTGGGGCAGGTACGCCGCGTGCTGCGGGAAGTGCTCTCCGAACACGTCGCCGTGCAGCCGCTGCGCCAGCGCTTTCAAACTATGGACACGTGGCAAAGCGACGCTGGGTCAGTGCGGCCGGGGCAGGCCGCTCAGGCGGTGGACCTCTTTCGTCCGGTAGACGCCGCGCAGGCGAGTCCGGAAAACGGATTGGCGTCGGGAACGCCGGCCACGCCCGCAACCTTGCGCGTGCTGGGACAACTCGGCGCGATGTACGTGATTGCGGAAGGCGTGGACGGCATGTACCTCATCGACCAGCATTCGGCTCACGAGCGGGTGCTCTACGAAGCCGTTCTCAAGCGCTTGCCCGAGGCGCAGAGCCAGCAACTTCTGGAACCGCAATCCCTGTCACTGGCCCCAACGCACTTGCAGTGGTTGGAGAGCCACGTCGATGACCTTACGCGCATGGGGTTTGCGCTGGAGCCGTTCGGCAACGGGGCGTGGCTCTTGCGGGCCGTGCCGGTCTTCTTGGCGGAAAAGGGCCATGATTGGGGAAAGTTCGTGACGACGGTAATCGAACAGAAGGACAATCCGGACTATCGCGGCGATCCCCTGGAACGGCTCCGTTGGGTCATCGCCTGTCACGGTGCGGTAAAGGCCGGGGATGCGCTCTCCACGGCGCAGATCGAGGCGCTCCTGGGCGCGCTGGAACGCTGCGACCTGGCGCGCACGTGCCCCCACGGCCGCCCGACCATGGTGCGGCTCTCTCACACGCAACTGGCGCGAGAATTCGGGCGTACGTGACCCGGCAGACACGCCAATGTAAGCTGTAGGAGGCTATTCGGCCGCGCCATAAACTGGAGCGCGGCGGGTCGGAGTAGCGCGGGGGCTTGTCCCCCGCCGGAGAGGCGGCGCGGGCGCAAAGCGGATTGCGGCGGGAGGCCATCGGGACGCCCGAGACCGGCCCTGCTGCGGACGCAGGTTACAAATCTGTGCCATCGGAAGACGGCGGAACCGGTAGCGCGGGGGCTTGTCCCCCGCCGGAGCGGGAGAGGCCGCAGGTTACAAACCTGCGCTACCTGAGGACTGTGGCGCTACCGGATGGTTGTGGCGCTTTCGGTGGATGGCGGCGCTGCCGGAGAGCCGCTGCGCCGCCGGGGGCTGCGGCGCAGTGTGCCCAATTTCTTGGCTCAGCCGCGCGGGGCGCGACTCCATTGGGCTCTGCCGCCCGCTTGGCGCACGAATGACGCAATCAACTAACAAGGGCTGACGATACCAATGGCAGGCAACAACCGGGAAGCGCGGCTTGCCGCGGACCTCATTTCGCGCCAGGAGAAGCGTGAGAACTGGAATTGCGACGCGTATCTTTCGCTCGCGCCGGAGAGCACGGGTGCGGCAACTGACGATGCCGCGTACCGGCGCGAGGTGAGCGTAGCCAACGCAATCGTCATGCCGCTGGACGAACCTTCAATCGCATACTGGCACAGTCTCGACGAGGCTGGCCGTAGAGGTCGCATCGCGCCCTTTACCCAATTCCTCCATGACCGCTATCCGCAGGCGCACGTTCTGGTTTTCCTGGTAGCCGACAACCTGGTTGTAGGACGTGCCCTCTGGCTCCCCGCTGAATCTTCGCCTGCAATCACCATCTGCCACGAGGCGCTGCCGCTGGAAGAAATCGAGCCGGAGGTGCTGGCTGATTTACCCGGCAATCTGTAGAAATAGGGACGTTGACAAGGCGGTCGCCGTCGCTTGTCTTGCGCTATGGAAGTCGGTTTCCCGATTTTAAGCGGGAACCCCTACCAGTAGGTGATCGAGGTTTTTGGCAAGCCACGGCGTGTAGTCTCCGGCTTCAATGGGCCAGGCATCGGGGCGTACAGGACGCGATCGCTGCACGCAACCTACGATGAAGATCGAAGTCTAAGTGTCCCCCAAACTGGCGCAGGTCGACCGGCACTAGCCGCCATTGAGATAGGACAGGGTTGCCTCTACCGCTACCTGCAGGGCGTGGCCGATGCATGCCTCGTCCAGGTCGTACCGGCTGTGGTGCAGGGGATACGTGATGCCGCGGTCGGCGTTGCCGGAGCCGAAGAGCCAGTAGACGCTGGGCACGTCCTGGGCCAGGAAGCAAAACGTATCGCCAATCAGCAAGGGGGCGTCCATCGCGACGGCGTTAGCCGGGCCGAGCGTCTCGGCTGCCGTGCTGTGGACAAGAGCCGCCAACGCGGGATCGTTGACGACCGGCGGGTTGCCGGGCGTAAACAAAAACTCCGCCGCGCAGCCGGCGCTGGTTGCCGCGGCCTCCACCAGAGCTGCCAGGCGCGTGCTCAATTCGGCGCGGGTGGGCAAATGGCCGCAGCGCACCGTGCCGCGCATGTTGACCGTTGGCGCAATGAGATTGTGATCTTTGCCGCCGTCGATCAAGCCGACGTTGAGCGAAAACACCTCGTTGGCCGGCGCCAGGCGCGAGCCGGCGCCGTAGAGGGCTTGGATCACGTTGCTCGCCGCCAGGATTGCGTCCTTGCCCTGGTGGCGGCGGGCGGCGTGGGTCTCTTTGCCGGTGACCTCGAGCGCGAACGTGTCGTAGCCGGTGAAGATGACGCCGGGCCGCACCCACACCTGGCCGACGGGAATCTCCGGCAGATTGTGAAAGCCCATGAGGGCGTCCACCTTGGGATTCTCCAGCACACCCGCGGCGCGCAGGGCCTTGGGTCCGCAGGGCGGTCCGCCCAGCGCCTCTGACGCGCCGCCGGTCTCTTCAGCCGGGTCGAAGAGCAGCTTTACGGCGCCTGAAAAATGCTCGCGCATGTCTGCAAGCACGGCGGCAATGCCGATGCCGACGGCTGTGTGGGCGTCGTGGCCGCAGGCGTGCATCACGTTGGGCGTTTGCGAGGCGTAGGGCACGTCCTTCCAATCAGGAAACGGCAGCGCGTCCATGTCCGGCCGAATAGCCAGCACCTTGCCGGGGCCGTTGCCGTGCAATGTGCCGACGACCCCCTGTCCGCCCACGCCGGTTTCTACCTCCCATCCCGCCGCCAACAGGCGTTCGGCCACCAGGCGGGGCGTTCGTTCCAAGGCAAAGGCTACCTCCGGGTGCTGGTGGATTTCCCGGCGAATAGCGACCAGATCGGGTGTCAGCTCTGCGACTCGTGCGTGTACGTCTGTTGAGTTCATCGCGCCCTCACGTGAGAATTGCTGCCAAAAGGCCTAACAGGAAGATACCACTTCAGCAATGGGCTCCGCTAATGCCGGTAGCGGGAACGGGAGGAAGCCTATGAGATAACGCTGGTTGTAGCGCTTCGACAGGCTCAGCGCGAACGGGAGGAAGCTGGTGTGATAGCGCTGGTTGAGTGCGCTTCGACAGGCTCAGCGCGAACGGGAGGAGGCCGGTGAGATGGCGCTGGTTGTAGCGCTTCGACAGGCTCAGCGCGAACGGTAGGAAGCTGGTGAGGTAGAGTGGGTTGAGTGCGCTTCGACAGGCTCAGCGCGAACGGTAGGAAGCTGGTGTGATAGCGCTGGTTGAGTGCGCTTCGACAGGCTCAGCGCGAACGGGGGGCTAGTGTGATGGCGCTGGTTGTTGCGCTTCGACAGGCTCAGCGGGAACGGGAGGAAGCTGGTGAGATGGCGCTGGTTGAGTGCGCTTCGACAGGCTCAGCGGGAACGGGAGGAGGCCGGTGAGATTGCGCTGGTTGAGTGCGCTTCGACAGGCTCAGCGGAAACGGGAGGAAGCTGGTGAGATGGCGCTGGTTGAGTGCGCTTCGACAGGCTCAGCGGGAACGGGAGGAAGCTGGTGAGGTAGCGCTGGTTGAGCGCTTTTCGACAGGCTCAGCGCGAACGGGAGGAGGCCCATTCTCGTTGCTTGGCGCTAACGTGCGGATCCGTGTGGCGGGGAAGACTAGCCTGACTGCTCCGGCCCGGTTGGCATCAGTTCGATCCAGCCCACCTCGGGCGGGCAATTGAGGCGAATGGGCAGCACGGAAACGCCAACGCCCGCCGAGCAGTAGACCAGGTGTGCGCCGACGCGCATCAGACCGGCGTTACGGGGGAGCCTCTCCCGTGTGTTGGTGTGCCAGACGACGCTTTCCGCCAGGCGCACCTGGCCGCCGTGGGTGTGGCCGCAGAGAATGAGGTCGAACCGCTCGTCCCCCAGGTTGCGCACGATGTCGGGCGTATGCGCCAGCAGTAACCGCGTGGTGTCGCGGGGCGCGCCGGCCGTTGCCCGCCGAATGTCGTCGCGCCAGTAGAATGGATCGTCAACGCCTACCAGGGTAAGCGGCTGACCGCGCACGGTGGGGTTTTCGTGGGTGTTGTTGAGCACGTGAATGCCCTGGGATTTCAGGCGGTCCACCAGTCTAGTCGTATCGTGAAAACGCAGCGGTTCACCGAACCAGCCCTGGATGCGGTGCCGGCGCACGTGGTCGTGATTGCCGAGGACGGCGTAGGCGCCGTATGTGGCGTGAATTGGCGCCAACGCCGCGAGCACCGTTTCCAGTTCGGCCTCCGGGTCCCGGCCGCCGTGGATGAGGTCGCCCGTGAGAAGCAGCAGGTCGGGCTGCAAGCTGCCCAGCCGGTGCAGCATGCGCACCCGCCGGGAGTCACCGGCCCGGAGGTGCAGGTCGGTGATGTGCAAGACGCGGATGGCGGAGCCGGACGCTGGTAGTGAGGCGCACGGCAGGCGCACGCGCCGCACACGCAGGCGATATGGCTCGATGAGGACGCCGTATACGCCAGCGGCCACAGCGCCCAGGGCGGCGAGGGAGAGCAGGGCGCGGGTCACGTGAGGGTTGCGTAGTGGCTGCGGCTACGCCGACGCGATGAGCGTAGAGGCGCCATGGACCGTGTACCGTTCGTCGACCGTGCCTTCCAACGTGCCTTCCGCGTGGACGTGGGCCTCGATAGGATTCTGAATGTCCAGGTCCTCTCGCGCCACCGCATCCTTGAGCATGCTGAATGCCGAGCCGCCCCGGGCATGGAACGCGTCCATCGCCACCCGGTATTTCTTTTCCGGTTGTAGCGGCTTGTCGTCCACGCGAACGTCCTGCACGCGTTCGCCGGTTGGGCGGGTGAGGTCTACGTGCACCTGCATGCCGGACTGGTGAAGGAAGTTGCAGCCGGGCAGCGCCGAAGCGGACTCCAATGCTTGCACCAATTCCTCGCGTCGATCTTGCGGCAAGAATGCATAGGATTGGTCGGCCACGCTGTGTTCCAGGGCTTGCCGAACCTGCTCACCGGTGAGCGTGAGCAATCTTGAGAGCGGGAAGCTGCGGACGCAGAGTTGGAGGTCCCAGGGCGTGAGCTTATGTCCCGGGGCAAAGAGCGGCGTTATGAACGTTGCTTTGGTCCAAGCAATATCCGCGCCAGTGGCCGCGCGCCAAATGTCCATGGCCGTGTTGCCCAGGCCGTTGCCGGTCAGATAGTTCTCCCCCACGTTCTCGCCAGCGGCGCCGATAGGGCGCAACATGTCCGGATTGTTGCGGCGGCCTTGCAGGCGCAGCAGTCGCTCCGTAACTTCATCTGCCGGAGAGTTGGCGTCGATTGTATGCAGGGCATACGTGACTTCGGGCACGCCCTCGGTCGGCGTAATGTCGATTTGCCCCATGAACATACCGTTCAGACCGGCCTGCACGATACTGGTCTTGCCCACCGTGATCGGCCGCAGAGAAGGATGGTGACAGTGGCCGCTGAGGATGAGGTCGATTTCCGGTACCAGTTCCGCCAACAGGATGTCTTGCGCCATTCCTGAGTGGGAGAGCACCACCACGAAGTCCACGCGGTCGCGATAGGCGTTTACGAGACTGGCCGTCTTCGCTGCCGACCGGCGCGCCGAGGGATAGAAGTTGTTGGATGGCGCCGCCAAGTCCCAATGGTCGTCTTCCGTGCAGATACCGATGAACAACATGCGGAAACCGTCTATCGTGAACAATCGGTAAGGACGGCACGAGGCCGGCAGGCGGGCATTGAACCCGCTGGTGCAGAGCATCGCGCCGCTGCTCTGCGCAATCAGGAAGTCCAGATGCCAGGGATCGAACCGCGAGAGTTCCGCGTTGCCGGGGGTGACGATATCGTAGCCAAGCGAACGGAGCGTCCACGCCGTGATGCGGTCGTCCTCCTGCGGGCGGCGGTGGCGCTTCAGGCGAAAGAAGTCGCCTACGTCGACGAAGAGCACGTTGTCGTGCTCCGCCCGGCTTGCTTGGACAAGATGCGCCAAGCGCGGTGCCGCGCGCACGAATCCGTGAAGATCGTTCGTTTGCAGAATTCTGATGCTCAAGCGGTTGTTTCCACTCGTCCACTGTCGTCTGCACGGACCCGCACCGCGTGGGCGGCGGCGCCAATGGACACACCACTGCACCAAACGGCGCACGCCGACGTCGTCCACGCATTCGCCTGGCCCCCTTCTCTCTTTCTTACCATACAAGAGGCGCGGCGCATTCCACAATACGGCTGGCCGCTGCAGCAGGCCCAGCTTGTTACAAAGGCCGAAACCGCTCAACCGGCACAGGGCTGAGGCGAGCGCAGTCTGTCTGCAGGCACTGCGGAGTTCACGGCTGCGCGTCAAGTGTGATATGCTGAAGCGTAACGATTGACTGACAGCGGCTCAAGTGCACAACTCGCCCGCGCGGCGGTCAATTGGCGGGGAAGATTTAGGCTCGAACGTAGAGGAGGTCTACGAATGGAGCGTCTCTCTCGACGTACCCTTTTGGCGCTGGCTCCCGCAGTAGGCGGCGCAATTGCTTTGGGGGCATGCGGCCAGGTGGCGACGGCCCCCGCCGGGGATTCCGACGAGGCGGAACCGGAGGCAAAGCAACCGGCGGCTGAGCCCGAGGCGAAGATTCAGGACGTCATCGTGTGGCACCACGGCTTCCCCATTTGGGACTTCACGATGGCGGAAGTGCCCAAGTCCATCAAGGCCGACTTCGACGCGAACTCCGGCTATACCATGGTGCCGGAGCAGCGGCCCAACGGCGGCTTTGGCGACGTGGCCACCGTCGTAGCGGCGGGCACCGCGCCGGACGTGGTCAAGACCCAGTCGTGGATTCAAAACGAGTGGGCCATCATCGAGGTCGTCCGTTGGCTTTCCGACTACATCAAGACGGCTCAGAACGTCTCGACCGACGACATGTGGCCGGACGCCGTGGTGCAGACGCAGTACCAGGGCCAGACCTCGGCGCTGCCGTACAGCATCGACACCCGCATCATGTACGTGAATCCGGACCAGTACCTGCAAGAGGGTCTGGACCCGGAAAACTTGCCGGCCACCTGGGAAGCTATGGATGAAGCGGTGGGCAAGACGTTCAAGGGCAGCGGCGACCAGATCACCCAGCTTTCGTGGGACCCCTACCGCGGTTCCGGCGGGGTGAACACGTGGATGGTGCCGTACTGGCAGCTTGGCGGGGAAATCTTCAACGATGAAAAGACGAAATTCACCGTCAATAACGAGATGGCCGTGCAAGCCCTCCAGTGGCACATGCGCATCTACGACCTGCAGGGCGGCTGGCTGAACATCCAGCCGTTCCACACCGATAAGCGCAACCGCGAGCAGTTCGGCTCCGGGGAGATGACCCACTACTACGAGGCGAACGCGACGCGCGCCGCGCTCAAGGATGCGTTCCCCGAGTTTGTGTTCGCCTTCGGCGGCTATCCCCAACCGGCGGGCGGGCGCCAAGCCACCTACACCGGCGACTGGGCGTTCTGCTTGCCCAACGGCAGCGAGAATCCCGATGGCGGCTTCGCCTTCTTGGACTTCATGTACAGTCCCGACGTGGACATACGCTGGGCCAACGCCATGGACCGCATACCCGTGCGCAAGTCGGTGGCGCAGAGCGACGTCTACATCCAGGGCGATCCGTTCAAGGAACTCGTCATCGGCGAGATGGAAGGGGCGCACTTCTGGACCGGCGTGCCCGCCATCCGCGACGTGCGAGCAGGCACCGGCGAATTCATCAACAGCATCCGGGAAGGCCGCGCCACAATCCAGGAATCGCTGGCCGAATACGAGCAGAAAGGCCAGACTGCTATGGACGATTGGGCGGCCAAACTGGGCAGTTAGGCCGGTCGGCGGACCGCGTGTGCGCCGCTGGGCGCATGGTGTCGTCCCGTTTGGCGTTTGATTCGTCCCATCTGACGTGGCCGAGCCGGGCTGTCCGTTGCCCGCAACGGGGCCAGAAAACGCGCAGGGGAATGCACATCTGCACTCCCTTGCGCATCTTCTTGCAAAGGGGATGGCGCTTAACCAACCCGCGAACGCGAGTTCGCGCCAGCCGCTGGCGGAGCGGGCCCTGGCCTTTGGTGGAAGCTAGGGCGACAGGGCCGCAGTTTCGCTGCTTGGCTAAGGCGATATTGGCGATTGTGCTGTCGACGACTACGTACACCCCCGACCGCCCGTCGGAAGCCGGGGTTTTCGATTCCTCGAGAGGGTATGAACTGAGCCCGGCGCATTGCGTGGCACGAACGGCATTTGCTGAGGCGGTATACTCACGCTACGCGGACCGCAATTGGACTGCCCCGCAACCTATCGCCCCGATGGCTTCCGCCTAGGTTAGGTAGAATGAACATTAGGGGTTGTTTGGTGCACCTGGAGGTCTACCAGATGGGGAGCACGTCGCTTGAGAATTTCACCGCAGCCGACGTCACAGATCAGAGTGGCAAGACCTTCTTCATCACGGGCGCAAATACCGGCATCGGGTTTGAGGCGGCAAAAGTGCTTGCGGAACGTGGGGCCCGCGTGCTGTTGGGGTGCCGCTCCACAGCGCGGGCGGAAGCCGCAGTCGAAGAGATTCGCGCGGCAAATCCCGCCGCCGACCTGGACACAATTGAACTGGACCTGGGTGACCTGGCCTTGGTCCGCGCGGCTGCGCAGACCGTTGCCGCCGAGCCGCGCTTGGACGGGCTCCTGAATAACGCAGGCGTGATGCGCACGCCGTACGGCCTCACCAAAGACGGCTTTGAGACGCAGTTCGGGATCAATCACCTGGGGCACTTTGCGCTCACCGGTCTGCTTCTACCCACCCTTGAGCAGACTCCCGGATCACGCATCGTAATCACAAGCAGCGTCGGCCATCGCCGGGGCCAGATTCTGTTCGCAGACATCAATGCGGCACAGCGGTATAACCCCATGGAGCGCTACTACATGAGCAAGCTGGCAAACTTGCTGTTCATGTATGAGTTGGACCGGCGGTTGCGGGCCAAAGGCTCGAACACCATTGCGCTTGGCGTGCACCCTGGCGTATCGAACACGGACTTGGGGCGGCATATGTCGCCGGTTTTCCACATCCTCCTGGCCCCATTGATGTTCCTGCTGAGTTCACCACCGGAAGGAGCCTGGTCGACGTTGCTTGGCGCCACAGCGCCTGGAGTGGAGGGCGGTCAGTATTTTGGACCGGGCAACCGCCTGGAGTGGCGAGGGCCGGCCAAGCAGGTAGATTCCACCGACCTAAGCAAAGACCCCGCACTGGCCCAGCGGCTGTGGGATATATCGGTGGAGCTTTCGGGCGTTGATCCGGGACTGGGTCCCGCTTCGTGAACGGCGAATTGAGGCACCCCAGGCCTCGTATTGCCCACGAACCTAGCCGGAGGGACCACGAAAGCGCGCCGCGCTCATTGGGGCCGAGCGGGGAACAGTCCGAAAGGCGGGGAATCCCAAACTCGCGCCAAACCTACGCGGACACTGGTATGCACTCAGGTCAATAGAGTATACTCCAGTTAGGAAACGCGCCAGGTTACCTTCCAGCTGTGCTGTGTGAGTGAGGAGTGAGATCCATGCCGCGCAAAGCCTTGGTAGCAACTGCCTGCGTCGGCCACATGGGCGGGCGTCCTACCGTTGCCGCCAACCACGACTTGGCAGTTGAGCTACTCGACCAGATGGGCGGCCTGGGGGCCGACCTCGCTTGTCTACCTGAAGAGTTTACGTATTTGGGCTTGCCGCGGGACCAGCAGAAAAATGCCTGGGAGCAGATTCCCGGGCCAACGTCGGACCTCTATGCAGCAAAGGCCCGCGAGCACGGCATGTACGTAGCCGCGGGGATGTGCGAGGTGCGCGGCGACGTACGCATAAACACCAGTGTGCTGTTCGACCGCCGGGGTGAAATCGTGGGTCAGTACGACAAGATTCATCCAACGTTGGGAGAGCTCGAATCCGGCACCGTGCCAGGGGTGTATGCTGACGTCCCGGTCTTCGACACGGATTTCGGCAAGGTCGGCATGCTCATCTGCTTTGACGTTGACTATCCCGAGGAGTGGGAGCGCATCGGCGCTGCCGGCGCAGAGCTTGTGGTCTTCCCCAGCATGTGCGACGGTGGGCTGCGTCTGCGGGCGTATGCCTGGTTGCACAGCTACGTAGTCGTTTCCTCCGTGAGCGGGGGACGCTCCCGCATCATCAATAAGCTGGGCGACGAGGTCGCAGCCAGCGGGTTGGGCGTGCACGTGGCCCACGGTACAGTCGATCTTGAAGCTGAGGTCTTCCACTACGATCAGCAATACGAGCAAATCCGGCGGATGCAGACGGATCTCGGCCATAGAGTGACTATCATAGGGACTCGGGACGACGGCGCTTTCATGGTGGAATCCAACGACCAGGCGTGGCCGCTGGCCCGCTTGAAGAGCCATTACGGGCTTGAAAACTGGGTTGAGTACCATGCGCGTTCGGTCCGTGAGGCGGACCGTGTGTTGGCGCAGCAATCCGTGGCAGCCGGCTAGGCGAGAGGCTTGTAGACTTCCGGCACGGCAGCGCATTCGTTTGAGAATGAAAGGAGATGAAGCTAACCTCACAAAGTACCTGCAAGTCATGCTGCGCTTGACAACGCGGTTGAGTGCTGGAAGTCAATGAAGTCGAAGGGCAGGTGGTGGTGTTGCCAGGTGAGGTCACGGCAAATATAATGGACTGCAGTATAGTCCACGTTTGTGAGAGGATTTAGGAGGCAGACACATGTCAAGAGCGTTTAAGCTCCTGGTTGGCCTGGGCGTGATGCTGGCGCTGTTGTTTAGCGTCGCGTGCGCCGAGACTACCGAGATGGCGCCGGAAACGGCCGCAGAGGAGACCGAGAAGGAAGCGATGGCCGAGGAAATGCCAGAAGAGTCCATGGCCATGACTTCTCGTCTGGATACCGTGCTGGAGCGCGGTCACGTCATTTGCGCCAGCCGCAATGATGTCCCCGGCTATGGTTCCGTGGATGAGGCCGGCAACAACGTTGGCTTCGATATCGACCTTTGCCGCGCGCTTGCGGCGGCTGTGCTGGGCGATCCCGACGCGTTCGAGATTCGCTTGATCACGGCGGCTGAGCGCGGCCCCACCGTTCAGTCCGGTGAGGTCGACATGCTGGTGCGCACCGTTACGTGGACCACGTCCCGTGATGCCTCTTGGGGCAATTACGCGCAGACGATGTTCTACGACGGCCAGGGCTTCATGGTTCCCAGCAGCTTGGGCGTGACGAGCGCGTTCGAGTTGGGCGGCGCCGCGGTCTGCGTTACCAGCGGCACGACCACCGAGTTGAACATGGCTGACTTCTTCCGCCAGAACAACTTGGAGTACAACCCGAAGGTCTACGAAGATACCGACGTGGTGCTGGAAGCCTATGAGAGCGGCGCCTGCGAGGTCTTCACCAACGACCGCTCGCAGCTTGCCGCGTTGCGGACGGCTCTGGCGAATCCTGAAGACCACGTCATCCTGCCGGAGACGATTTCCGAAGAGCCGCTGGGTCCGGTTGTGCCCCATGGTGACGAGCAATGGTTCGACATTGTGAAGACCGTGATGGGCATCCTGATCTATGCCGAGGCGTATGGCATCAACTCCACCAACGTCGATGAAGTCGCCGTCGGTGACAATGTTAAGGCGAAGCGCCTGCTCGGCACGGAGGGTTCGTTCGGTCAAGAGGAACTCGGTCTCGATCAGATCGTGGGCCAGACCGTCAT
Source organism: Chloroflexota bacterium (assembly GCA_022824225.1). GTDB lineage: Bacteria > Chloroflexota > UBA11872 > VXOZ01 > VXOZ01 > VXOZ01. Next base: position 15,401 of record JAJEAH010000028.1, read on the forward strand.
CAAGGCGGTGGGCAACTACGGTGAGATCTATGCGCGCAACCTGGACAACCCCGATGGTGTCCAGCTACCGCGTGAGGGTTCCCGCAACGCTCTGTGGTCGAATGCGCCGTGTACTGACTGCCCGAAGGGCGGCCAGATCTACTCTCAGCCATTGCGCTAGTTCGTAGTCGCTGACTACTGTCGCGTCGGCCTGGGTCATCCGGGCCGGCGCGATTTTTCATATGGGCGCGGCGGCTATGGGTCCTATGGGTCCGGAGCGAGGACACCCGCTCTGGGTGTACGGACGGAGTCTTCGACTGCGCCTGTGGAATGACGACAAATTGCAGGCGAAAGCGCTGCTTGCAATGGGGAGGCAGGTTGACCATGGACGGACAATGGAATCGGGCAAGGGGGCTTTCTTTTGCGCTGGCGCTGGCGTTCGCGGCGTTGCTGGGCGTAGGCTGTGCGACGACTGGTGAACCGGCGACAGTGGCGCCGCCTACCGAGGACGCGGCTGAGACCGAAGCTGCGCAGGCTGCGCCTTCTCCCACGGAGAGTTCCCGTCTCAATACCGTGCGTGAGCGGGGACGGCTCGTCTGCGCCAGCCTCAACGATACGCCGGGGTTCGGCTACCTGGACGACAACGGTAGGAACGTTGGATTCGACATCGATCTCTGTCGTGCTGTGGCTGCCGCCGTATTGGGTGACGCGGACGCAGTGGATATTCGTTTGATTACGGCGGCCGAACGCGGGCCCGTCATGCAGTCCGGCGAGGTCGACTTGCTTGTGTACGTCACGACGTGGACCACTTCCCGCGACACCAGTTGGGGAAACTTCGTGCAAACCATGTTCTACGACGGGCAGGGCTTCATGGTGCCGGTTAGCTCAGGAGTGACGAGCGCATACGAACTGGCCGGCGCGGCCGTTTGTGTCAACACGGGCACCACAACGGAATTGAACATGGCCGACTTCTTCCGCCAGAATCGCATGGAATACAATCCCAAGACGTTCGAGGAGTCGCAGGTGGCGTTTGAGGCCTACAAGAGCGGGGCCTGTGAAGTGTACACGTCGGACCGTTCCGCGCTCACGGCGTTGCGGAGTTCACTTGAAAATCCCGAAGAGCACATTATCCTGCCGGAGACTATTTCCGAGGAACCGCTTGGGCCAATGGTGCCGCACGGTGACGAACAGTGGTTCGACATCGTGAAGGCCGTCATGGGTATTCTCATCTATGCTGAAGCGTATGGCATCCACTCCGGCAACGTGGACGAAGTCGCCGTCGGAGACAACGTGAAGGCAAAGCGCCTGCTCGGCACAGAAGGTTCGTTCGGACAAGATGAACTCGGTCTCGATCAAACGGTGGGACAAACCGTTATCAAACTAGTGGGCAACTACGGCGAAATATATGACCGCAACCTGGGACCGGAAACGGCCATAGACCTGCCCCGTAAAGGCTCGCGCAACGCCCTGTGGGCCAACGCGCCGTGTTCGGATTGTCCTAAAGGCGGACAGATCTACTCCCAGCCATTGCGTTAATCGGGTGACAGGCGACGTGGGACAGGTGGACGCGAGGCAGGCTGAATCGTGTATACTGCTGTCAGCGTTGGCTGTCGAATGCGCAACCGTTAAGGATTGAGATCGGTGCGACTATCGCTGACATACCAGGGCATCCCAATCTGGCGGCACTCGCGGGTGCTGGGTTGGACCGCCCAGATCGTGTCGGGCATTGTCGTGGTGGCGGCAGTGGCGTTCTTCATTGCCAACCTCGCCAACGCCATCGATGAACGCGACATTCCCTTTGGTTGGTCGTTTCTCAATCGCGAGTACTCCACGCCCATTAGCGAGCACCTGCTGCCCTATCAAGAAAGCGACACGTTCGCCTACGCATTCTTGGTGGCCGCCATCAACACGCTCATGGTGTCGATCGTGGGTGTAATACTGGCCACGTTGTTGGGCATCGTCGTGGGCGCCGTTCAGCTTTCGGGCAATTGGGTCATCAGCCGCGTAGCCACCGTCTACGTGGAGGTCTTCCGCAACGTTCCCCTCCTGGTCCAGCTCTTCTTCTGGTACATCCTGCTGCTGGGGCTGCCCCGGGTGAGCGAAGGCTTCGTGTGGCTGGACAGCTTCTATTTGAGCAACTCAGGTCTGTCTCTACCGGCGCCCAGAGCGCAGGAAATGGCGGTGCCGTGGCTGCTCGCCGTCGTTGTGCTGATTGCGATTAGCATTGGCGTTCGCGCCTGGTTGGCGCGGCGCGAGGAGCGCACTGGCAAACCGTCCTACCCGTTGCTGGGGGGGGTTGTCGTGGTGGTCGTCGGCGCCATAGTGGCGTGGTTCGCCCTGGGCGGCGAGCCGTTTGCCATCAGCGTCCCGCATCCGGAGGGCCGGTTCGGGCGCATCGTGGACGGCGCAACATTGTCTACCGAACTGACCGCGTTGCTCATGGGCTTGATCATGTACACGGCTGCCTTCATCGCCGAAATTGTGCGCGGCGGATTGCAGTCGGTATCCAAAGGCCAGACCGAGGCCTCTCGCTCGTTGGGCCTGGGCACCATGGAGACACTGCGGTACATCACCTTTCCCCAGGCGCTGCGCGTTATCGTGCCGCCCCTTATCAGCCAGTACCTCAACCTTACGAAGAATAGCAGTCTGGCACTGGCTATCGGCTACGCCGATCTCACCAGTGTCGCGAAGACGATGACCCAGACTGCGCCGGCGGTTACCATCTTCTTGATCATCATGCTCATCTACCTGTCGTACAGCCTGACGTATTCCTTGATCGGGAATCTGTACAACCGGTACATCCAGTTTACGGGAGGTTAGGTGCTCGATGGCTACTGCTGATACGTGGCAGCCGGCGCCGTCGCTGCCGGCCCCGCGGTCGGAAAGAGGCTGGATTGGCTGGGCCAGGGCGAATCTCTTTGCCAACTGGCTGAGCGGCTTGGTAACGGTTGTCACCGTACCGTTGATCGCGTGGGTGCTGTGGCGCATAGTGGCGTGGGTATTCGGCACGGCCGATTGGACTCTCATCGCCAGCCGGCCGCAACAGTACCTCATCGGCTTGTATCCGACTGAACTTGCCTGGCGTCCGTTGGCGGGCTGGCTGTTGGTCTCGATACTCTTCGGCATGGCGGCCGCTATGTGGGGTGGCGCGGCCCGGCGCATCGCCATCGGCTATGGGGCCATCACCCTTCTGCTTGGCATATTGCCGTACGGGATGTTCCATGAAGGCGTGGTCATGCCCGGCTGGATACGGGCGCTCATTGTGGCCAATCTGCTCACGATGGCCGTTGGCTATGCCCTCGGCCGCTCCTCGCATTGGGGCAGGCCGCGCACGTTCGTCGTGGGCGGTATCGCCATTTACGTGGTGCTGCTTGTGCTGCTCACGGGCCTGCCAGGCATGGAACAGGTACCGCCGCGGCAATGGGGCGGCTTGATGCTCAACCTCATCCTGGCAGTGTCCGGTATTTTCTTTGCCTTTCCCATCGGCGTGTTGCTCGCCCTGGGACGGCGCAGTGCCTTGCCGGTTGTGAAAATCTTGTGCGTGGTGTTCATCGAGGTCTTCCGGGGCGTGCCCCTCATCACACTGCTCTTCATGTCCCAGGTGCTGGTGCCGTTGGCGCTGCCGGAGAACTTCCCCGTGGACTCGGTGACACGGGCGGCCATCACCATCACCCTGTTCTCAGCGGCGTATACGGCCGAGAATATTCGCGGCGGTTTGCAGGGGTTGCACCCCGGCCAGGCCGAAGCGGCGCGGGCTCTGGGCCTGCCCGGTTGGCAGGTCACTTCCCTGATTTTGCTGCCCCAGGCCATCCGCAACGTCATTCCGGCCATCGTGGGGCAGTTTATCGCATTGTTCAAAGACACGAGCCTGGTCTACATTGTCGGCATGCTGGACATTTTGGAGATGGGACGCTCCATCGTGCAGGGCAACGTGCAGTTCGCTGACAACGGTCGGGAACTCTTCATATTCGTAGCAGTCGTGTTTTGGATCTTCACCTACACCATGTCATACGTCAGCCGGCGGGTGGAAAGGCATCTCGGCGTAGGTGTACGCTAGGCGAGAAGAAGATGCTGTCCAGAGGCAATATGGCAACTCTGACGGCGTGGCGCTGAATATCAAGCGGAGGTGATCGTGGCAACAGAAACGGCGGCAGCGGCCCAAGATGCGACCGAGGTGGACAACATCGTCATTTGCCGCGATGTGCACAAGTGGTTTGGCGATTTCCACGCGCTGCGCGGGGTCACGACTTCGGTGCGCCGGGGCGAGGTAGTTGTCATAATAGGCCCGTCAGGTTCGGGCAAGTCAACGTTTATCCGCACCATAAACCGCCTAGAACAGCATCAACAGGGCGACATCATCGTCGACGGCGTGGAGATGACCGATGATGTGCGCAATGTGGACGCCATCCGCCGCGAGGTGGGCATGGTCTTCCAGTCGTTCAACCTCTTTCCGCATCTCACGGTGCTGCGCAACATTACGCTGGCGCCGACCAAGGTGCGCAAACTGCCCCAGGCGGATGCCGAAGCCGGCGCCCGCGAATTGCTGGAGCGCGTGGGCATTCCGGAGCAGGCGGAAAAGTACCCCGGTGAGCTCTCCGGCGGGCAGCAGCAGCGTGTGGCCATAGCCCGCGCCCTGGCGATGCAGCCCAAGATCATGCTCTTCGACGAGCCCACTTCAGCCCTGGATCCGGAGATGATCAAGGAAGTCCTGGAGGTCATGAAGGAGTTGGCTGCTTCGCAACAGATGACAATTGTAGCGGTGACCCACGAACTGGGCTTTGCCCGCGAAGTGGCGGACCGCATCGTCATGTTCGATGAAGGCCAGATCGTCGAAGACCTGCCGCCCAGCGACTTCTTCAACAACCCCCGCAACGAACGGGTGCGCCGCTTCCTGTCGCAGATCCTCTAGGGCGGGCCGGGCGGCCCGATTCCGGCCGCGTCTGCCGTATTGCGGTACACCGGCTCTTTCTCAATCCCGATGCGACGGATTTACATAACTGAATGCCAGTTTCAGTGTTGACGTAGCGTGAAGTAGCGCGTCGCTCCGGTCACGGCACACTCTTGGCTCTGCTAAGAAAGGAGGTCGGAACGCGCGAGTCCTTTTGCCAAGCGCAAACACGGCCAGGGGAAGTCCGACGCCGAGGGCACGTTCGCGAAGTTTTCGGAAGAGATCGGTCCTAACGTGTGAGAAAGGCGATCAGATGAAACTGCACGCCCAGCGGCTATCACGCCGCCGCGTCTTAGCCGGTTCCGGTGGAGCGCTCACCGCACTGGCCTTGGCTGCCTGCGGCGCAGTGCCCGCAGAGACTATGGCCACGGAAGAGCAGGCGGAAGCGCCGCAAGCCGAAGCCGCCCCGCCCGAAAAAGAGGCCGTCTACGTCCTGTTTGCCACACATCCCTACTTCAGATTCCAGGAAGAAGATGGCGTATCGGCCGAACTTGTCGCAGAGTTCCGCGAAGAGCACCCCGATATTGACTTTGATGTAAATCCGCCGTCAACGAGCTCCGGCGAGCGCTACGCCGCGTTTCGCACGGCGTTTGCCGCCAACACGCCCCACGACCTCAGCTCCTGGGGCGAATGGCATGCCATCGAACTTGGCGCGCTCGGCCAAGCGCGGGGACTGAACGACCTCGTCAGGACCTCCAATATCGACATGGAGGACATCTGGACGAGCTTGACCGAAAACATGGTCTGGAGCAAGGACGGTCAGCTCTACGGCTTCCCGTACGGTCCCGACCTGCGGGTGCTCTACATGCACGACGGCATCTTTCTGGAAAATGGACTGGACCCGGACAACGGCCCGGAAAGCTGGGACGACCTGGAGGAAGTAATCCAGAAGACGATGCGCAAGGATGCCGCGGGCAATTTGGTGGTGGCGGGCTTTCCGCCGGAATGGGGCAGCGGCGGCCGCTACCAGTGGATTACGCCGCTGCTGCAGCTTGGCGGCAAGCGCATCAGCGACGACTTGTCCAGTGCGGCGCTGAATAGCCCGGAGGGTGTCGCGGCGCTCACGTGGGTGAAGAAGGTCAACGACCTGCAGGGCGGCTGGGATGCGCTGGCAACGCTGCGCCAAACGGCCAGGCCCTCAGGCGCCAGTGTCGGCTCTTCGTTGGTCAACGGCTTTACGGCCACGATGTATGCGACGTACTCCACGCGCAAGGCGGAAATCTACCCAATCGATGAGAACTTCGAGTTCAGTATCATCGAGCACCCCAAACCGCCGGACGCCGTGCGGCAGGCGAGTTGGAGCGGACACCACATTTGGATCATGTCGTCGTGGACGACCGTGCCCGAAGAGGCCTTTGCCTGGGTCGAGTTCGTGTCCCGGCCCGAAAACAACCTGCGCTGGGCCAAAGCCTGGGACCGGGTGCCTATCCGGCTTTCGGTCGCGAATTCGGTGGAGTTCACGGAAGGCGATCCGTTCCTGGAGCACCAGAGCTACCAAATTCCGTTCCGCGCGTCCCATTCGCTGCCCATTCCCGGCGCCGACGAGTTGCGCACGGCCCTAACCCAGTTCCTGCCAGACGTCATGGCGGGCAATATCACTATCCAGGAGGGTCTGGTAAACGTTGAGCAGGAGTGGAACAACATCATTGCCAAGTGGCAGGAGCTTGTGGGCGGCTGGTAGAGCACGCTGCGCGGCGGGGCGGCCGCGGCTGCCCCGTCGGTGCGGCGGTACGGCAGAGAGATCGATTGAGCGTTCTTGGCTAGTGACCCGTGAAGGCTAGCACGGCCTGCAAAACGTGCGCATTTGCGGAACGCAGGCGGCAAGGGGAAGCGCCGCTGTGGGACGACATATACAGGACGAAGTCCTGGGTCGTCGTACACGCGACCAATACTTCCTTGCCGGGGTGGCTCGTCCTGGTCTTAGACCGGCATATTGAATCACTCGCTGAACTCACTGAAGACGAAGCTTCTGAACTAGGACCTCTCATTCGACGTGTTTCCATGGCTCTCACGAGTGTGCTCGGCTGTGAGAAAACGTACGTGATACAGTTTGCGGAGCATAGGGAGCATCCTCACGTGCACATCCACATTGTGCCGCGCATGAAGTGCCAGCCCGCCAATCGGCGTAGTGTGCGCGTTTTCGCGTACTTGGGAGTCTCTCAGGAAGAGTGTGTGAGTGAAGGGCATATGAATGAGATTGCCACCAAAGTCAGGGCCGAATTGGCTAGGAGGGAGTGACTATCGGCGAATAACGGCGCACATGAGGTTGTATTTGCGCCGCGGCACTCAGTTCGCTGCAGCGTGCCGAGCTGAGTCTTCTCGGCATTGTGGGGCAGTGCCCGAACAGTTTCTTGCAGGGGCTTAAGATTGACTCGGTTGGTTTCGACAGCATTCGCCGGGAGTCTGCGTTCCTGAGCAGAAAGAGACCATAGCGTGTCTCATTGAATGTGTCGTTCCGGGTAAACCTGCCCCTCGGCGGGCCTGTGCTGGGCTTGTCGAAGTGCTCAGGGCGAACGGAGAAGGCGAAAATCCCTTCTGGCTGTGTGGCCTCGCGAAGTCCTTGTCTAAGCACGAGTCGGCTTGCCGATCGATTCACAAGACTGCCTCTAGCGGATTCCTGTACAGGAACAACAAGGGTCGGCCAGATTCATGATAATTGACGTGCACGTACATCCCCACGTTTCGCGCAAACTGGATGACTTTGCCGAACTGATGGCAATCGCGGCACAGTTCGACGTGCATCTCGTCACGTATTCCGTGCGGCCGGTGACGGTTCCCAACAACCACGAGTATCCTACGCCGGAGAACATCCGCGCCTGCAACGACCAGACCGATGTGCTCATGCGGCGCTATCCGGAGCGGGTGCACGGGTTTGCCTATGTGAATCCCGGACACGCGCGGGAGGCGTGCGCGGAGCTTGACTTTCGGTTGCGGGAGCAACACTTCGTCGGGCTCAAGTTGTGGGTGGCCGTGCCCTGCATTGATCCCCGCCTGGACGAGTTAATGGAAATCTGCGCGCACTATCGGGTGCCGGCCCTGCAACACACGTGGCAGAAGGTAAACGGACAGAAGACGGGGGAATCGCCGCCCCACATGGTGGCTGCCCTGGCCAAGCGGCATCCGCGCACGACGCTCATCGCCGCCCACGCCGGCGGCGACTATGAGTACGGGGCGAAAACGTTTCGCTCGTGCGAAAACGTCTTGCTTGACATTGGCGGCAACGAGTGCAACGCCGGCTATGTGGAGATACTGGTGAATCACGTCGGTGCCGACCGCGTGATCTTTGGCACGGACATGCCCGGCAGATCGTTCACGTCGCAATTGGCGAAGGTGTTGGGCGCCGACCTATCCGCAAAAGACAAGCAGAAGATCCTCTACGGGAATATGGCGAGGGTGCTGGCGCAGACCAAGACCATGCGCGACCCGTCGGTCTTTGCGGCGCAGAACTGATATAGGGGCAGCAGGTCGTCGTCGACTAGGTTCTGTGGATATTCAGTGCCAATCCGAGCGTAAGCGTCGAACGGGGTTCGCGGAATATCAAGCCTTTGCACGGGATTGTCTATCGTTTTGCTCCGCACAGTGGCGAGGAAGTCAAGTGACAGAGATTACTCGTACGTACGTGGTCATCTGCCACCCCGCGTAATAGTGCGATCCGGTGTCGCGTGAAGGCCTGCCCCTCGCTCCCGATCGGGGATGGATTCCCGCGTGAGCGGGAATGACGGCGAACTGACCATACAGCGACGTCCGTGCATTTTAGAATTCGCGCTGCGCTTGAAATGACATAATATGAACGTAAAGGCAGTTAAGCTCGGTCTACTCTCATGCCCATCATAGACGTTCACGTCCATACAGATGTAGGAAAGTCACTCGATGACTTTGCCGAGCAAATTGAAATTGCGGAGCAATTCGATGCTGTGCTGGTGACGTATGCGATTCGTCCGGTCGCCGACGCGACACGTTACTCGTTCCCCACGCCGGAGTTTTGCCGGCGCTGCAATGACGAAACGTACGCGCTGATGCAGCGCTATCCCGCGCGCGTGCGGGGCTTTTGCTACGTCAATCCCTACCATGGCGAGGCCGCGGCGGTTGAGTTGGAGCGGCGTCTGTCCACTCAGGGATTTGTCGGCCTGAAGCTCTGGCACGCGCTGCCGTGCGACGACCCGCGGGTAGACCGGCTGCTGGAGATTTGTGCGGCGTACCGCGTTCCTGCCTTGCAGCACACGTGGCTTAAGGCAGGCGGCCTGGGCTACGGGGAATCGCCGCCGGAAATGGTGGCGGAGTTGGCGCAACGCCATCCCACCACCACCGTCATCGCCGCTCACGCCGGCGGCGACTACGAATACGGCGCGAAAGTCTTTCGCAATTGTCCGAACGTGTTGCTGGACATCGCCGGCAACGAATGCAATGCGGCCGGCGTGCAAATTTTGGTGGACCACGTCGGCGCCGAGCGTGTGATCTTCGGCACCGATATGCCGGGGCGTTCGTTTCCGTCGCAGCTTGCCAAGGTGCTCGGCACGGATTTGCCTGAGACTGACAAAGAGAAGATCCTCTACGAAAACATGGCGGATGTGCTGGCGCAGTGCAAAACGCCGCCGCTGGAGACACGACTGAAGGGCAGACGACAATGATCGATAGCAATGCGTATGTTGGTGAATGGCCGTTTCGGCGCTTGCCGTACTCCCAACCGGATGCGCTGCTGCGCAAGATGGACGCCCTCGGTATCGAGAGGGCCGTGGTTGCCCGCTTGGAGAACGTATTCTACAAGGACTTGTTGGTTGGCAACCGCGAATTGCACGCCATCGTCCTAGCACACCAGGACCGCTTCATTCCCGCGTATACTATCAATCCGGCCTATCCCGGCTGGGACGACGACTTGCGCATCTGCCTGGACGAGCTAGGCGCGCGGCACCTCCGTCTGCACCCCAATTACCACCAGTACGAACTCCTGGGCCGGGAGAACTTGCGTTTGTTGGAGACGGCGGCAGAACACGACCTGCTCATCAGCATCGCGATCGGTCTGGAAGACGTGCGGCACCAGCATTGGCTGGCGCGCGTGCCCGATGTTTCCGCCGGCGACATTGCCCAAACGGTCAATGCCTTTCCCCACGTGCGCTTTCTCGTTACCGCGGGACGGTTTGGGGAAGTCACGAGTATCTGGCGCAGCGTGGACAAGCGCGAGAATCTCTACGTGGAAAACAGCCGCGTGCAGGGGCCGATCCACGACGTGGCGAAGCTGTGCGGCGTGATTGGCCCCGACCACGTGCTCTTTGGCTCCAATGCGCCGCTGCACTACCACGAGTCGGCCAAGCTCAGCATAGAGACCGAAGCGCAAATCTCGGATGCCTACAAGCAGAAGCTCCTACACGGCAACGCGGTGCGACTCTTCCAGCCGCAGTGAAGTCCAGTGCAGGCGCAGCCAGGTGAGAGTGAGAATACCTAAACGCCGCCGGTAACCCAGGTTTGCAGCCTGCGCGGGCCGGATACACGACCAAACTCCGCCGGTAGCGCAGGTATGCAACCTGTGTAGACTGGGAACACTACCGCTCACTTCCGGTAGCGCGGGTTTGCAGCCTGCGCGGGCCAGGCGCATGTCCAATACCCACCCAGATGCGTCCCTGGATAGGCACTCAGCGCGCACATTCGGCAGAGAAACGATGAGCGTCCCGTAATTCCCTACTCTCCAACCTAGACAAACCCAGTCCCAACGCAGCAATAGCGGAGTGAGCAAACACAACCAATGCCACAATCCTCTCAAGAGTCAGGCGTAACACGCGGGGTGCAGGTCACGGCGGAGGAGACGCCCGCTGCGCTGCAGGCTGAGCTGGGCACGTGCGCGCTGAATCCATCCGGCCCGGTAGTCGCGGGCGCGTTTGGCACGTGGACCGTCACGTACACGGCGGGGAGCGCCGGCATCGCGCCGGGCGGCGGCCTGGCCGTAATTCCGCCGTGCGTGCACAGCGTGCGGTGGCGCTTGGGCCACGTGACGGCAGCCACCTCCGGTAGCTGCGGCGTCTCCGTCCAGGTGCGCAACGCCTATCCGCTCCGGTATCACCATGCGCAGTTTCCCTGTGTTTTCGTCACCGTTGAGGGCGCTCCGCTGTGTCCCGGTGAAAAGATTGCGGTGACCTTTGGCGCTGCCGGGTCCTACATACCCGGCTTCTACGAGCGCGCGCGGGCTCAGGAAGTCGCCCTCAGCCGGATGCACTTTCAAGTCTTGGTGGACGCGCTGGGCAATGCCAGCTACAGCAATCCGCGCTACCCCGGCGGCGAACCCAAGGGCTACCGCTTGCTGCCGGAGTTGCCGGTGGTGGACGTGGTCGCAGGTCCGCCGGTACGCCTGGCGGTGGTGGCGCCCGCCACTGTGGCGCCGGACGAAGCGTTCACGGTGTTGGTGCGGGTCGAGGACCAATATGGCAACGTCTGCACGGACTTTGCCGGCGAGATTAGCATAGGGAACCAGACAGGAAACGGTACCGGTCCAGGAACGTATCGAATGTCCGCCAGCGACGGCGGCACGGCGCGGGTGGGGCCGTATCGCGCGGCTGCGCGGGCGGCCGCGCCACTCACGTTTACTGCCGCGGCGTGGGAGGCGGGCGTGTGCGGGGTGAGCAATCCGGTGGACGTGGTCGTGCCCGACGACGACCGCATCTACTTTGGCGACTTGCACACCCACGCCCCCGGCGCGCTTGACCCCAGCCACCGGCCCCATGGGCCTTTCATGGCCCACGGCGTTGGCACGTTTACCGAAGCATTGCGCTACGCCAGAGACGTGGCCGGTCTCGATTGTGTGGGCGTGGCGTGGTTTCCGCCGCCGCAGAACATCGAGGCCATCTGGTCCGTGCCCCGCGCAGATGACTGGGAAGAGTATCAAGCGATAGTGGCGGATTTCTATTCAGCCGGTACGTTTGCGCCCCTGGTGGCGATTGAGCTGAGCGATCCCACTGCCGGACACCGCGTTATTCTGTACCCCGATGCCGGCAAGCGGGTGACGACGAGCAAGATCGAGGAAGTTTGGCCGCAGATAGCAGGAACCGGGGCTGTGGTGGTGCCGCACCACATCAACGTGACCTCGGAAGGCGGCCCGCAAAACTGGCGGGTGCAGGACTGGAGCCGCCACAATGAGAACTTCCAGACTGTGCTGGAAATTGCGCAAAATCGGGGCGCGTTCGAGACTGATGCTCCCGGCGGCGCGACCGTGATCGGCGGCGGCGGCGCTTCAGCGCAAGACGCCCTGGCGCTGGGACACCGGCTCGGCTTTGTGGGCGGCACCGACAGCCACCACGCCCAACCCGGCAGAAATACGTGCTCCATGGCCGGCGTGGACTTCCACGACCACGTGACCGGCGGCCTAACAGCGATTCTCGCGTCGGAACTCACCCGCGAGGCGATCATCCAAGCGCTCAAAGAACGCCGCTGCTACGCCACCACCGGTGCGCGCATCGTGCTGGCTTTCAGCATTGACGGCCACGGCATGGGCGCAGCGATAGAAGCGGACGGTCCAGAGGTGTCCCTCGCCGGACGGGTGCTCGGCACAGACTTGATTGAGAAAGTGGACATAATTAGTAACGGCAGCGTCGTCTTTTCACAGGCCGGTGATGGCCGCGTTGCCGAAGTCTCGAAAACACTGGCTTTGCGCGAAGCGCCGGCGGCTTATTTCTACCTGCGCGCGACCCAGCGCGACGGGCACGTCGCGTGGTCGAGTCCGATTTGGGTAACGTCTCCATAGCCATGAGAGCGCGAGGGCAGGCTTGTGACTCCGGATCGCGCCGCGTGCGGCGTTGTGCAGAATGGAGTGGACGGTACGGCGCGTGCGCGTGGTACCATAGGCCACAACGTGACTAACCATGCGCATTGAAGTCACGATCCGAGACGCAATCGAGGCAGACCGGCAGGCGGTGGTCACGGTGGCAGTTCGTGCCTTTGCGGACGTTCGACGGGAACATTCCGGCGAAGTTCTCACGCGCACGTGGGCGGATTGGGAAGCAAACACTCTTCAGGCAATGTGCCTCAACACTACCTTGCTTGCCGAGGCGGCAGGCAAGCCGGTTGGGTTTGCAACGTACGAGTTGGATGGCCTCTCCCGCATCGGGACCGTGAGCGACAATGCCGTGTTGCCGGAGTATCGGGGCCGTGGCATAGGCGGGCTGCTGCTCGCGGGTGTGCTCAAACGCATGGCAGAAGCGGGCATGGAATTTGCTCAGGTCGAGACCGGACTGGACTCGCCCTATGCGCCCGCCCGCCGCATGTATGAACGGCATGGCTTTCAACCTCTTCATCGCAGCATTGGCCTCGTGAAAGAACTACAGCGGGAATTGGGATGACGACCGACACGAACGGGACAATCATCAGACAGGCGCGAGAAGAGGACCGCGAGGCCCTCATCAAACTCATTGTGCACGGTTTCGCGGAAGTGACAGTCCACCGCTGGCGCGAGCAGCGATACGGTGTTATTGGCGGGCGCTCGTGGGCTGAGTGGAAGGCCGACGACATGCGCACCATAGACATCGAGCACGTAGTCATTGCCGAGAGTGAAGGCAGGCCCGTCGGCTTTGCCACTTTTCACGTTAACCACGCCACCGGCATTGGGACCGTGGGCAACAACGCTGTGCTGCCAGCCTTTCGGGGACACGGCATTGGCGGCAGACTTCACGCACGGGTGCTCCAACTCATCGCGGCGGCCGGCATGGATTTCGCGCAGGTGTCCACCGGGCTGGAAGACTGCTACAAACCCGCCCGCCGCATGTACGAGCGGCAGGGCTTCGAACCGCTCAACCGCAGCATCGTCTACATGATGAAACTCAGCGAGAGGGGAAAGTAGCTCTGGCATGGACTACAAGATTCTCTGGGGCGACATTCACAACCATAACACCGTGGGCTTGTTTCACTACACCAAAGGTACGCTGGAACGGGCCATCGACATGGCGCAGAGCCACCTCGACTTCTTCGCGTTCACAGGCCACGCCCAGTGGCACGATATGCCGGAGATGCCCGACAACCGGCACGAGCAGTGGCAAGAAGGCTTCGACCGGCATGCTGAGGTCTGGCCGAAAACCAAACAGCTTATTCGGGACGCCACAGACCCGGGCCGCTTTGAGGCCTTTCTGGGCTACGAGTGGCATTCCGCCGGATTTGGCGACCACTGTGTGATCTACAAAGAAGACGGCCCGCTGCAGTTCGCCAACCACGTGCGGGAAATTCAGGAGCACGCCCGCCGCAGCGGCGCGCTGCTGGTGCCGCACCATCCCGGCTATATGCGCGGCTTCAGGGGCGCAAACTGGGACTACCTGGACGAATCGGTTTCCCCCATCGTGGAGATCATTTCCGAGCACGGCGGCGCGGAGCGAGATCGCGGGCCATTTGCCTACACGCGGCACGGGCTTGGGCCGCGCGTGACCATCAATACGATCCAGCATGCCCTTGGCTTGGGCCATCACGTCGGCTTTACCGGCTCTTCCGACGACCACCAGGCGCATCCCGGCGCATATAACGAGGGCCAAGTTGCCGTCTTGGTGCCGGAGTTTACGCGGGAGGCCATTTGGGAGGCGCTCTGGAGCCGCCGCTGCTATGCGGCCACTGGTGACAAGATCGAGTTGGAGTTCCATATCAACGGTCAGCCGATGGGTTCGGTTCTACCCGCTGCCCACGAGCGAGAGATCGACGTGCGAGTCCGGGGCTGGGACGAAATCGAAAAGGTAGAGGTAATCAAGAACAACCGCGTCATCCACCGGAATTTCCCGGCGGACGCCGAGCCTGAGGGAGGCTATCCATGGTCGCGGCGGCACCGTTGCCGCGTGGAAGTGGGCTGGGGGCCGTGGTCGGCGTTCGGCAAGCCGCGCATCGCCGAGTGGGACTTGACCGTGTCGGTGGATGGGGCCCGCATCCACCAGGCGATGCCGTGCTTCCAGTCGGGACCGTTCCACGAAGAGAAGCGCAGCCGCATACTGGAATCAACCGCCACGAAGTGCCGGTTTCAGGCCTATACCTCGTTGGCCGAGTGTCTCAATGACTGCCCGCAGAGCGCGGTGGTGTTGGACGTGGAAGGCCCGCCTTCGGCAACCGTTACCCTCGCCTTTACCAAGCCCATGCAGCGTACGGAAACATATACGCTGGAAGAGGCTTCGAAAAGTGCCATCACAGACTTGACCACGGGTTTTCCATCGGATTCATTCTTGATACATCGCCTGGTGCCGGACGAACTGGCATGCGCGTCCTACGCGTTTGCGGACGCGCCCAGCAGTGGCCGGGCCGAGGATTTCTACTATGTGCGCGTGAAGCAGGAGAACGGGCAGGTCGCGTGGTCGAGCCCTATCTGGGTAGCCAACCCATAGGAAGGAGGGGGCCGTGGGCGGTCAGTTAGCCATTGACGGCGGTGCGCCGGTACGCGCCACGCCGTTGCCGGGCGCCTATCCGGGCGCAACCATCATCGGTGAGGAGGAAAAGCGCGCGGTGTGCGCAGTGTTGGAGCGGCGGTCGCCGTTTCGGTACTACGGCCCCGATCCGGCCTATGTCGTCAATGAGCTTGAAGAGACGGTTGCCGAACTTGTTGGCATGGAACACGCGGTGGGAGTCACGTCCGGCACGGCGGCGTTGATCGTTGCCTTGCGCGCGCTGGGCGTGGGGCCGGGGGATGAAGTTATCGTGCCGGCCGCCACGTTCTACGGCTGTGTGAACGCGGTGGTCGCGTGCCAGGCGGTGCCTGTCTTTGCCGATTTGGACGAGACGGTGAGTATCGATGCGGCCGCGGTGGAACAAGTGATTACCGAGCGGACGAAGGCAGTTATGGTGGTGCACTGGCGCGGTGTGGCCGCCGACATGGACCCTTTGTTGGCCGTGGGCCTGCGCCACGGCGTAAATGTCCTGGAAGACTGCGCCCAATCGTTTGGCGCCGAATACCGCGGCCGGCCTGTGGGTTCCATGGGCGCCATCAACATCTTCAGTTTCCAGATGAACAAAGTAATCTCCGCGGGCGAGGGCGGCATGGTGGTCACCAATAGCGGCTCGTTGCACCGCCGGGCGGTGGCGAGTCAAGACCAGGGCACGCCGCGCGGCAGCGCTGCCGCGAATTTCCCGCCCTTCTTTGGCGAAAACTACCGCATGAGTGAGCTTACGGCAGCCGTGTTGCTGGAACAGGTGAAGAAGCTCGAACGCCTACGCTCGCACGTGCGCCGCGTGGGCAGCATCATCAAGGCTGGCGCCCGCGGCTTGCCGGGTGTGCACGTGCGGCCCATGGCGGACCCCGCCGGTGACGCCGGTTTTAATCCGGGCTTCATCTTCGCTTCCCCGGAGCTTTGCGATTGGGCGCGGCAGGCACTGGCGGCGGAAGGCGTGCCCATCGCGCACCCCTACGGCGGACAGCCCGTGTACATGCATGAAGCCATCTTGGCGAAGCGTATGTGGCATGATGGGCCGACCCCGTGGGACGATAGGTTCTATGACGGGACGGCGGACTACGGTCCGGGGCTTTGCCCGGATGCGGAAGAGTTGCTGCCCCGCGTGTGTGAGTATCATCTGAGCATGGACTGGACTGAGCAAGACGCGCGCGACGTTGCCGCCGGCTTGCAGAAGGTCATGCAGCGGGTGCCCAGTGAGTTGCTGTCCGCGGCCCAAGTCTCGTAGCTGCGGCGGTGTGAGTTTCAGTGTGTTGGTTTGTGCCGGGTGTGTCGTCAAGGTCTGGGCGCGCCCGGAAGTGTTGGTGTTGTCGGCGCAGGCGTCCGGAGCGTCGGACACAGCAGTCCGCTCCGGTCACGGAAAGGAGTAGCCTGTTCGATGAATATCATGGATATGCTTGCCAACGACGTAGTGCTGGGAGACGGTGGCTACATCGTCGAACTGGAGAAACGCGGTTACGTGATTGCCGGCGCCTTTACGCCGGAACTGGCGTTGGAGAACCCCGACGCCATACAGGAACTGCACCGCGAGTTTCTTCGCTCGGGATCGGAAGTTTTGCAGGTAATGGCGTTCTACGGCAGCCGCAGCAAGCTGGAGACCGTGGGACAAGCCGACAGGACCTTCGAAATCAACCAGAAGACCACGCAAATCGCCAAGGACGTAGCCGGTGATCGGGCGCTCGTGGCCGGCGATCTGAGCGCGACGTGGACCTGGGACGCCGATGACAAGGCCGCACAGACGCGCATCGCCGGCATGTTCGACGAGCAAATCGAGGCGCAGGAGGGCGTGGACTTCTTCATCGGCGAGACGTTCTGGCACCTGGGTGAAGCCCTGCTCTGCCTGGAACGCATCAAGGCGAAGTCCGGCTTGCCGGCGATGATTACCATGTCGTTCCGGGGCGAGACGGTGACCGACGACGGCTATACCGCCGCTGATTGCGCGCGCATATTGGCGGACGCGGGGTCCGAAATCGTGGGTGTCAATTGCATGCGCGACCCGGAGCACTCGTATCCGCTCCTGCACGAGATGCGCGACGCGACGGACGCCTACCTCGCGGCACAGCCGGTTGCGCACCGCACGAGCGATGAAGTCCCGTGGTTCACCGGCACGTCGGCGTTTCCGGACAAGCTGGAGCCGACCCAGATGACGCGGTATGAAATGGCTGACTACGCCGTGAAGGCCAAGGCGATGGGCGTGAACTTCATCGGCGCCTGCTGCGGTACGGTGGCTATCCACGTCCGCGAGATGGCCAAGGTGCTGGGTAAGTTCGAAGAGGAAGAGGTTTGGCAGCCGGACCCGGACAGCCCCATGAGCGAAACCGAGTTTAACTGGGAACGAAGACAAGAGACCTAGGGATTCACTGCCAAGAATCGCAATCGCACCAAGAACGGTCGGGCTAGACTGCTTCGCCCCAGTAGTGCGCGACCAGTAGGCATTGACTTAGGCTGCACAGGTATGTGTGTCAACGTAAACAGCAGCTCCTCGAAAAGTCATTCTGAGGAAGTGCAGCCGAAATATCCTCCTGAGGCGTGCAGCCGAGAAGTCAACCTGAGGCGTGCAGCCGAAATGTCGTTCTGAGGCGTGCAGTCGAAATGTCATTCTGAGGAGTACAGCGACGAAGAATCTAGAGTCGGGAGCAAACCAGATTCCGAGCGCAGCGAGGAATGACATGAGATCCAGCACAGCATGACATGAGATTTAGCCCAGCAAGGAGTTCAGGTCTAATCCTACCAATTCCTCAGAAGTGCGAGTCTGCGACCTACGGCCCGCCCGTATAGCGCAGGTTTGCAACCTGCGAATTCGGGCAACGAAGCTTTGCAGCCTGCGGTCCCCGCTAGCGTAGGTGTTGGGCCTGCGAGCCGGGGCAGCCAGGCCAGCGCAAGCGGAAACCCAGAGGCTGGGAAAGGCAACCCAGCGCCACGGCGGGCAAAAATGGGGTGCTCCCGCCTTGGCAAATGGCCACCAGCCGGCTCAAGGCGCAGGGGGTCTCTCTCGTCTGATTCCCTCCCCGCGGAGAGAAGCCGAGCCGTGACGGGACCGTCATTTGGCATACCTGGGGCCACCAGAATTCACGCCTGCATGAAGATTCTCTCATTCCGGTAGCGTAGAACAGACAGAGGAATTCGCACCGTGCAATCGCATGCCCGACTTGTCATCATTGGCGCCGGAATTGTGGGCTGCAGCGTCGCCTATCATCTTGCGCAACGCGGGTGGCAAGACATCGTGGTCATAGACCAGGGCCCGCTATTCGATACCGGCGGTTCCACCTCCCACGCCCCCGGTCTGGTATTCCAGACCAACGCGTCCAAGCTCATGACCACGCTGGCCAAAGACACGGTCGCGCTCTTTGACGGGCTGGAGCTGGACGGCGAGCCCTGCTGGTATGGGGTAGGCAGCCTGGAAGTTGCGTACACGCCGGAGCGCTGGCAAGACCTGCACCGCAAGCGGGGCTTTGCCCTGTCGTATGGCCTAGAGTCCCGGTTGATCTCGCCTCAAGAGGCCTGTGACCTATCGCCGCTGCTCGACCCCAGCGTCATACACGGCGCGTACTACGTGCCCAGCGACGGCATAGCCAAGCCCGTGCGCGCATGCGCGGCGATGGCCCGCTACGCCCAAGCGCACGGCGTGGCTTTCCATGGCATTACGACGGTCACCGACACTGTGGTGGAAGGAGGGCGCGTACGGGGAGTGGAAACAACCGCGGGGTACATCGCTGCCGAACAAGTCCTCATCTGCGCCGGCATCTGGGGGCCGCGCGTGGGCCGCATGGCCGGGGTTTCCATACCGCTCCAACCGCTGCAACACCAATATACGTTGACCGCGCCACTGCCCGCGTTTCAGGGCGAGACCCGTGAAGTGGCTCAGCCGATCGTGCGGCACCAGGACTACGCCTTATACTTCCGGCAGCAGGGCGACCGCCTTGGCATCGGCTCGTATAAGCACGAGCCGCTGCCGGTTGCGGCGGACGACATCCTGAGCCCGGCCGCGGCCCCGCGTGCCCCGGCAATGGTGGACTTCACGCCTGAGCATTTCGCGATCGCCCATGGGGCTGTCTGCGAGCTGTTACCGGCACTCCGGGGCGTTGAAATCGTGGATGGCTTCAACGGCATGTTTTCGTTCTCCCCGGACGGTCAGCCGATTCTGGGCGAGTCCCCACAGGTGGATGGACTCTGGATTGCCGAGGCGGTCTGGATCACCCATGGCGGCGGCGTCGGTAACGTTGTGGCTGAGTGGATGGATGAAGGCGCCACGCGGCTCGATCTGCGCGAGGCTGACTACGACCGCTTTGCGGCCCACGTGCACACGCCGGCGTATATCCGGGCTCGCGGAGAGCAGCAATACCGCGAAGTGTACGACATCATCCACCCCTTGCAACAGATGGAGCAGCCGCGCAACCTGCGACGCAGCCCGTTCCAGCCGCGCCTGGAAGCCCTGGGCGCCGTCTTCTTCGAGAGCGCGGGCTGGGAGCGGCCCCAGTGGCTCGAGAGCAACCGAGACCTCGTAGCAAACGGCGCCGCGCCTGATCGCTCCGGCTGGGAGGCCCAGCACTGGAGCCCAATTCAAGCGGGAGAGCACCGGGCGACCCGCGAGCGGGTGGCACTGTACGACGTCTCGGCCTTCACCAAGTTGGAAGTCAATGGGCCCGGAGCCGTGGACTTTCTGCAATCCGTCAGCGCCAACCAGGTCGACCGTCCGGTGGGCAAGGTCGTGTATACAGCCATGCTCAATCAAAACGGCGGCATCCAGTGCGATTTGACGCTTACGCGTCTGGATCGTGACCGTTTTCTCGTGCTCACCGGCGGGGCGAGCGGCGCCCGGGACCTGCGCTGGCTGCGCGATCATGCGCCCAAAGACGGTTCCGTGACCATCACCGACGTAACGTCTGAGTTCTCCGGCATCGGCCTATGGGGGCCGCGCGCCCGCGACGTGCTGCGACAGGTATGCGCAGAGGACGTGTCGAATAGCGCATTTCCGTACTTCGCCAGCAAGCCACTTGCCATCGGCGCCGCGCCGGCCCGCGCGCTGCGCGTCTCCTACGTCGGTGAATTGGGATGGGAAATCTATGTGCCTACCGAATTCGGCCTCGGCGTTTGGGACGCCCTATGGGAGGCCGGTCAGTCACTCGGAATGATTGCCGCGGGCGGTGGCGCATTTGATTCCCTGCGCCTTGAGAAGGGCTACCGGCTCTGGGGCGCGGACATCCATACCGAGTATAGTCCCTACGAAGCCGGCTTGGGCTGGGCGGTCAAGCTCAACAAAGGCGACTTTGTCGGGCGTGAGGCGCTCATGCGCCAGCGCGAGGCTGGCATATCGCGGCGGCTCTGTTGCCTTGTCATGGTCGATCCTCAGCACGTGGTAATGGGCAAGGAACCCATTCTCGCTGGCGACCGCGTGCTGGGCTACGTGACGAGCGCCAACTTTGGCTACAGTGTCGGGCGGAGCATTGCGTATGGCTACCTGCCGCTGGAGTTTGCGGAATCCGGCACGGAGGTGACGATCGAGTACTTTGGCCGCCGGTACGTGGCCACGGTAACGGATGAGCCCCTCTATGATCCGAGACACGCCAAGCTGCGCGGCTAAGGTGAATGATCTGCAAGGGGTTGCCGTAGAAGTGGTGAAGGAGAGAGTCTGCACGGCGCTTTCCACGGTCAGCGCGTTCGGCAAGCGCAGCTTGTGATTGTGGGGCCTAGGATGTGTTGGCATTTTGCCGTTGTTCCCGCGAATGCTCGCCCTCGTGCGGGGGCGCGGGGTTCATCGTCACGCTGCGCCAGACTGTCCTTCTACGAGGGCTAGCAAGTGACCTTACGCGCAAGTATTGTCTTTGTCACTTGCTTGTTCTGTTGCTCTGCGGAGCACGGCGACCGGGAATCCCGCACAAACGCATTAGATTCCTCGCTGCACTCGGAATGACAAGAACCCTCGCTGCACTCGGAATGACATGAGTCCTCGCTGCACTTGGAATGACATGAACCCTTGCTGCACTTGGAATGACATGAAGTGTCAATACTGGCTAGTGTGATACAGGCGGTGCTACCGCTGGCGATGGACAAGCGAAAGGGGGCTCCCCCAACGGAGAGCCCCCTTCTCTGATCTCAGTGTTGAGATCCGGAATGCTCTAGTAGGGCATCCCACCTTCGTCACCGGCGGGTGCGGGTGCCGGCGGTTCAGGAATGTCGACGACCAGCGCATCGGTGGTCAGCACCATGGCTGCAACCGAGGCGGCGTTCTCGACTGCCGAGCGGGTGACCTTCAGCGGGTCGATGATGCCCGACTCGATCATGTCAACATACTCAGCGGAAAGGACGTTGAAGCCAACGTTCTTGTTGCGGCGGCTCTTGGAAAGGCGGCGCACTTCCTGCGCGATAACCGAGCCGTCCTGGCCGGCGTTCTGCGCGATGCGGCGGATCGGCGCCTCAAGGGCGCGGCGCATGATTGTAACCGCAACACCTTCATCGCCGTCGAGCTTCAGGCCGTCCAAGGCCGGCAGCGCGTTCAGGAGGGCAATACCGCCTCCGGGGACGATGCCTTCCTCAACCGCGGCGCGGGTAGCCGAAAGGGCGTCCTCGACGCGATGCTTCTTCTCTTTCAGCTCGATCTCAGTGGCCGCGCCGACGTTGATGACGGCCACGCCGCCGGACATCTTCGCTACGCGCTCTTCCAGCTTCTCGCGGTCGTAGTCGCTCGTGGTCTCTTCGACCTG
Source organism: Chloroflexota bacterium (assembly GCA_022824225.1). Lineage (GTDB taxonomy): Bacteria > Chloroflexota > UBA11872 > VXOZ01 > VXOZ01 > VXOZ01. The sequence continues at coordinate 37,417 of JAJEAH010000028.1, forward strand.
CGCCTTGATCTGGTTGATGCGACCCTTGACTTCCTCGGAGTCACCGTGGCCTTCGACGAACGTCGTGTTGTCCTTATCGGAGACCACGCGGCGGGCGCGCCCGAGGTCTTCGATCATGACCTGGTCGAGGCGACGGCCCAGTTCTTCGGAAATCACCTGGCCGCCGGTCAAGACTGCTATATCCTGCAGCATCTCCTTGCGGCGGTCGCCGTAGCCGGGAGCCTTGATGGCAACGCAATTCAGTACGCCGCGCATCTTGTTCACGACCATCATTGCCAGGGCCTCGCCCTCGACGTCCTCGGCAATCACGACCAGGTTCTTCTGGCCGCCCTGCACGAACTTTTCAAGGAGCGGAAGCACGTCGTTGCCGGCGCTGAGCTTCTTGTCGGTGATGAAGATGTACGGGTCCTCGATGGAGGCTTCCATGCGGTCGGAGTTGGTCACGAAGTAAGGAGAGATGTAGCCGCGGTCGAACTCCATACCTTCCACGAACTCAACGGAGAAGCCAATGCCGCGACCCTCTTCCACGGTGATGACGCCGTCTTTGCCGACCTTGTCCATCACGTCACCGATGAGTGCGCCGATTTCGGTATCCGCGGCGGATATCGATGCGACCTCGGCAACCTGCTCCTTGCCGGACACCGGTGTCGCGATATCACGCAATTCATCGACCACCACACGCGTTGCCTGCTCCAGGCCCCGCTTCATGATCATGGGGTTCACGCCGGCCACCACGTTGCGATGGCCTTCTTTGATGAGCGTATGGGCCAGCACCGTAGCGGTCGTGGTGCCGTCGCCAGCGATGTCGTTGGTCTTGCTGGCTGCTTCCTTGATGAGTTGAGCGCCGACGTTCTCGAGCCCGTCTTCCAGCTCGATCTCCTTGGCTACAGTAACACCGTCGTGCGTGACGACAGGCGCGCCGTACTTCTTGCCCAGCGCAACGTTGCGCCCCTTGGGGCCGAGGGTGGACTCAACGGCGTCGGCCACCTTCTCGATGCCGCCCATGAGCGCGCGTCGGGCTTCTTCGTCCAGTACAACCTGCTTTGCCATTGGCGTAGAATTCTCCTTTTGCTGGTTACACCAATTACACCGAGCTCTGTGCTGCGGTGTTAAATCAATTATAGTGTTCTCGTGCGGAGCAGTCAAGTCATTTTGTGCAGTTCGCTATCACCATCGCGTAGTTGCGCTTTTCCGGAGTGTAGTTTAAAGAATGGATTGTGTAGCTGAAAGGCCTTGGAATGTAGTTGAGTGCGCTTGCCGCGTGAGTGGATAACGCGGCGCACGGCCGGTGGGCCATGGGTGTGAACTTCCGCTCCGGTTTCACGGTATCATTCAGCAAGGCGGATTCTCCTGCCGGGTACGAAGCGAGCCCCCGAAACCGGCGGCTCAGAGAGGCGAAACCACGATGTCACTCCGATTGACCCTACTTGGCACCGGCACACCTACTCCTTCATTGGAGCGCGCCGGCGCCGGCTTCTTGGTGGAATACAACGACGAAGCACTCCTATTCGATTGCGGGCCGGCAACAGTGCACCGCCTGCTGGCGGCGGGAGTCCCGCCGACGCGGGTCACCCACCTGTGCTTGACCCACCTGCACTACGATCACTGCATGGAATACGGCTACCTGGTGTTGAACCGCTGGGACCAAGGCGCGGGCCGCATTCCGGAATTGCAGGTGTACGGACCGGCGGGCACTGCCCGAATGACGCGCCTGTTGTTCAGCGAGGATGGCGTCTTTCAAGCCGATCTGGCGGGCCGTACCCAACACCCGGGCAGTCACTTCGTCTACGAACACCGCGGCGGCACGCTTCCCCGCATTCGGCCTTGCCCGCAGGTGCGGGAACTTGCCGGTGGAGCGGAGGTTGCCGGCACCGGCTGGCAGATGCAGGTGGCCGACATGGTGCACTGCCAGCCGTATCTCAATTCAATCGCCTACCGCTGGGAGTGCCCCGACGGCAGCATCGTGGTGACCGGCGACACCGCCCCCAACGCGCAGCTTGTGGCCCTGGCGCGGGACGCGAACGTCTTGCTGCACATGTGTCACTTTCTCAATGACGTCGAGACGGACCCCCGCATCACTACGTCGTGTTCGGGTCACCTGGATGCCGCCCAGACTGCCCGGGAGGCAGGCGTGGACACCTTGGTGCTCATCCACTTGACCGAGCAGATCACGCAGCCGGGCATCCGCGAGCGCATGGTCGCGGAGGCGGCCGCGGAATTTGGGGGCGCGGTCATTCTCGGCGAAGACTTGATGGAGGCGCCGCTGGGCGCAATTCAGCCTGAACCAATCCTCTAGGCCGGCAATTGCAGCCGCCGGATGGGCCCGTCATACGTGGGCGCGCGCTCTCCGATTCGCCGGACCAGAGGTCTAGACAGAAGAAACGTCTCCTAGGCAGACTGCCTATACATGTGGCGGTTTGAGAAGCCTATGGAGCATAGAGTTTGGGTAAGGAAGGCGAGGCACCGTGGCTGAGCATTTCGATACGATCGTGGTGGGCGTGGGCGGCATGGGCAGCGCCGCCGTTCACCACCTGGCGCAGCGAGGCGAGAAAGTCCTCGGGCTGGAACGATATGACATACCCCACGAAATGGGATCATCCCACGGCGTAACGAGAGTAATCCGGCTGACGTATTTCGAGCACCCCTCCTACGTGCCGTTGCTGGCCCGGGCCTACGGGCTGTGGCGGGAACTGGAACAGGCGGCTGGGGAGCAGTTACTGTACATAACCGGTTCGATCGATGCCGGTTTACCGGAGTCTTTCGTGTTCAAGGGATCGCTGAGTTCCTGCGCCGAGCACGACCTGGCGCACGATGTATTGACGAGCGCGGAACTCACGCAACGCTTTCCCGGATTCAACCTGCCAGAGGAGATGATGGCCGTTTTGCAGCCGGACGGCGGGTTCGTGCTGCCCGAGCGCTGCATCGTGCATCACGTGCAGCAAGCGCAGGCCGCTGGGGCCGAGGTGCGGGCGCGGGAACCGGTGGTGTCCTGGCAGGCTGACCGCGGCAGCGTGACCGTGCGCACGCCGCGAAGCACGTACCAGGCGGCGCGCCTGGTCTTCAGCGCCGGCGCGTGGAGTAGCGGTCTGTTGCCGCCGTTGGGCGAGAATGCCGTGCCGGAACGCCAGGTGATGGGGTGGTTCCAACCGGCGCAGCCGGAGCACTTTGCCCTGGGGCGCTTTCCCGTCTTCAACTTCCTCGTGCCGGAGGGGCACTACTACGGCTTTCCCGTCTACGGGATTCCGGGCTTCAAGATTGGGAAGTACCATCACCTGCGGCAGGATACCGAACCGGATGGCGTGGACCGGGCGTGCCATCCTGAAGACGAGGCGGCGCTGCGCGCCGGAGCGCATACGTATCTCACCGGCGGCATGGGCTCGACCCTGGCGCTCAAGACCTGCATGTTCACCAATACACCCGATGGGCACTTCATCATGGACCGCCATCCTGAGCACGAGAACGTGGTGATCGCGGCGGGATTCTCAGGTCACGGCTTCAAGTTCTGTAGCGTTGTGGGCGAGATTCTGGCGGACTTGGCGCTGGGTGGCGAGACCCAACACGATGTTGGGATGTTTGGCCTCGACCGATTTGCGGAGAGACAAGACTAGTCCGGCCCCGAACGGACAGTTTTGCCATAGAGACGGAGGCTGGGTGACGCGCCCGTTCATGATTCGACTAGCTCAGCACCAACGGTGGGACGGGCCCAGCAGGCACGGCGCGAACAGTGCGACCGCTTTGCATAGACGAGTTTGACTTGCTATGAATGGGCTACATCTCGGTCAACCGCGAGCGGGCTTCTCGCCTTTCCGTTCGTCCTGAGCTTGTCGAAGGGCGGGCTATCGCGGTCCGTACTGGGCCACTACTGCTTCGTCTACCTCAATACCCAATCCCGGCCGCTGTGGAATGAGGACGGTCCCGTCGTCTTCTAAAGTAAAGGGCTCGCGCAGCAACGTGTCCCGCAGCGGGTTGGGATTGCGATCGAATTCCAGCATCGGCTCATTCTGAGCCGGTAGCGGGTTCGCCGAGTGCGGGCTGGGCGGCAGTGAGGCGATGAAATGCAGCGCGGCAGCCAGCGCGATGCCGGAGCCCCAGACGTGGGGAAATACCTGAACGCCAAACGTGCGGGCGAGCGCGGCGATCTTGACCGCCTCGGATATGCCGCCGGTGCCGCAGATGTCCGGTTGCGCGATGTCGATGCAGCCATCGAGCATGAGGTCGCGGAAGCCGTAACACGTATGTTCGCACTCTCCGGCCGCGATGGCGAGATCGAGGGTTTCGGCAACCTGGCGGTACCCCCGGCGGTCTTCGGGGATCACCGGTTCCTCGAACCACAGCGTATCTTCCTCTTCCAGGCCGCGCCCCACGGCAATGGCAATGTGGGGAGGATAGGCATGATTGGCGTCCACCATGTAGGGAAAACGTTCGCCTGTGGGCGCGCAGGCGTCCAGCGCCCGCCGCGCCGCTTTCACACGGGCGAGGTCTTCTGCCACCGAAAGCAGTCCGACTTTGATCTTGAGAGCGCGAAATCCCGTGGCGACGTGTCTCTCAACCTCGGCTGCCAGCAGCCCGGTATCAGCCCATTTCTCCGGTCCGCCTTTGTAGTAGCCACCCGTGGCATACGCTTGCACCCGGTCGCGATACGCGCCGCCCAGCAGCGTGTGAACCGGCTGCTGGAGCGCCTGACCGGCGATGTCCCAGCACGCGATGTCCACGCCGCTGATTGCCTCCACGGCGGTGCCTTGCCGGCTCCAGTCGCGAATATGCGCGTAGAGCTTCTGCCAGATCACGTCCGTGTGCAGCGGATTCATGCCGGTGATGCGGGGCGTAAGAACATGATCGATCATGGCCGCCACGGGCTCCGGCGCGCCCCACAGGCCCGCTTCTCCCCAACCGACGAGACCGGCGTCCGTTTCAATGCGCACGAGGCAACTGCTGCGTTCTGAGAAGGACTCCTGTGACGCGTAGAATCTTTCCTGGTCGGCTAGCGGACTCTTCAGCACGTAACTGCGTACGTCAACGATTTTCATTTGTCTGTTTCCTTAGAGAGCGGGAGTGACACGTAAGGTGGTGTGGATTTCGGTGGTCAGCTCTGTTATTTGCTGCCGGTAGTTGGCCTTCCCGGCTGTGCTGGCGGCCAGGGCAGCAAGACTAGCCCAAAAACGCGAGACGGCATCTCTGCAATTGCGCCATCACACCGGGAGGTGCGCTCCGGCGGTCTACAACTCTCCTGCTGGCGCGCCCCAGATCAGGAGCAACTTCAGCGTCACGTCGCCGGTGTTGCGAAAGCCGTGGTCAACCCCGGGCGGGGCCATGACGGCGTCTCCCGGCCGGACCGGCAGTTCTTGTCCGTCCATCCACATGACCCCCTGACCCGCGATGAAGTAGTAAAACTCCTCCAGCGTGTCGTCGCCGTCGTGGATATGGGATCCCTCGCTTGCGCCTGGCGGCAGTTCCCATATTTCGACGCGGACGGGCAGCCGCGTGGCATCCCGGAAGAACCTCCGGCGCGTGATCACGCCTTCGCCTTCGTGGATGGCGGGCGCGTCTACCACGTCCGCCGCTTCGTTCTGCTTCCATGCCATGCCGCACCTCCGAGCCTACTGGTTTGGGCTCCAGTATAGCGCGCCCTATGCCTCAGATGTGGCGTTGCTGACGTCCCCAACCTACGCATAGCGGTGACTCTGGTATTCTTGATCTAGTTCTGGTGAGAAGCGCCGATGATTGGCTTGGTGGGGCTCGTCTGCGTAGTGAGACCGGATACATGGCGGCGCTCTTGTCTTGCTCGGGTAATGATCGACATCACACGGATCGCCTGCGGCCGTTAGAGAGGGCGCACAGAAAATGGATTGCAGTGAGTCGCGGTCGTAAGTTACGGGAAAGCCCTCCGGTAGAGGTGGACCTCACCGGCATGGCGCATCGCGGACCGGCGGTAGGCCGCATCGACGGGCAGGTGGTCTTCGCGTTCTATGGCATACCCGGTGAGCGGGTGAACGTACAACTGGAGCGCCGGCGCAAGAAATTCTTGCACGCACACGTCGTAGAGGTGCTTGAAGCCTCGCCTGACCGCACGGAACCGCATTGCCCCTACTATGGCTCGTGCGGCGGCTGCCAGTGGCAGCATATAGACTATGCGGCCCAGGTGCGCCTCAAGCAGCAGGTTGTGGAAGAGCATTTTGCGCGGATTGGGAAGCAGCCGGTTGCCATTGACGCCGTGCACACGCCCCGCACACCTTGGGAGTATCGCTACGGCTGTGAGATCGCTCTCTCACGTGAAGCGGGCTTTCGTCAGCGCGGCAGCCGCCGTGTTGTTGAGATAGAACGGTGCGAAATCAGCCATCCGCTCATTTCCAAGTTGCTGGCAACGCTCAATGAGATGATCCGCGACGGCCGCATTCCCGACCTGTGGGGCAGAAACTGGGTGGAGACTCGCGTCATTCCGCGAGGCGGCACTGCAACGTTAGCGCTCATTCTGGAAGGCGTCCGCAACGTAGACCTAGCGGCGGAACCGCAACTGCGCGCCGTGTTGGAAGCCCTTGCCTCCATTCCGGAGGCCGAAAGCGTCTCGTATCGTACGCCAAGCGGTCAGGTGGAGCCCTTCGCCGGGGCTAAGATGGTGGGTGTCGAGATCATGGGCAAGACAATCCGGTTTCCGCCCGGGGCGTTCTTTCAGGCGAGCGTGGAGATGCTGCCCACTGCCATCGCGCGCATGCGTGCCCTGGCGGCGGTCAAGCCCGATGAGACCGTGCTCGACCTCTACTGCGGCGTCGGCATCTTCGGACTTTTCATGGCCGAGCACGCGGGACACGTCATCGGCATCGAGGTGGACACCCAGGCGGTGGGCGCGGCGCAAGGGACCGCGACGGATTGGGGTCTGGAGAATATCGAGTTTTGGGGTCTTCCCGCGGAGAAGGTAACGGCAAGCTTACCCGCGGCGGACGTGGCGGTCGTCGATCCGCCCCGCACCGGACTGGACCCGCGCGTGCTCCGCGCCGTGGCCGGCAGCGCGCCGAGCCGCATAGTCTATCTTTCCTGCGAACCTTCCACCCTGGCGCGCGATGCCGCACTGCTGCGAGCGGAGGGATACCGCATCGACCGTTTGGAACTCTTTGATTTCTTTCCGCAGACCTATCATATTGAGACTCTATCGCTCTTTCGCCGCATCTAGGGATTGTGTAGAAGCGCGCTCCGCTTGAGCCAAGGCGAATTCACATCTGGGAACTACCACCATGGCGAACGGTACGGTCGGAAAGGCACGCCGGCGCGCTGGGCCTATCGTTGGCATTACCGGGAACATCGGCGCCGGTAAGAGCACCGTGGCGCAAATGCTGGCTGAGTGCGGCGTGCACGCTATCGACGCCGACCGTGTGGTGCATGGCCTCTACGACGATCCCGACGGCCTGCTGGCGCGAGCTATCGCCGAGGAGTTTGGTGCGGCAATGCTGGCGGCAGACGGCGCGGTGGACCGTGCCGCTTTGGGCCAGGCCGTATTTGCCAACGCGCAAGCCTTGGCGAAACTGGAACGGCTCGTGCACCCGGTGGTGGTGGCGGAAATCGAGCGAGTGGTGCAGGCGGTGGCGCCGGCTACTCCTATCGCCATCGAGGCCATCAAGCTCATCGAAAGCGACCTGGTATCATTGCCTGACGCGATCTGGCTGGTGGTGGCAGAACCGGCGGCCCAACTGCGCCGCTTGCGGGAGCGAGGGATGTCTGACGAGGCGGCGAAACGAAGATTGGCGGTGCAGGCGCCGCCGCAGGCAAGGATTGCACACCTGCGGCGGCAGCGCGGCCCGTCCGTGCCAGTCGTGACCATCGAGAACACGGGCTCAATCGCCGCGCTGCGCGCGCAGGTGCGCAAAGCATGGCAGGACACGCAAGCGATGCTGCGTAAGGACATGAGGTAAGAAAGCTATGCCCTGGACCGCATTTGGACTCACGCTCACCGCCGGGCAAAACCCGTACGCCGCGCTCTTCCTCTTGGCGGTGTTCGCGCGCTCCGAGGACACGCCGCTCGTGTTGCAGCCGTCGTTCAGCTTTCTCTCAAGCACTGCCGCAATCGGGGTGCTCTTTGTGCTCACTGGGCTGCAGGTCTTTGCCGACAAGCATCCCCGGTGGAGCCGGGTGGAGGCGCTCGTGAGTGCCGTTGCCCGCCCGCTGTGCGCAGTGATCGTCGTGCTCAGCCTTCTCGATCCGGCGAGCGCGGCCACGTTGATTTGGGCAGCAGTCGCTGTGGCCGTTGCCTTTAGCAGCCACTACGTGCGCAGTCGTTTGCGCCGCCAGTTGGCCCAGCGCATGGTTGGGATGGCGTACTTTCTCGCGAGCTTGGTGCTCGATAGCGTCGCGCTCGTCGCCGGTCTGCTGTCGGTGATCGTGCCGGTTGGCGGTGTGGCGCTTGGCGTGGCCATGTTTGGCGGCGCTGCCGGTGTGTCGCTGCGCCTGCTCTTTGCGCCGGACACAGACGAATCTACCGGCTAGAGTGTCCTGCCCGGGCGGCCGCGCGAACAAGCCGCAGGACGGCTACGCTACGCGGGTAGTCCCGCGGCGCGCAACGGTAGCGCACGGCTTGGCGCCAATAGAAGAAGGCTAACGACGGGGCTGAGCCACAGGCAATTTCCCGCGCCTAGAGCAGTTGCACCAGGTCCCGGCGCACGAAGAAGTAGAAGTCCTGCGAGCCGATGGGTTGGGGAAGCTGGCGGCTGACCAGCCAGCGCAGAAAGTTGCCGCGAGTCTCTGCGTTGAGGACGAAATCAAACGCGAACGTGAGACTCAGCTCGCGGTACAGCGTCTCGGGGAACCACCAGCGCAGCTTGTAGCGAAACGGCACGTAGTTGCCCAGGTGTTCTCGCGCAACGTCAAACTGGCTCGCGGTCACAATGACGAACGCCGCATCTCCCGGATCGCCAATAGCGGGCAAGTAGGCGATCATGGTGTAATCGCGGAGATACCAGAAGAACGGCCACGAGTCTTCATTGTCGATGATGCCTACCGTTTCCGTGCCGCTGGCTAGCTTGCGGGAAATCTGCTCGATCTGGTCCGCGACGTAGGGCACGTCCGGGGTGGTTTGCACGTAAACGAGCGTATCCAGCGGTGTGTCGCCGTGGGAGAATGCCAGCGGCAAGCCCGTGTGCAGCGCATACACGCCGATGAATACGCAGAGCCCCACGGCAATTCGGTTCTGCCGGAGTCCGTCCGGTCCGGAGAACATCAACCCTAGGTAACGGGACACCAGGAGGATGCCCGGCAGCGATAGGTGCAGCACCAACCAGGGCATGCGTTCGCCGGCCACTGAGTAGAGAATGACCGCGGCCACGAACCAGTAGCACAGGAAAAGGTCGGTCAACGTGCCCCGGCGGGCCAAGGCCCACAGCGCCGGCACGGCAAATGCCGCTACGATCAGTTCGTAGAGCGGAACCTGCATGAAGTAGTACCAGATGGGCTGGTTGCCCCGGTTCACGCCGTGCTGCGCCAGCCAGTATTCCAGCGCTTTGGTCACGCCGGTGGCAAAGTCCTGGGGATAGGTGTAGAAGGCGGTAAAGAAGGTCACGAATATCACAAGGAATGTCACGACTCCCGCCAAGAGGAGCATGCGCTCGCGCCACAGGTCGGCCAGCGCGCTCTTCACCGATTCATGGCTGGGCAGCCGCTGGGCAAGGCCCGGTTGGATGAGCTCTTGCAGGAACCGTCCCGCGATAAAGGTCGCGACGATGGCCAACGTGATATAGGTGTTTTCCTTGGTAGCCAGGGAAAAACCCACTGCGCTCGCACCCAGATAGATGTACCAGCGCTGCCGCGTGTGCAGCCAGCCATAGAGCGCCAGCACGATGAGCATCGTCCACACCACAATGTATATGTCGTTGCGGGCAAAGCGTGAGAAGTAGAGCAGCGGGGGTGAAATGCCCATGAGAATCGCGGCCAAGACCATGCCGTTCCTGCCTAGGTACGGTTTGAGGGGGTAGACCAGCAGCACGGCCAGCACGCCAAAGAGCGCCGGTCCAAAGCGGGCTACCGCGTCGCTGACGCCGAATAGAAAGAACATGAACGCGGTCAAGTAGAACTGGAAGGGCCCGTGGAGAACGGGGTTGTAGCGATAGTTGAATGAGCGGTAAATATCCCAGGAAAAGCGGGCGTGCATGCTCTCGTCATGGTGCAGCGCCCGCGCTCCCAGGTCCCAGAACCGGGTGAACGCTACGAAGACGAGCACGGCGAGAAAGACCAGCGCCTGCCAGCGGCTGAGGCCAAATGGCGTTTCCGCGCGCAGCCAGGCCGAAACAGCCGCCCAGTGGGCGGTCACCGGCTCTTCAGGGGAAGAAACGGGCGGCGCCGGTCGTGACCGCGTTGGTTTGGACCGCCCGCCGCTCTCTTGCTTAGTTGACATCGGCTTTGAGTATGTATACGTCTCCGCTTTGGAACACTACGGGGAACCAGTCGAGCAGGTGACTGACATTCTCCCCGTAGAGCTGTCGTTCCCAGTCACCAACAAAGATATAGTCGGCGTCATACTTGCGCAAGAACGCCTCTGCTCCGTCCCGTGCCGCCGTAACGTAGAAGAACTGCAAGTCGTCTTCCCGCTCGAGCACCAACCCATAGTCATTGCGCCACAGGTTCTCATGTTGACGCCAGCCTAGCACCGTTTGCAAGCCCGTGAACGTGGAGACCCGGCTGTACTGGCTGTATTCTTGCCCGGTCGCCTCGATGACGACGCTGTCGGATGGCGCGTTTTCCCGTAGCCACGCGATGGCGGCAACCTCGTCGGCGTGGTCGCGGGCGTAGTAGAGGGTGCCGTCAAGAGTGGGCGGCTCGCGCTGGAAGGCGGCAAAGATGGGCGCGGTGAGCAGACTGTAGTAGAGCCCGCTGAGCACCAGCAGTATGGTGGCGAAGCGGAACAGCCAGCTCAACGGCCGCTGACGCGCGCGCAACCAAATCCTGACAAAGTAGACAATGAAGGCCGACACCGGGGCCAGCAGCGTCCAAATCTGGAAGTAGAGCTTGAACACCGTATTCATGCGCATGTTCGGCGGGCCGTAGAAGTCCTTGACGAATACCACGTCGCTAATGAGCACGAGCAGCGTCGCCACCCCGACCACGGCGCACACGAGGGGCAGCGGCTCCTGAAAGGACCGAAAATAGAGCAGCAGCGCGAATCCGAGCAAGAGGCTAAGCGCAAGGATGATGAGGGCTGCCGTATCGACGAGCCGCGCGAGGGCGAACGTTATGCCAAACCAGGCGAGAATCGCGAAGACGTAGGGACTATGGAACCTCCAGCGCGCCGCGGGTTGCGGCTGCGCGTCCTGCGTGTCGGCCGGCGCTTCCGCGTCGTTCTGCGCGCGGCGTTGTTGCCGCGCTTTGCGGCCGCGGCCCGGCTGCGCCGCCGGTTCTTCAGGTTCCACGAGCCGCTGCGCCGCGCGTATGCCAAGGATGGTTACGAAGACGCCCAACGGCACCAAAAAGATGCCGTGGACGGTAAAGAACTGGCCGAGATTCGTGCGGTACGGCACCAATCCAAGGCCCTGGGTCGGCGGGTTGAATGTGAAATAGAACGGCGCGTACAACACTACCGCTAGCACGCCGGTCGCGGCGAGCCACACAAGCGCGCTCTGCCACTCGCCCAGTTTGCCATTTACCTTGAGCGACAGGAACACGCAGACGGCCAACAGCAGGAAGTAGGTGGGGAAGTCCCAGGAATTCAGGAAGTACAGTCCCCCAAATACGATGGCGCTCAGCACAACCTTGCTCACTCTGGGCACAGTGAGCAGGGGCACGAGAGACCGCCACTGCCGCAGGAACGAGAGCGGCACTGCCGGATAGTCCGGCGCGGCGTACCAGGTGAAGGCGGTGAATACAGCCAACAGCGCAAACGGCAGAGCCATGACGTGGGGGTGCATGTCGCCCAGGATGAAGCTGAAGGCGGGAAACTCATTGATGGTGAAATCGAGCAGCGCTTCGCCTTCCACCCGGCTTACCACGCGAGAGGCATTCCAGCCCACGCCAAACCAGAAGCCTTGGCGCAGGATTTCAGGCTCGGTGAGCGCCTTCCATATGGTGAAGAGATTGCCAACAAAGAGGAGCAGGAAGACGGAAAAGAGGCCCGTGAGCGTACCCCGGCGCGGCTCGGCAGTCCCACCGGCGGCCTGAAAGCGCTTGACCAACGAATAGCCGATGCCATACGCGCCAAGGCCGCTCAACGCGAAGAACAGGGCCAGGGCAAGATTGTAGGTGATGGCCGAGGGTATGCCGGTAAGGCGGGTGAGGAAGGCGACGATCAGGTAGCCAAAATAGTAGTAGTTGACCGAGAGGCCGGCCGCCCAGGCGTCATGGGGCGGCATGGCGCTCGACTGCAGGATGCTGTTGAGCAGCATGAAATCCATGAATTTCTCCGTGCCCAGGATCTCCGGCGCCCACTGCCGCAGCAGGGCGTACCCGCCGAGCAGCACGAGAAAGAGGATCTCAACCACGTAGACCTGGTGCCCCACGCTTTGCCGCCAGTCGTCAAGCCGCCAGCGGCAGCGCCGCACCGTCAACGCCGAGAGCGCGCCCAAGAGCACGAGAACGACGAGCAGCGCCCACAACGTGTTGGGCAAGATGCGCAACGACATCAGGAGCCAGCCGGCAAAGCCGAAGAGCAGAATGCCGAAGGTCTTGGCAAAGGGATAGCCCCCCAGAGGCATCTTGCGGAAGAGGAGCCATGACAGCGGCAACGTCACCAGGGTGATGACTTGCACGGCAAGCCACCAGAGGGCGATGTGACCGAGGACGCTCGCCACGGTAGTTACACTCCCGGCCGTCGGTGCGGGGCTCCGCGTGGTCTCACAGCGTCCCTGCCACCCATGCGATGCCGCGCCGCAAGATGGTTGCCGCGCCGGGATACTGGAGCGCGGCGGTGTCGTGGCCGAGGAGATACGTACACACCCGCGTGTGGGGGTGCTCTACCGTCCACAGCAGCGGCTGGACCTCGCCGTTCAGCTTGGCGTGGGCGAGCACGTGGGCCTGAGGCGTGAGTTGCACGTTGGCGTAGAGCTCGTCGCGCACGGCGAAATCCACGAGACGGTGGGTTATCGGATGGACGGCGTCATCGACGTGCACGGTGAACGGGCCGTACGGCGGGTGGTAGAAATCAGGCGCGGGCCAGCCGCCAATCAGGTCCGTGTAGGCTTGCCAGCCGCGAAAACTCAGCACGCCGGCATGGAGCACCAGGAGCCCCTTGCCGCCGTGCGCCGCAGCCAACAATGCGGCTTCTCTGGATGCGGGCCAGCGGTCCTCTTTTGTGTTGAGGTAGAGCAGGATGACGTCGTAGCGGTCGATGAGGCCGGTCTCCAGCAGACCGGCGTCTTCACACAAGGTTACGGCCACGCCGCTGCTCTCTTCCAGGTGATCGGCAACGTGAGCGGCCACGTCCCGGGGCCGGTGGGCGGGATTGGGTCCGCCGAGAAGCAGGACGTTCAACATTTGCGCCGGTTGCCCTCCTGCTGGCATGGGCTACGCATCACTTACTTCCCATCTTATACTCTTTGGCGGCGTCCTGCGCGCTTGCGTTCCGGCGATACGCCAAAGCGCGGCGCGCAGCATGAGAAGAATGCTGTGCAGAGCGATAGAGAATGCCGACGTGCCGCTGCCGGGCATGCGCGGCGGCCAACGCGCCGCGCGAGCGCCTGGTTGGGATGCGCTTAAGTCGAGGCAGGCACGGCGGCCACCGCATCAACGGCTGACAACGCGCCATCCAAGATTTCCAGCGCACGCTCGGCCTGAGTCTGGGTGATGACCAGCGGCGGCTGGAAACGAAGCACGTTGCCGTAGAACCCGCCGCAGCCAATGAGCAGGCCCGCTTGGCGGCATTCCTCTTGTACGCGCTTTGCTTCATCCGGCGCCGGCTCTTTGGTCTCCCTGTCGGTGACCAATTCGATGCCGATCATGAGTCCTTTACCGCGCACGTCGCCAATAAGGGGATGGCGTTCGTACCAGGCGGACAGGACTGACAGAACGTGCTCTCCCATCTGGCGGGTATATTCGGCAATTCGCTCGCGTTCCAGGAATTCTATCGTGGCGAGGGCTGCCGCGGCGGAAACCAAATTGCCGCCAAACGTGCTGAAGTGATCGCCGGGGAGGAAGGACTCGCCAATCTCGCGGCGCGTAGTAAACGCGCTGAGCGGAAAGCCGTTGGCAATGCCTTTGGCCGAGGTGAGAATGTCCGGCTCGACGCCGATTTCTTCGCTAGCGAACATGGCGCCGGTGCGCCCGAAGCTGGTCTGCACTTCATCGGCGACGAAGAGTGCCTCGTTGCGTTCCAAGATGCGCTTCACTTTCGGGAAATACGCCGGCGGCGGCACGATAATGCCGCCCTCGCCCATTACCGGTTCGGCAATGAAGGCGGCGACGTTGCCGGAGGTCTGGGTATCGAAGACGCGCTGCACTTCGTCGGCGCACGCCACGTCGCAGGCCGGATACGTGAGATGGAGCGGGCAGCGGTAGCAGTACGGCGCGGGCGCCATGGCCACGCCGGAGGCCATGGGACCGGCGCGGCGCTTGCGGCGGGCGTTGCCCCCCAGGCTTAGCGTGCCCAACGTGCGGCCGTGGAAAGAGTATTGCAGCGAAATGAACTCGCTGCGGTCGGTGTAGGCTTTGGCAATTCGGAGCGCGCCCTCCACGGCTTCGGCGCCGCTATTGCCAAAGAACGACTGCTCCAACCTGCCAGGCGTAATCTCCGCGAGCTTTTCGGCAAGGTCGGCCACGGCAGGCGCGTAATACAGGTAGCTGCCAACGTGGACGTGACGGTCCATCGCCGCCTTGGCCGCCCCCAGCACTTCGGGGTTGCTGTGTCCCGCATTCACCACCGAATAGCCCGCAAAACCGTCCAGGTAGGTTGTTCCGTCCGCGGCCGTCAGCGTGGCGCCCTCGGCATGGGAAACTTCTACCGGCGGCATCGCCGGCGCGTGACTGGTGACAACGTACTGTTCGTATTTCTGGAGCGTGTCCATGTCTTCTATCCCTGCTTGCGTTCGTTCACTTCTTCGATGAGGAGACAGCACCTGAATCAGTCGCGTCTCCGCTTGCGGACTACGACGACTGAGAACCTAGGCCGCGCAAGGCAGCCGCTGAGCATTGCGCTGTGCAATGCTCGATGCCGCTAGTATAGCGGCAATCCAGGCGACATGCACCGGGGCCGTTTCTTTCTCTCATTCCACGGGATCTTGGCAGTGCTCTTGCCGTGCGTTCCAGGCAAGCCGAGCCAAGCTCCGCGGGCAGAATCCGACAGAGCGCTATTCGACGCCCGCTCTCAATGTGTCTCGGAAACACCTATGGCAAGAGGGCGCGCGGGAGCCAAGCCAGTACGTAACAGTGGTGAATGCTCACCATGGCATACTAACGCGCGCCAGTGGGTGACACCCGCGTGTATCGTTCCCATACTGCGACTGGGTGCCCGATTGCGTCTCCCTCGGTAGCAGGCTGTTTTGTTACGGCAGCCGCCCAAATAGCGGCGACCCTCGTCCTAGACGAGACGTTCTGCGGGCGCGCTAGACCCAGGCATCCAACACTTGCTGTACGTTGGTGTTCGCTTGCGTGAGCGCTTCCGGCAACGTGATCGTGCCCGCCATGGCATCTGGAATGAACGCCGACTGCACACGCCGTATCTCGGAGCCGCCGAGGCCGGGATAGTTGAACTTGCGGTGCGGCATCTGCGCCACGATGAGTTCCCGGAAGGCATCGCCCTGCAAGTAACCGTCCGAGCCCGCCACAGCCGGACTGATGGGAACACGGTCGTACTGGTTTGAGAAGCGCAAATTGACGTCATCGGCGGCCATGAACTCGATCCAGGCCCAAGCGCCTTCCGGATTGTTCGCCAAGGTTGCCATGGTAAGCGTGTGGCAGCCGCCGTAATTCACGTCGCGTCCGCCTTCCGGCAGCGGCCACGGCGAATAGCCGTACTGCAAGTCGGGGGCATTCGTCTGGAACCAGCCGTTGCGGTTGGTGAACGTGGCAAAGAGATGGGTAACGCGGCCGTCGGCAAAATGCTGCGTGCTGGCAACACCTTCGCCCCGGAGTGTGGCGATGGCGTCCCAGCCGCCTTGCAAGTCGTGAACATTCTTCAACCAAGAGAGCGTCTGCAGGCCGAGTTCGTTATCCAGCGTCGCCGTGCGGCCATCGTCACTGACCACTTCCCCGCCAAGTTGCCAGAAGGGCATCAGCCAGAGATTCGTGCCGCCGCTGCCCCAGAAGGCGGGAAAACCGGCGCGTGTTAGGTCTTGTCCCTCCACCTTCGTCGTCCTGATGGTGGCATCCTCCAAGTTGTCCCACGTTTGCGGCGGGTTCTCGGGATCGAGTCCGGCTTCCAGGTAGGCGTTCGCGTGGATGAAGATGACGCGCAAGTCCGGGGCCAACGGCGACCCGTAGATGTGCCCGTTCGGCTTGTGGGTCATGTCATTCATGAGGCTGGCCCAGATGTCTTCCGGGTTAAGTGTGGCGGAGGCCTTGAAGTAGCTGGTGAGCGGCTGGGAGACCTCGGTGACGCCAAGCTCTTGAACGCCAAAGGGCGTCACGTCACAGATGTCCGGCGGCGTGCCGGCCGCGGCGGCTGCCACATACTTGTCAAGACGTCCGGAAACCGCATCGGGCGCGATGGTGTAGCCCGGATTGGTCTCGGCAAACTCATCGCCGTACTGCTCATATGGATAGCTGCCGCGATGCCAAAACACGACAGCCTGCGCTTCTTCGCTCGAGGCCGGCGCGTCTTCCGCTTGAGGGGCTTCACTTGGGGCTTGTTCGGACGGGGTTGCGGCGACTTGGCCGCACGCCGCCAGGAAGACACTGGAACCAAAGACCGAGGCGCCCAGGGCGGCAGTGGTGAGGAATCTTCGTCGCGTCGTGGTCGCTTGCATCGCGAACTCCTTTTACGCTACGCCGTTTGACGACCTCCCATTCGCAACGGCTCTTGTGTCGACGCTGGCTGGAATCTGCCATGACTTCCGGCAAGCAAGGACATGCGGTATTGAAAGCGGCCGTTGCTCTTGTATGGTTATACCACATGTAGTACCAGTGTCACAACGCGAACGAAAGGGAGTTGGCAGCTTCAAACTTGAGCTCCTTGCTAGGCTAGATCACATGTCATTCTGAGGAGTGCAGCGACGAAGAATCTAGCGCCGGGAGCAATTTAGATTCCGCGTCTTTGACGAAGTCAGCGAACCCTGTTCGACGCTGCGCTCGGAATGGCATGAGATCTAGCCCAACAAGGTGATCAAGTCAAGAGCTACTGATTCCCCAGTGTCGGACTATTTGGGAGCGCGCGTTGCTTGTACAGAGCAAGAGACGGTAAGCAGGCTCTAGGCTGCGGTGGCGGAGATTGCGCGTCACCGAACAAGCCCTAGCGGGTGAGAAGTGCGGGGCGCCGTCGGCCCTTGGACCCCAAGATTCTACGAGGGACTGCACACGTGCAGTCGCTGCGGGCAGGCGGACGCAAGCGGCCGCAGGGCTAGGAGGTACTTCATCAGACTGGGTCGAGTTGTGGCCCAGGCCGTGGATAGGGGAAGGCGTTGCAGCCGGCGGCCGCTGCGAAAGGTGACGACCCGGGACACAGTGGGACGCCCGCTGGGCGAGCGCCGCTGCCCGCGCCGCGAAACTGCACGGAAGGCTAGGAACTAAGGCGAGCAAACATGACCACCGGGCGCGCCAAGCTCCGCCGGACTCACTTGATCTTCCCCGAGTTTTCTTTCACCTCGTTGTACACCAAGCGCGGCGTGAATTCGGGGTCGATCATGCGGAAGTAGTACTCGGACGAGGTGGGGGGAATGTCGCCCACTTGCCGCAGGTACCAGATGCAGAAGACGCCGGCCCACGGCCAGTTGGAGCGGCCGTACTTCACGCCTTCCACCGTCCACTCCGCCTGCTGTTCTTCGGTGACTCGCCGCCAGATCAACTGGTCCGCCGGCATGTCCTGGGGTGATGCGTTCCAGCCGTACTCGTTGAACCAGACGGCTTTATCCGTATCGCCGTTGCGTTCCATCACCTCGCGGAGCAGTTCGACCCGGCGAAAGTTGAGCACATTGGGATCGGGCGGCGCGGTTGGCGGAAACTCAAGACCGTAGGCGTTGGCGGACATGATGTCGAAGTAGTCGAACGCGCCGTGTTGGTACATTTGCTCGAGGTAGTCGAGCTCCACCATGGCGCGGGGCGAGCGTTCCAGGGTGATGGCGAGCGGCGCGGTCAGCACCTTGATGTTGGTGTCTACTTCCTTCAAGCTCTCGTAGGCGATGCGCAGGAAATCGACGTAGCCTTTGGGGTCGGGCTCGGCGCCCCATTCCCGCGCCAGATTGGGCTCGTTCCAGATTTGGTAGTGGGAGATGCGCCCTTTGTAGCGGTCTGCCAGAACGGCCATGAAGTCGCCGTAGTCTTCAAGGCGCGCCGGCGGAGCTTCGGGGCGGGCGTTTTCCCGCCGCGCCCACATTGGGCTGCGGTCGACCCGGGCAATGAGCTTTAGACCGAATTCGTCCGCAAGGTCCACGATTTCGTCGAAACGTTGCCAGGCGGATACCTGCCAGACCTGATCGTAGTAGTTGCCCTTTTCCGATTGCTCCGCGAGTTCCCAGGGAAAATGCTGTTTGATCCACACGATGCCGGCATCGCGGGCCATTTCGAACGTCTTCTCTTTCTTCCAGAATTCGACTTCCTTATGTAGAAACGCGTTTGCGCCCCAAGGATTGACATTTGCCTCGGGAATCGTGCGCTCGATGTCGGTCTCGTTGTCACCGCTAAAGGGGCCGCAGGCCGCGGCAGCTACTGACGCGGCTGCCGCCGTTAGAATGGTTCTCCGTTTCATGGGTCCGGCTGTCTCTCGCTTTCTTGCATGAACTCGCGGGTCATCTCCAGCGCTTCGCGCGGGTCGACCGTATCCGGCTGCAAATCCAGGGCGTACCACTGGCACGTGTTGGCTCTGACAAGTCTACGCAGCGGCTGGCGTAAGTCCACGTCGCCGTGACCGGGCGGCACGAAAAGTCCGGCGGCCGCCGCGCTTGCCAGTCCGCGCATGCCGATGTGGACGTGCGCCGCCAGTTGCGCATCGAGATCTCGCACGTAGCAATAGCTAATGCGCGCGCCATGCCGCTCGATGATGGCCATGGGGTCTACCTCCATTAGTGCCAGGTGGCCCAAATCCAAGGCAAGTGTAAGCAACTCCGGATCGGTCTCCTCAAGGAAACGCTCCATTTCCTCTTCAGTTTCAATGTAGGAGGCGAGGCGTGGGCGAAACGCGACTGCCACGCCCACCGAGCGGATCATGTCGGCAACGCTCTGCACCGTGTCTACGAGGAGCGCGTGGTCGCTGGGAGACAGGGAATCGAAGCGCGTGGCATTGGGCCAACCGGCGGTAGAGAGGCGTTCATTCGATCCTGGCACGGAGAGTATGCAAAACTCCGGCTCCAGGATTGCCAGCCCTTCGAGCAACTCCGGCATGGTCGGCCGGTGCTCTACAGTTACGGCGCGGTCATACCAGGGTTCGTGCAGCGTGAGCGCGGAGAGGGCGACATCGGTTTCTGCCAGCCGGTCTTGCTGCGCCAGCAACATTGGCAGCGCGGCGGCGCGCTGTTCCCAGCCCAGCAACTGCGCGTCTTCACATGCCGTCAGGATTTCCTCGACCGGCGTATTCTTCCACACGCTAGGAGCGCAGGAAAGGGGCGGTCCCACCGGCTAGTTCTCCTCGTAGCGCGGCTCGGCGCCGGCCTGGCGGTTGCGTGGGCGCTGGGTAGCGGGGGCCTCTCCATTGCCCGGGTAGCCGTTGTAGTCGGTGGGAGGAGCCGAAGTTTCGGAGGCTAGCGCTTTTTCTCTCGTACCGTTTTCATGACTGCCGTTCTGCGCCGCTTCCATTTGAATGACCGGCGCCAGTTCCGCAAGCTCCGTAAACGTATCCGCGGCGTCGATCAGGGCGATGGCCGTCATTTCAGCGAGACCTACGACCTCGACCCGCACGCCTTTGAACTGGACGGCTTCCACCAGGCGCACAAAGTCGCCGTCTCCCGATATCAAGACCGCGGTGTCGACGTGAGGCGCGATCGTGAGCATGTCGATGGCTAGTTCAACGTCCAGATTGGCCTTGGCTGTGCCATCAGGAAAGCGGCGGAGGTGCTTGGTCACAACTCGAAAGCCGTGGCGCTTCATCCAGGTCAGATAGCCTTGGGACTCCGGGCTCTGCGGGTCAACTCCCGCATAGGCGAATGAGCGCAGCAGTCGCCGACCCTTGGTAAGCACTTCTACCATGCGCGTATAGTCGACGCGGATATTGAGCTTTCGCGCGGCAAAGTAGAGATTGCCCAAGTCCATGAACAGGGCTACTCTCTCAAAGTACGGCGGAAACCCGAGCTGCTCGTCGTCAACGGGAGGCCGGTCGAGATGGTGGACACTCATGGGTTGCACCTTACGCTACGATTGATCGCTTTAGGGTTTTCTTGCCCAATGGGATGCGCCAAAGAAAATGACAGGCAGAGCTTGCTTTGCCGCCACTGTGGAGAAGTACCCTACACCTCAGGAGTAGAGAATCACACTGGCGGGACTTCAAGCTGCTAACGAATTACTGGGTTGGGCAGGAGTGCACGAGTCCGCTGCGGCAGCCCCCTCGCCGTCTATCTTACGCGTCTGCAGCCGGGTGTACTGTGAAATGCGGCTGCCAAGCGCGATGGGATGCCGCAAACTTTGTCGGCTGCGGGCCGGCTGCCCACACCCAATACAGGGATAGGGGAGTTACGGGCCACTGCCAACAAGGGAACACGGCTACGCAACGGTTGGGAAACACGTGGCGAGGCCAACGAGAGGTCTAGCAGGAATCTTGCCGAGGGTGCGCCCCAAATGGCAAGGAACGAGAACGAGGTTCTGACTGTTCGGCCATAGTATAGCAGAAAGGCAGACTAGATTGCCAATACCAGCCCTGCAAGTCTAAGCAATAGCTCGATGGCGCTTTGATCCTAGGAGGTTGCGCTGCCGTGGTTTGAGCTCAAGCGGCGTCGACTGCTTTACCGTTTGGTTAAATGCAGTCCGTTGACGGGCGCAGCGGCTTGGGATTTACGTACAGAAGGTATACTGGTAAGTGCATGGGGTAGGAGGAGGCGCCGGCGGCAACCGGGCAAGAGGTATGTGGCAAGTTTGGGCGCTTCGATCGATGGGCGATCGTCAAATCGTGTGACGGGCGGCCGCTAGACATTGCGCAACTGAATTGGTTGTGCTGGCTAGAATCGGCCGCAAGTAAAGAGAATGCGCTATGGAAAAAGTAGACCTCGTAGTCATTGGCACCGGACCCGCCGGCCACCGCGCCGCAATCCAGGCGGCGAAACTTGGGAAGTCTGTGGTAGCCATAGAACGCCGGACCTTTGTAGGTGGCAATCTGGTCAATGCGGGCTCGATCCCCAGCAAGACTTTGCGGCAGGCGGTGCTGTACTTGACTGGCTTCTTCGAACGCAACATATACGGCATCACGTATTCGGTGAAGGAAAAGATCACGGTTTCCGACTTGATGTTTCGCTGCGAACACGTCATCAAGAACGAGACCGACGTGCTCGAAGTGCAACTTTCCCGCAACGACGTCAAGCCGCTCCATGGAGAGGCGCGCTTCGAAGGCCCGCACAACGTTGCCGTCACGCTGGAGGACGGGCGTGACGAAGTAATCGAAGCCGATTACGTCATCATCGCCACCGGCAGTCGTCCCGCGCGCTCGCCGACGGTGCCCTTCAACGGGCAGACGATCTTTGATACCGACGGCGTCTACATGCTGAAGGAACTCCCAAAGCGACTAGCCATCGTGGGCGCGGGTGTGATCGGCGTCGAGTACGCGTGCATCTTCGCGGCGCTGGGCATAGACGTGACCCTCATCGAGCAACGTGCAGAGATGCTTGACTTTATAGACGAGGAGATCCGTGAGGCGCTCTCCTACCATATGCGGGAAGCAGGCATCACGTTTCGCTTTCGGGAGGAAGTGGCGGAAGTGAGCGATGAAGGCGATCGAATCGTGGCCCGCACCCGTAGCCGCAAGACTATTCTGGCCGATCACCTCCTCTACGCCGGTGGACGCCAGGGCAATACGGATATGCTCAATTTGGAGGCCGCAGGCCTGGAAGCCGACCACCGCGGACGCCTTAAGGTAAATGAACAGTTTCAAACGTCCGCGCCCCACATCTATGCGTGCGGTGACGTTGTCGGCTTTCCCGCCTTGGCGGCTTCATCCATGGAGCAGGGGAGACTTGCCGCCCGCCATGCCTTTGGCGAAGGGGGGTCATTCAACTCGCACCTCTTCCCCTATGGGATCTACACGATTCCGGAAACGTCCATGGTGGGACGCAACGAGAAGGAACTTAGCGAAGCCGGCATCCCCTATGAGATTGGCGTCGCCCGCTACCGCGAGATTGCCCGCGGCCAGATCATTGGCGACCCAAACGGCTTGGTAAAGCTCTTGGTGCACGCGGACGAGCGCACGATTCTCGGCGTGCACGTCCTCGGCACCGGGGCGTCGGAATTGGTTCACATCGGGCAAACGGCCATGGCGCTGAACGGAACGCTTGATTTCTTCGTGGACAACGTATTCAACTACCCCACACTTGCCGAGTGCTACAAGGTGGCCGCGCTGGACGCCTACAACAAGCTCTCCTGACCGGGGGAACGCAGGTCGTCGCTCGCGCTAGCCTATAGGGCGGGGCGAGCGTGCATTCCCGCGAGGCACAGTGCTCTTCGTCTAGTCCGCGCGACGCGGGCGCGCGACGCGGCGACTGCACCCTCTGGGAATCGCCGCACCGGGGCCACAGGGCCAGCTAGCATTTGGTACGTCACCGCTATGTCCGCTTGCAATTCCTTGCCGCGGTCATGTGACCGGGATAGTGCCGGCAGCATGGCAAGCATGGCGTACGGCGACGGCCTGCGGGGCGACGCTACTCCTGCGGCAGGCTCTCGTCAACCAGAATGAACCGAGGCGCCAGCCGGACTGTCGGCTCCGCCCCCGAAGCGAAATCCAGCCAGGCCACTGGCAGGCTTTGGGCGCGCAGCGCATACCGGTAGAGCGTGAAATAGAGGACGTACGACTCATCGGGTTTTGCCGGAAGGGACACCTCCCGCGCCACGGTGGCCGCCTCGCCATTGATGGCGAGAGTTACTGCCAGCGAGTTGGCGTCCAGGGAAAACGAGTAGTGGTCGCCCGCATCGGGCGGCGTGTCCAGGAGAATCTGCCAGAGACCCGCTCGGCCTGGGACGCCTTGGCTGTCACCATAGCCATAGATGGTCCGTTGTTTAACGAGTTCCCAAAAGAGCTGGTCCTCCAGCGGTTTCCCGCGCGTGCCAATGAAGTGCGCGTCCACGCGCAGCACGTCGCCCGCTAACATAGGCATGAGCAGCAGCGCCGGCACGCCGAAACGGGACTCGACCCCTGCCGGCGGTACCCTCTGGGCGCGCACCCACGCCGGGGCGGAGGATCGCAAAGTGATGCTAGCGAGACCTGGCGCATCCAAGGGTATGAGGTTGGCGCCCGGTAGCAGTGCGAACTCGCGGACATCAGCGCCGGCGGCTACGTCAAGCTGCGCCGCTTCCTCCACAAGCACCATCAAGAGCAGAGCAGAGGGCGCGACCTCTTCGTCCTCCGGCAGAGCCAAGCAAGCGAGGGCAAATTCAGTCCGGGTGTTGGCAGCCAGTTTCCGCATAGACGGCACAGCGGCGATCTCGCGGGTAGGACAATAGCCCTCCGCGAGTGCGTAGAGCTCAACGCCGAGGGCGCTCCAGACGGACCGCGAGCGCTGGAAGCCCCATGCCGATGGCATGTCCTGGGGCGTAAACGGCCAATTGCGGGAGCGTTCCCCGGGCGGTTCCGTAATGAGAAAGGCGTAATCGTAGCGGTCGTCCAGTTGGGGCTCCACCAGCTCGACCCGCGTCCTGATATGCACGTCGTGGGAATTGGCGCTGACCAGCCGCCGCTCCCGCAGCGTGTAGTTTATGGCCCAGCGCACGTCCTCGGGTATGGCCGGGGAGACATAGACCCTCGCGTCGGTGGGGATGATTGCCGGCAGATCGCGGAGCGCGCTGCGCGGCACGTCCGGCCGCTCGTCGTAGAATGCCGGTAGCACCTCGTACACGTGGTGCCACGCCAAGCCCTCCTGCACATCCTCATTGGAGAACACAAGCGTGAAATAGCGCGGGTCATGCAAGAGCGCGTGGACCTCAGGCGGCGTATTGCGAAACCACCGCAGGTTGATCACGACGTGGGTGATGCCGTACTCCGCCATGGCGGTTGGCTCAAGCGCGTAGAGCGCGTCGTAGTATGTGGGAGCGGGAAAGTCGAAGTTGATATACGAAAGCTCATCGGTCTGTTTGTGGGGGGCAAAGCCCCGAATGAGCAACGGGACTTCCGGCAGTTGGTTGGTGAGCACGTGTGCCGTGGCAGGCAAGGACCGCAAGAACGCGCGCGCTTCCCCGCCCATGCGGAAGACATAGGCGCGCCCGCGGACGGGGTCAATACTGTCGAGCTGCCGCGTCGGGGGTGAGAGGGTCCAGTGGTCCTCGATGCGCTGGCCCAGCGTAACGGGGCGGCCGTTGTCCATGTTGCCTACGGCGACAGAGAGCGGCCCGGCAATGGTCAGGGCGGTGACTGCCAGCGCGAGCGCCCAGGCCGGGGCCGAACGTTGCCGTCGCCTCAGCCAGGCGAATACGCCGATGCCAAACAGGAGCGCCAGCGAGACCCAGCCGAAGCTGTGCATCCGGCCAACGTCACCCGAATACTGGTAGTCAACCAGGCGGGGTAGCAGGAGGCCCGCAACGCCCATGGCCGCCAGCCAGGTAAGCGTATAGACGTGCTTGGAACGCACCGCCCAGACGAGCAAAAACGGCGCGGCAAGCACAGGCAAGCCGAGGGTAATGAGCCAGAGCGCCGCTGTAGCCAGAGCGACAGTAGGCGACGGCAAATGGCTCTCAATACTGAACAGCCACGGGAAGGGCTGGAGCGCGAATGCCGCGCCGAGGCCGGCAGCGCCGGGAGGACGATTCAGGAGCGCCGTAGAAAAGACTCCGCCCTGCAAGAGCGCTATCAGGATGGCCGCAGCTCCGGCGGGCACATGATCGCGCAGTAGCCGCACGTCCCGCTTGGCCGCCGTCTGCCAGAGGACCGCCGTTGTCCAGCCGATGGCGCCCACGACGAACACTAAGGACTCGAGTAGCGCGACGCTGGCAAAGCACGCCCCCAGCAACAGCCATTGCGGCCAATTGGGCCTCGCGTGGGATTCGCCGGCCGCGCGGGTCGCCATATCTGACGCGATCACGGCGCAGCCAAGCAGTACGGCCCAACCGCTGAGGTAATGCGGACGAACAATGAAGAGCGGGTAGGCCTCGATTGCGCTCGGAGTCAAGCGGTAGAAGAGCCGGAGAAGCTCGTCGTATGCGGACGCGTTGGCGGGCGGCAACCACTCGAAGAGAATGAAGCGCAACGGCGCTATGAGAGAGAGCAGCCCTGCGCCGAAAGAGAAGAAGAGACCGGCAATGAGCCCAAACCGCGCGCTGCCCAGCACATGCGCCGCCAGAGCGGCGGCGGCGAGATAGGCGGCAGCCGCGGCTAGCGGCGTCAAGATGAAGAAGGCGATCGCCACATCCAACTGACCAATGTGTGCGAGCAGGGCGGCGAGGAAGTCCACACCGTAGTGATACTCGGCATGGAGCGTCGGCGCGCCGGGCGCCATCACCGGAAAGTTGCCAAACCTGATGGTGTGCGCCAGCCAGTAGTGCATGTGATAGTCGGAAGTCGTGAAAATGACGTAGTTGCCGACACTGAGCAAAAGCACGACCAGCCCCGCGGCGGCGACTATACCGACGTCGGGCCAGGATAGCGGCTCGCGGTGTTGCAGGTCGCGGCGCCGCAGGACCGCGAGCGCGATGGCGGCGGCAAGGACGGCGAGCAGGCCCCACGTAAACGCTCGCGGCGTGCCGAGCACGTAGGCCAGCAGGTTGCAGACCACGAGGGCGCTGGCTAGTCCGATAGGGAATGCCGCAGCCGCCGCGGTCAGCAGGGAGCGCACGCCAAAGAGAAAATACGTGAGCAACAGGCCGCTCAAAGCCATGGCGCCAAGCGCGGCGCCGGCGCGGGCCAAGTTGAGCGTCAGAGCCGGGTCAATGGTGATGTTCAAGATGGAGGACACGGAGCGGCGCTTTTCCCCAATGAGGTTCGTGTGAGGATGTCCTAACTCTTCACTGTTTATCTGTGAGGGAAGTCTGTCCGTCTGTGGCAGGGCCTAATTCGGTTCAGTCAACAACGACGCGAATGGTCTTGGAATTGTCCTTCTGCGGCAGACGCTAGTATCAATAGACCTGCCCAGGGCAGACTTGCTGCGTCGGGTAGGTCAATTGTCCGGGAAAAGTAGATTTTCCTATGGCTCTAGAAACGCGAGTGTCAACAAATCAGCTACTTTCGGCAAAGTCAAGCGCTCAGCAAAGTCGAGCGCTCAGCAGGGCCACACACCCGGCAAGGCCATGCGTTCAGCAAGGCCTTGCACCCGGCAAGGCCATACGCTCAGCAAGGCCATACACCCGGCAAGGCCATACTCTCGGCAACGTCATGCTCTCTCCTATGTCACTCTGAGGAGCGGAGCGACGAAGAGTCTAGTGTGCGGGGTGCCTTAGATTCCTCGCTCCGCTCGGAATGACACAGGGCTCCACTCGGCATGACATAGGGCTGCATTTGGGATGCCACAAGGCTGCACTCGTAACGACGTTAGACTGCGCAGGGAGTAACACGAATGCGGTTTCGCAATGCCGTCCAGTCTTGTGCTGCCCATTTCCCAAGTGCAGCCGTTGGCGCCATGAACACAACGGACGCATGCGCGACGTATGACAGGCGCGTGACGGCTGGGCGTCCGCAAGCAAGCACGCGCGCAGACGTTACCGCAGTTGCCGCGGTAGCGCCGCCTTGCCGGGCCGGCAGGCGGCGCGGCCGGGACGTACCCTATCACCTAACCGCGTGATTCCGGTGAATAAGAGGCCTTTCCCAATGGCAAGTTCTCCGTTCAGACATTCGCTTGCTACTTGGTTGGGGGCATGCCGGTAACGGAGTCTGCTTGTCCCAACGAAAATTGAATACTGAGGTCGCGCGCCTCGGTTTGATGCTAATCTTGGCCCGATGCTTGGTCAAGCAGGATGAAGCGGGGCGCCGCCAGCACAGTGGGCTCCTTGCCTGGCGCATAGGTAAGCCAGGCGACGGGGATGCTCAGCACCCGTTCACCCGGTTTGAACATGGTCACGTAGAGGACATAGGGCTCACCGGGATTGGCCGGCAAGGGCCGGCGGGTGGTCACGGACGTTGGCTCGCCAAAGGCTTCAACCGTGGATGCCAATGTCTCGAGGTCTAAAGCGAAGTGAAAGCTGTCGCCGTGCGTAGGCGGCCTATCCAACATCAAGCGCCACGTGCCGACGCTATTGCCCGAATCCCAGTGCCACCAGTGACCGTAGATGCGGCGTTGCTTTAGTAGGTTGAACACCACCTGGTTTTCCAGAGGGTCTGCGCGTTCGCCGTATAGACTGACGGCAACGTTGAGGACCTTACCGTCGAAAGTGGGCAGAACGAGCAGGGCAGGGATGCCGGTCTGTGCTTGCTGTTCCTCGGGCGGCACGCGCTGAGCCCGTATCCAGATTGGGCCATTCGCAGAAACACTTAACTCCGACGTTTTGGGGGCAGGGAGAGGCAGGAGCGCAGCGCCAGCCTGCAAGTCGAATTCTTGAACGACCCCGTCAGATGCGACCTCGACATGGGTAGATTGGGCCGAAAGAACCGTCAGGACAAGAGAGTACCTAAGGTCTGCCGTGGCGCCATCCGAGTGTAGGCATGAGAGATCGAGAGGGGTAGTCGTGTTCGCCTGAACATGCCAGGCGGGAGGAACACCGGCAAGCGTAGGGCTGGGGCAGACGCGTTGGTCGAGCGCGTACAGTCCCACACCGAGGGTGTGCCAAATGCGTTGGGAAGGATGGAGCCCCCAGGCGGAAGGGAAGTCTTGCGGGGTCTGTTCCCAATTGAGCCAGCGGTCGCCGGGCGGTTCGTCGATAAGGAGGGCAAAGTCGTAGCGGTCGGTGGGGTGTGGCTCAGCCACGTTCAGGCGGGCATTGATATGGTTGTCGGCTAAAGTGGCGCTGGAGATTTCGCGCTCACGAAGCGTGTAGAGAAGCGCCCAGCGAATGTCGGCCGGAATGGCCGGTGAGATATAGATCGAGGCGCCCTCAGGCACAAGGTCGGGCAGAGCGCGCACCAAGTCGCTTGCGGGACTGGGAGACTCCTCGTAGAAGGCAGGGAGGACTTCGTAGACATGATGCCAGGCAAATCCCCCATGTGATTCTTCGTCGGTGAACACAAGGGAGAAGAAGCGGGTGTCGCGCAGAAGGGCGTGGGTCTGCGGCGTGGTGTGGGTAAACCAAAAGTAGTTGATGGCAATATGTGTGATGCCGTAATCCGCCATGGCAGTCGGGTCGAGCGCGTGGAGAGCGTCAAAATATGTGGGGCCTGGATAGTGAAAGTTAGTAAATGAGAACCGATCGATGTTCTTGTGGGGCGCAAAGCCGCGAAGGAGCAATGGCACTTCGGGAAATCGATTGGTAAGAACACGGGCGTCTGCAGGCAGGGCGCGAAGAAATTCGCGAGCTTCCGCCCCCATAAAGAAAGTGTAGTTGCGCCCGGTAAACCAGTTCAGGTTATCGCTTTGGCGGTGGAGAGGTGAAACTGTCCAATGGTCTTCGATGCGTTGACCTAAGGTTACGGACTGGACTAAGGCGACATTGCGGGCAGAAACCGACAGCGGCCAGCCAATGGTGAGGGCTGCGCAGGCGGCGAAAAGCGTCCAGCTAAGCCAACGATGGCGTTGTTGCTTTGCCCGGGCGAGGAGAACTATCCCAAGCAGGAGCGATAGCGAAGTAAGGCCGAAGCCTGACCAGCGTGAAAGAGTGGAGGAGTAGTGATAGGTGACGAAGTGTGGCAGGAGCATCCCAACCGCTCCGATAGCCGCCAGCCACGTCAAGTGGGTTAGGCATCGCACACGAAGGGTCCAGTAAACTGCAACTGGCGCGGCGACGAGGGGAACGCCAAAAGAGGCGAGGTAAAGGACTGCCCAGGGCGGCGAACCGGGAAAGTGCGGAGCGGACGATGCCGATAGGAAGGATAAGGGCGATAGCGAGACTTGAAATGCGTCGCCGAGACCAGTACCTCCCGAGGGCGAATGTAAGAAAACGGCCGAAAGGAATCCGCCCTGGACTACGGCCAATAGGGCAGCCGGTGTTGCCGCAAGCGTGAACAGACCGATATGGACGCCCTTACGTTCGTTGTGGGAGCGCCAGAGTGCGAGTGCTCCCCAGCCCAGCAGTCCGAGAGCGAACAGTGAGACCTCGATCAGGGCTACGCTCGCGTAGAGCACGCCAGCTAACACCCAGCGGGACCGATTCCATAGCAATGGGTAAGCGGCGCTTAAAGAACGAGGCAGGTGTGAAGCCAGAAAGACGACACTCAAGAGAATGCCCCACGCGAGCAAGAAGTGGGGCTGGGCCAAGTTAAGGGGAAAGCCGTCAAATTCGGTAGGTGTACTCCAGGCGTAGGTGTCTGTGAGTAGGTCTCTTGCCGCGGCGGAACTTGGCGGAAACCACCGGAGGTGCGCGGACTCCAAAAGGTCGGTGGGACCAGGCAGACCTGCACCGAAGGAAAAGAAGAGACCGGCGAGCAATCCAAGCCTGACGCTTTGCAGTACCTTGGCGGCTAACATGGCAGCGGCAAGGTAGGCAGTTGTGGCCGCCATTGGGGTCAGGATGAAGAAGACGATGGCGCTGTCAAGCTGTGTGAAATGGGCCAACATGGCCGCAAGAAAGGCGCCGCCATAGTGGTACTCGGCAAACAGGTTTGGGGCGCCCGGCGCCATCACGGGGAAATTGCCGAACCGAATCGTATTGGCGAGCCAAAAGTGAAGGTAATAGTCCCAAACGGGATAGACGGCGTAGTTTACGACACCGAGAAAGAGCACTACGGCGCCGGCGCAGACGAAGAATCCGGCGTCTACCCACGAGAGCGGCCGCAAGGGCCTGTAGTGGCGCCGGCGGGCGAAAGCGCTGAGCAAGGCGAGCGCGAGGACGGCAAGCAGTCCCCACACAAATGCGCGCGGCGTGCCCAGGACATACGCCAAGAGATTGGTGACAAGGAGCGTAGCGGCGAAACCGATTGGGAAGGCGGTGGCGGCCGCGGCGAGGGGTGAGCGGAGGCCGAAGGCGAAATAGACGAGCAGGAATCCGCTCAGGCCGATACAGGCAAGCACGGCGAAGACGCGAGCGAGGTTTGGGACGATAGCAGGATCGACGGTGATGCTCAGCATGGAAACGGCACTCCGGCGGCGATGCCCTCATCTCTTGCCGCGAACAGGAGAGACCGTACACCGAACAGGAAGTATGTGAGGGGCGAGCCGCTCAAAGCCATTGCGCCTAGTGCGGCGCCGGCCCGCGTCAAATTGAGCGCCAGTGTCGAGTCAATGGTGATGTTCAAGATCGAGGACACGGTGAGGCGCTAACTCCCAAATCGACTAGTTTCGAGACTCCTTGCCACGCTACTGACGAAATGTGGCAAAGACCTGTCCCTCTGAAGCAGGCATAGTCGCCGCAGGCGTAGGCGAGCCCGACGCGTTGCGTCTCACCGCCCAAGGGGCTCCACTTGAGACAGAGACTTGCTTGACGAATGGACATTGTTGGCTAGGCAAGCAACGGCTGGACGTCCGGACAAGAGGACACGCGCAGATGCTGTTGGAATTGCTGTGAATACTGGTTGCCAAGTTGCTTGCGGTCGCGTCCGCCTCGCACACCGTCTACTGGCCGAATACCCAATCTGCACTGTAGGCCTTGCATCACCGCCTGTCCTCTATAAGGGGATTCTCTCTCGCCGCACAGTCTTGGGACTAGCCGACCGTGGGGTCGGACCGTCTCAGTGCAAGGCATGTGCTGGAAGTGCGCGCCTGGGTCAGATGCTAGTCCTGGCCGGAGGCTTGGTCAAGCAGGATGAAGCGGGGCGCCGGCAGCACAGTGGGCTCCTGGCCTGGCGCAGAGGTAAGCCAGGCGACGGGGATGCTCAGCACCCGTGCGCCCGGTTTGAACATCGACACGTAAAGGACATAGGGCTCACCGGGATTGGCTGGCAAGGGCCAGCGGGTGGCGACGGACGTTGGCTCGCCATAGGCATCAACTGTGGACGCCAAGGTCTCGAGGTCCAAAGTGAAGTGAAAGGTGTCGCCGTGTGTGGGTGGCCTATCCAACATCAAGCGCCACGTGCCGACGGAGTTCTTTGAATCCCAGTGCCACCAGTGGCCGTAGATGCGGCGTTGCTTTGATAGCTCAAACACGATCTGGTTTTCCAGGGAGTTTGCGCGCTCGCCATAGAGCTCTAACTTTACGTTGATATTCCTGCCGTCGAATGCGGACAGGATGTGCAGGGCGGGGACACCGGCTTGGACATCACTGTTGTTAGGTGGCACGCGCTGGGCTCGCACCCAGATTGAGTCAGGGGAAGTTACGGTAATCTCCGCCGCGTTGGTGGCGTCCAGAGGCAGGAGTGAAGCGCCGGGCGCCAGAATGAATTCTCGCGAACCGCCGGCAGCCGCAATGTTGATGCGGGAGGGTTGGGGCGAAAGCACGGTTAGGAGAACGGAGATGGTACTAGCTGCGGTTGCGTCGGTGTGCAGACAAGCGAAATCCAGCGTGGTGGGCGTGTTCGCCTGTATGTGCCAGGCGGGAGGAACACCGGCCAGCGATGGGCTGGGGCAGACGCGTTGGTCGAGCGCGTACAGTCCGACACCGAGCAAGTGCCAAATGCGTTGGGAAGGATGGAGCCCCCAGGCGGAAGGGAAGTCTTGCGGGGTCTGTTCCCAATTGAGCCAGCGGTCGCCGGGCGGTTCGTCGATAAGGAGGGCAAAGTCGTAGCGGTCGGTGGGTTGGGGCTCCGCAATATCGATGCGGACATTGATGTGGTTGTGGATGGACCCGGCGCTGGAGATTTCGCGTTCGCGAAGAGAATAGAGGAGCGCCCAGCGGATATCCGCTGGGATTGCCGGAGAGACGTAGATAGAGGCCCCCTGCGGCACAAGACCGGGAAGCGAACGCACCAGGTCGCCGGTGGCGGCGGGAGTCTCTGCGTAGAAGGCGGGGAGGACTTCGTAGACATGGTGCCAAGCGAAACCCTCGTGGAGTTCTTCATCGGAATAAAGAAGGGAGAAGTAGTGGGGGTCGCGCAGAAGGGCGGAAGTCTGCGGCGTGGTGTGGACAAACCAGAAGTGGTTGATGACGATGTGTGTGATGCCATAGTCCGCCATGGCAGACGGGTCGAGCGCGTAGAGGGCATCGAGACAGGTGGGACTTGGCAGGTGAAAGTAGGTAAATGAGAAAAGGTCCGAGTTCTTGTGGGGAACAAAGCCGCGAGTGAGGAGGGGGACTTCAGGAAACCGATTGGTAAGAATGCGGGCGGAGGCAGGTAGAGCGCGCAAGAATTCGCGAGCCTCCGCACCCATCTGAAAGGTGTTGGGCCGACCCGTGATCCAGTCGACGTGGTCGCTTTGGCGGTGAATTGGCGAAATCGTCCAGTGGTCCTCAGTGCTCTGGCCCAAGACTATCGCTGGCGCGTTGGTAACGTGCTTCACAGAAGTGACTATCGGCCATCCGACTGTCAATGCAGCGCAAGCCAGGAAGATCGGTAGCGCGAACGCCCGACGGCGCATGTGAACGGAGAGCTTCAAGGCACCGATGCCAAGGATAAGGGAGAATGAAGTTACCCCAAAACTATGCCACCGGACCATCGTATCGAAATAGTAGATGACGAAGTGGGGGGTTACGAATGCGATAGCACCGATGGCCGCGATCCAGACGAGAGATCCAGGATCTTTAGATCGAAAGAGCCAGAATAGGAGAATTGGCGCAGCGAGAAGGGGTAGGCCGAAGAGCAACGTGTAGACGGCTAGCCAAGGAGGTTCAGTTGCGTGATGGAGGTGTGGTGGGCCAAACATATAGGGCAAGGGCACGAAACCGAAAGCGAAGCTCGTGCCTAGGCCTGAACCGCCACCGAGGGTGTTCCGTAGCGTTGCCGTAACGAAGCCCCCCTGGAATACAGCGAGAATGATCACTGGCGTCAATGCCAGGAAGAAGCATCGGAACCAGGCAGAATCGCGTTGCCTCGCCGTGTGCCACAGGACGAATGTTCCCCATCCCGCCAGGCCAAGCGCAAAGACTGAGATTTCGATGAGGGCTACACTCGCGTAGAGCGCACCCAGCAACGGCCAAAGAATTGCTTTGGGCCCCAGCCCAGTCGCCATCAGGCTTCGTGACAACAGAATCACACTTAACAAGATCGCCCATGCAATGAGAAAGTGCGGCAGGAGCAGATAGAGCGGGAACGCGATGAATGCATTGGGGACGATGCTATTCAGTGAATCCGTGAGCATGGCCTGGGCGGCAGCGGACGAAGGCGGCAACCATCTGAGGTAGAGATCTTTCACCGGTTCGATGAGAAAGGGCAAGCCCGCGGTGAACGAGAAGAAGAGTCCTGCCACCAGGCCGAGGCGAATGCTGCCGAGCACGTGGGCAGCCAGCATCGAGGCGCAGAGATAGGCAGCCATCGCCGCCAGCGGAGCCAGTATGAAAAACACGATTGCGCTGTCGAGCTGGCCAAAGTGTGAAAGCGCTGCGGCGATGAAGTCAATGCCATAGTGGTATTCGGCGTAGAGGTCCGGCGACCCTGGAGCCATTACGGGAAAGTTCCCAAAGCGGATGGTATTCGCGAGCCAAAAGTGAACGTTGTAATCGGAAACCGGGTAGACCGCATTGTTGAACACGCTCAGGACGAAGACAGTGATCGCCGCAACGACAAAAAGAGAACAGTCAGTCCACGACAGTGGCCCCACGGACCTAAAGGAACCCCGGCGAGCGATTGCGCTGACCAGCGCGAGGGCGAGGACAGTGAGCAGTCCCCAGGCAAAGGCGCGGGGCGTGCCCAGGACATACGCCAAGAGATTGGTGACAAGGAGCGTTGCGGCAAAGCCGATGGGGAAAGCGGTGGCGGCCGCGGCGAGGGGAGAGCGGAGGCCGAAGGCGAAATAGACGAGCAGGAATCCGCTCAGGCCGATACAGGCAAGCACGGCGAAGACGCGAGCGAGGTTTGGGACGATAGCAGGATCGACGGTAATGCTCAGCATAGCTGGGAAACGACGCTTCGCACGCTCGCCCCTAGGATTCCTTCAATGGCGATGGGATAAATCATTCGTTGTCAACGGTGACTGCGCCACGTCGGCGCCTGCCGCGCAAAGTACCGCAAGAACGCGCGGGCCCCCGCGTGGGTGGCGTGCAGGCGAACTACCGGCGTGACCAGGCGTTCGCGCGATATCGCGTCCGTCTGGGCTGCCAGGCGGGCCGCGTGGCCTTGTCCGGTATGCAGCACGTCACGGAGCGACGCCCGTATGCGCCGCACGATACTGGTGAGCACGAGTGTCAGCAGCAAGACGAGCACCGTGCCCAGCAGTGCCTCGATGACGAGCACGAGGATGGCGATGTCCCGCCAATGCGCCAGGGTCATGCCGCCCTCACTGCGTAGCTGCCTCGTAGCGAGCCATCAGTTCGTCTTCGGTCTCCTTGGCTGCCTGCGCCGCTTCCTGTTTGGCCATGTCTATCTGGCGGCGCACGCTTTCCCGGAACGATTCCCCGCTGCTGGGCGCCAGCAAGCCGCCGGCCACCACACCCAGCGAGATTCCCGCAACAAATCCAACCGCGAACCCAAGCATGTGGGTGAGCTCCTTGTGCTAGTTTCTCTTCAAGCGGGCAACGGTGGCTGCCAACGTGCGGGCAAAGCGCAGTGCGCCGGCAGTTCTGCCCGCCGCCCTGGCGGAGGGCCGGACAAGGGCTTCACTGACGAATTGCGTTGTGCCCTTGACCGTGTTGCTCGTCTCAGTGAGCGATTTGAGGAGCGGCTTGATCTCTTCCTGGATTGTGCCGGCCAGCCGCACCACCGACAAGACCAGAAAGAGGACAGAAAACGCCATGAGCGCGGAAACGAGCGCAAGCACGATGACCGCTATGTCGCGAATTTCACCCAGGCTCACGGCCCCGATCCTTTCTGAGCGGACTCCAATATTGCCGCAACCACGTCATAGTTTAGTATAGGCATAGCCGGGGGGCCGCGCACGTGACAGAGGCGACGCCAGCAGCTACAGGGCTAACAGTGAAGCTCAATTCGCGGGCCGAGGGGACGCCAATGCTTTGCGGCCGCGGCGCAGAAATGGAATGATGCGCCGGATAGCTAGCACAATTCCCCGGCGGTGCAACCGCCAGCGCAAACGACTCCAGGCCTTGGTCACTGACTTTCTCTGCTGTTTGGTGATGCCCTCTGCGCTGTAGAGAGACTCTGCATACGTAGCGCAAATCGCCCGCACGTCGGCGTCCGGGAAGCGCTGGCTGGCAGCCGCTCGCATCTCGGTGAGCAGGCGCGTGGCGTATTCATGGGGAGTGAGGGCGGACGAGGCTGGAATGCCGGCCAATTTGCCAGCCCGCACTAGCTTGCGGTACACGTGCCGCACCATCTGGTGGGGGTTCATGCGTCGTTCCTGCACGTACCCGTAGCCGAACCAGCCCACCACGATTAAGAGAATGGCTACGAAGAACGGCCTGAGATCGGGCAGTTCCGGCACGTCGACGCCGAGAATGTTCGTGCCCGGAACGGCGCCGCCGGCCGCGGCCACGATGCCGGTAGCCAAGAGTTCTTCCTCGCCGAGTTCATCGTAGAATTCGTCCAGTTCGGGGTTGGGCGAACCGCTGATTTCGCTCGCCAGGATACCGCGGTCGATGGGCGCTTGGTTCGGGCTCGGTTCAAAGGGAATCCAGCCCAAGCCGGCAAAGTAGACCTCAGGCCACGTGTGCGCCTGCTTCTCGGTCACGACGAACCGTCTTTCAGACACGTCATAGCGGCCAGTGGCAAACCCCACCGCCAGGCGCGCCGGCACGCCGGCGGTCCGCAGCATCACCACCATCGTGCTGGCGTAGTAGTCGGCGTAGCCGCGTTTCGCCTCGAACAGGAAGTAGTCCACCGCGTCCTTATCCTGGGGCGGCGGCGGTATCGCAATGGAATAGGGGATGCGCCGCAGGAAGAGCTCGATTGCCAGAGCCTTCTCATATTGCGAATCTTTGCCGCGCACTACCGTCTTGGTCAGGTCCACAACGCGCTCCGGCAGCCTGGGCGTTTGCAGATAGCGGCGGATCTCGTCCGGCACGTCCCCCTGGGCATTCAGCATCTGGTCTTCGGTGGCAGTGGTAACCAGACTCTCCAGTGTATACTCCAGATCGGGCACAGCCACGCGGCGGGCGCGCAAGAGATCATAGTCCTGGAGCGAGTCTGCCGACGCAACCTGTACCCGATAGGGGATGTTGATGTTCGTTGGGAAGTCCGGGGCAAAGATGATGTCGCTCGGGCTATCCACGATGCGGAAGGAAAACGTCGCCGGGCGCCGGTAGCTCACCGGCGGCGGTGGTATGGGTTCTTCTTCAGCGCGCCGGTCCAGCAGCGTGCCGCTGGTGTTGTACCACGTATACCCGGTATAGGCGTCAAAGGTTGCGCCCCGCCAGTAGCCGTTGAAATTGCTCTCATCCGTGGTGACGTACATACGGTAGGGTTGGCTGAAACGGCGCGGCCCGCTGAAGAGGCGGTTGTCGGAGCCCAGGATGAGCCCCACGCCGCTTGGATTCTGAATGCCGGAAAAGAGCCGCTTCGTGGTATTGTCCAGCTCGGCCCACTCGCTGCCGAAAATCGTCCAAAACGTCTCCGAAATCGGATTGCTGCCAACCCGCGGCGCCATCGTTGCCATAAACGTAAGCGCTGTTGTCAAGATGACACTCGCAATCAAGACGTCCAGGCCAACTTCCGTGGCGTAGTCCAGCTTGCGCGATTCCCAGCGCTTCTGCAGGTTGTGCAGATTCAACCGCACCATCAAGAGCAAGGTAGCCGCCAAGAAGAGAATGAACGGCCAGCGGCCCTGTCCGGAATATGCCAGGTTGATCACCATGGCGACGCCGGGAACGAGCGCGGCCACGAGAATGTCGTTGTGGCGGAAGAAGCCCCAGGTGGCAATGTAGCCGATGGCCCACCCCACCAGCGCGATCCAGAAGACGAACACGCCGTTGTCTTCCGAATACGTGCCGCTGATGCCGGCCCGTGTCCAGTCCACCAGCCGCACGCCGAAGTCGCTGGCGTTGGTGACGAACGTGGCGACCGCATCGATGGGCGGGATGGGCTGAGATACGCCGCCGCCGCTGAGCAGACCGCCAATGGCCCCGAGAATCCACGTGAGCGTATTTAACACGAGCGCCAGCGCGTCCTGTGCGATGCTGTTCATGGGGGGCACTGATTCGCTCACCAGCAGGAAGCAGTAGGCAATGCCGACTACGCCGCCGAGCAGCCAGCCCAAGCGCGCGCTGGCGCGCGTGTGGGCGACAATGAAGCCGATCACCATGCCCAGAATGGCCGTGGGGAAGATGGCGTCGGTACCGGTTGCCCAGCCTGACTGGTGGATTGCCCAGGAACTCACCAAGGACATAGAGGCCAAGAGCAAGAGCGTGAGCCAATGCCTGAGCAAGGTAGACAGCAGGTTTGGCCGTTCTTCTTCAGTCGGGTCTGAGCTAGGATCAATTGCCATGATTTTGCTCCGCGCCAACACTATGCACACGGCCGGTTGCGGTGGTTTCCACCGTCTGGGCGCGCCTCCGGGTATCTTCGTCGCCTTTCTCAAGTGCGATGGTTCGGAATTCCTGGCCCTGCTCGATCTCGATATAGGATATGCCGGCGGAGCCAAGCGCCTGCTGCAATGGCGCGCTATCCTTGGCGCTGGCAAACGTCTGCGGCACCATGTGCAACACGGTGGGGCGAATGCCTCGCCGTGAAACGTTGACCAAGACCGGCGCCAGATCCGGGTCGGTGCTGGGCGTAATCACGATGAGGCTCATGCTACCCCGAATCTGAGGCGTCACTTCACCCAAGACCTGGCCCAAGTCCTCCGTGCCCTGCGCGCGCACCACCGCCAAAATCTCCATGATGCGCCACATGTGCTGGCTGCCCTTGTTCGCGCGCAGAGCGCGCTGCTCGGCGCCGTAGGTAATGAGGCCGATGGACTTCTGCTCCCGGATCAAGCGGTATACCAGCGCGGCGGCCAGCTTCACGCCGTACTCCTCGGTGGATTCGTCGCCCTCGCCGGCTTGCACGGCGCCATCGAGATCCAGGACGATCCACGTGCTGCCCCCAGGCTCCAGGTCGAATTCCTTGGATTGCAAGCGGCCGCGCCGGGCAGTGGTGGGCCAGTGGATGATGTGCAGCGCGTCGCCCGGGACGAATTCGCGGACGCTGGCGGCGTCTGTGGTGAGGTGCAAGGCGCGCCGCAGCGAGCGAGATTCGCCGGTCTGCCGGCCGGTTGGCAGCGCCAGGCCCGGCACTTCGGTGATAGGCGGATAGACGAGAAACGTGGCTTGGTCCGGCAGCACTTTCGTGGCGCGGAAGATGCCGAATGGATCGCCCGTGTAGACGCGCAAAGGCCCCAACCGGTAGAGTCCCCGCCGGGTGCACATAGCCCGGGTCTTCCACTCTCGGTGCTCACGGGGTCCCAAGCCGGTGACCATGCCGGCTTCGTAGCCCGGCACGTCGGAGTGGTCGTTTACTTCCACCCAGAGCACGGGCAGCGCGCCGGCATTGGCAACGCGGAACGTCTCGATGACCTCGTCGCCCAGGGTAGCCCACTTGGAGAGCAAATGGCGCTCAACGGAGAGGTTGCGGATGTTGCGGGTGGTCCAGAAGTAGCTCAAGCCGATCAGGCCGAGCATGGCGTAGAGGAACGAATAGAGGACGTTGATGCCGGAAATGAGGGCAGCCACCAACATACCCGCCGTCAGCACAAAGATGAGCGGTCGCTCTAACTGAACTTGGACCGAACCTTGTTCTGCCTGACGAGTAGCGTCTTCCATGCCGTTCCGCCCGCCTGCCTATCGTTGGCCGCCACCGCGCATTATTCTTCACTATAACCCAAACCATTCGCAGTTCGCACCGCTCGCAGTCACATAGCGCAGTTTGGCCGTCTCCTTCAGACTGCCGGTGAGCGATGTGCGCGGCTGCGCGCTTTGCCCTCGTATAGATTGGGTTGTAAGGCCTGTCCGTGTGCTACCATTTAACTGAGCGCAAAGCCCTGAGTCCGTGATGCGCACGGCTTTCGGCTTACGGATGCAATTGGTTTAGGAGGAATTCAGAAACGTGGCCGTTCAAGAGACATTGACCGGACTGGATAGTCTCGCCCAGCAAGACCCGGCAATCTACGAGTGGATAGTCAAAGAGCGTCAACGCCAGGAAGACCACCTGGAGCTTATCGCCTCCGAGAACTACACGAGCGCCGCGGTGCGTGAGGCCTGCGGCTCGATCCTAACGAACAAGTATGCGGAAGGCTATCCGGGTCGGCGCTACTACGGCGGCTGCGAGTTTGTCGATGAGATCGAGCAGTTGGCCATCGATCGCGCCAAGCGGCTTTTCGGCGCCGAGCACGCTAACGTGCAACCGTACTCCGGCTCCAATCCCAATGCCGCCGTCTACTTGGCCATGCTGGAGCCGGGCGACACGGTTATGGGCATGTCCCTGGCCCAGGGCGGGCACCTCACCCACGGGCATCCGAAGAATTTCTCCGGTCTCGTCTATAATTTCGTGCCCTATGGCGTGAATCTGGAGACGGAACGCATCGACTACGACGAGGTGGAGCGCATTGCGCAGAATTGCCAGCCCCGCCTCATCGTCGGCGGCGCGACGGCGTATTCCCGCACCATCGATTTTGCCCGCCTGCGGCAGATAGCCGATGGTGTCGGCGCCCTGTTCATGGTGGACATGGCGCACATCGCGGGGCTGGTGGCAACCGGTCACCATCGCAGCCCGGTGCCCCACGCCCACTTCGTGACGTCATCCACCCACAAAACCCTGCGCGGCCCGCGCGGCGGGCTAATCCTGTGCCGCGAGGAATTCGCCAAGAAAGTGGACAGCGCAATCTTCCCCGGTCTGCAGGGCGGACCCTTCATGCACATCATGGCGGGCAAGGCGGTGGCCCTGGCCGAGGCGATGACACCGGAGTTCAAGGCATACGGCGAGGCCGTCGTGGCGAATGCGCAGGTATTGGCTACAACCCTCATGGAGAACGGCTTGCGGGTGGTATCCGGCGGCACGGAAAACCACCTGATGGTGGTGGACTTCGGCCAGGACGGGCCGTCCGGCAAGGTGGTCGAAGCGGCGCTGGCCAAGGCCAATATCACGGTGAACAAGAACACGGTACCGCGCGAAACGCGCTCGGCGTTCGTGTCGAGCGGCGTGCGCATCGGGTCCCCCGCCGTCACCACGCGCGGCATGGGCGTGCCGGAAATGGCGCGCATCGGCCGCGGCATTGCCGAGGTTGTGCACAACCGCAGGGACGCGGCTGCGCTCGCGCGTGTACAGCAAGACGTGCTCGACCTCTGCGGCGCCTTCCCCGCACCGGTATGACCGTTCTGAAGTCTGTGTGTAGGCACAGCGAACTCCCGAAAGAGTGCTCTTTAACGTTCTTTGCGGTTGTAGGTGTTGACGCTGCGCTCTCGTCGGCGTAGGGTGAGAGCAAAGAGCAACTGCGCGTTTCGAGTTCCGGTGATTGGATCGGCGGGGCCGCGCGCGGGAAGTTTCAAGGGAAACGCCATGCAACGTGTACTGAAAACTCTCAGCCTCTTGGCATTTGCTGTCCTCGTATTCGCCCCGCTCACGCCGGCACTCGGCGTCCAGGCCGCGAGCAGACTTGCGCGCGGAGCGGTCATTTCCCTTGAGGATACGCCCCACCTCTGGTTTGCCGACGAAGCGGGAGTCCTGCATTGGGGCGGCGATACCCGCGCGCTTGCCGGCCGCTACATCAATTGGAATTTGTACGCAGTGGTGAGCCTCGCGGAACTCCAGGCCTTTGAGATTGGCGATCCCTGGCTTACTGCCGGACTCATCAAGGAGGGCGACCCGATCTACCTCGTCAAGTGGGAGACGGACTGGGCCGAGCCAAAGCTCCTGCACATTCAGTCCTGGAGCGATGCTGAGATCTTTGGCCTGAGCGGCAGCAACTATGGGAATTTCGTTTACGATATCCCAACGTGGGAGGCCGAATACGGGCTTGCGGTCAGCGGACTTACGCGCTCGCCATTGGCGCCGGCCACACCGCCTGTTGATTCCACGCCACACTCAGTGCCGGGAACGCCGCTTAGTCTGGAGGCAGTGCTGCAACGCTTGGCTTCACTGACGACCGACGACGATGATGACGACGACGATGGCGACGCAACCGACACGGCAACCGCCACCGCCACGGCTACGGCAACCGGGAGCCAGACCGCCACCGCAACCGCGACGGCGACTGACGACGGTACATCTTTGACGGTGACCGCAACGGACGATACGGCGGACTATCAGAATGTGCTCACGGCTACTGCCACCGACACGGCGACGGCGACCGGCGATCAAACGGCGACAGCCACGGCCACGGCCACTGACGACGGTACATCCGTGACGGTGACCGAAACGGACGATACACCGCAGCAGCCGCAGCCACGGAATGAGCTCACGCCAACGGCTACCGACACGGCAACGGCCACGGCCACGAACGGACTGACGGCGACGGCCACGGCCACGGCGACTGACGACGGCACCTCCGTGACCGTGACTGAAACGGACGACACGCCGGAGAATCTGGTAACGACAACGGCGACCGATACGGCAACCGCTACGGCCACGGGGGATCAAACGGCGACGGCCACGGCCACGGCGACCGACGACGGCACGTCCGTGACGATCACCGCGACCGATCCTACCGACGATACCCTAACCGCTACCGACACAGACGTGAGCGGGAGTACCGATAGCGGCTAGGTAGTGTTGACGTTGCGCCGTCTTTACCGCGCCCGGGAATCCACTTTTACGCTGCACAGACTGTCCTGCTGCGAGGGGGAGCGTGTGACCGTTCGCGCGAAGACTGTCTTCGTCACAGGCTTTGCACGTTAGGCCGCTGAGCAAAGCAACCGTGAATCCCGCACAAACGCTTGAGATTCCGCGAACGCTGTTTGACGCTTGCGCTCGGCATAGCATCAATTCTCAACAAAGCCTAGATGTAGTTGCATTGAAAAGCTCCTTGCCGTGAAACAATAGCGCCGTGCCCGACGTATTGGCTGCGCCTGCCCTGACGCCGCAGGTGTCTTTGCCCGACGACCCGGTCTTGGGCGATTTCCCCTACCTCTTTGATGGGGAATGGGTCTGGCGCGCGTACTGCGCGTCGTTCGGTGCGCCCGCCGAATGGCCGCACGCCCTCCGGTTTCGGCAAGTCAGCTACAATCCCGGCCGCAGCGCCGTTGCCACGTACGTGGCTGAGCGGTACTGGGAAGACTTTGCCTCCCAGGAGCAGTTCGCCGTGGAGCTTGCCCGCGACCGGCCTGCGCGCCTGTTTCGCTATCCCGACGACCGCTCCCTGCCGGGTCTGCGGGAAGTGGCCTCTGCCATACCGGCCTGCAACCTGCTCAACCGCTATGTATTCGCGTCGACAGTACAGCGCGTGCGCGTGAGCCTCGTGCGCTACCGTCCCGCCGGCCACGCCGTCTTGCGGCACCGCGTCGGCCGCGTACGCTTCTACGTGCGGGCGATGCGGCCCGACCGCGTGCCCCGTTTGCTCAAGGCAGGGGAGACTGCCGGCCGGACGGACTTCGTCATACCGCGGCTGGCGGGTAGCTGGGCTGAGGGCGGTATCGTCTGGCTCTCCGAAATCCCCGGCAAGAACCTGCGCCGGCTCATCCGCACGGGCCAAGAGCCGGACTTTGCGCCAATCTTGGCAAATCTGTCACAGCTTTGGAATGTCCCCATCGCGGTTGACGACCACCGGCCGTTCTATCTGCGTGGCGCCTACCGCCGGGCGCGGCGCGTCTTTCGTCACGTGCTCCGCGACCATGACGCGCCCCGCCAGGCGCTGCGGCAAGCCAGCAATAAGCTCGAACCGTTTGTCGAGTCGTGGCGGGCCACGTCAATGGCCCACAACGACTTCTATGACGACCAACTCATTCGCATCCCCGACGGCAGGATTGCCCTGGTAGATTTCGAGGAGACCGGACTGGGAGACCCTCTGCTCGACGTAGGAAACTTCCTGGCCCACATGCGCTGGTCGGCGCACTTTGGGGGCGATGTGGAAGCGAAGGCCAGCGGCGACTACTACGGCCGCTTTCGCGACGCGGCGTTGGCGCGTTTTGGGTGGAGCGAGCGGGAACTCAACCTGCGGGAAGCGGTCTGCATCTTCAGAGTGGGCACCAACCCCATCCGCCATCTTGCGCCGGACTGGCCGCAACGAATCGAGCAGGCATTCGCGTTGGTGAACGACGTGTTAGACCGGTAGGCGAGCGCACCGGCGCGGGCCCGGCTGACCGTCAACCCTCGCGATGGTCTACGCGAGGTCCGTACGGCAAGTCGCGCAGGTCGTCCACTACCTCGACGATTGCCTTGCTCACCGTTTCGAGAATGCGCTCGCCTTTCCAGGCTGCGCCGAGTGTGGGGTCGCCGCCCGTGCCGTCTCGCGACATCTTGCTCAGGTGGTCCACGAACTTTACCGGCGAGCCGCCCATGAGGTCCCGGTAGTGCCACTTGGTGCGAATCCGATAGTCAGCCCGCGCTTTATCGAGCTTGACCCGCGCCGGATCGAGCGCCATATAGATCGAGGTTTCAAACTCGCCGGCGTGGTCCATGCCGCCGGGATACTCGGATTCACGCCACTGTTTCACCTCGTCCTGCGCCAAGTCCCAGTACGAAACAAGCGCACAGGCGGCGTCCGCGTGCAGTGTGGCCAGCCGCGCCGACACTTGCAGCAGCGGGTCATTGGAAGCGTGTCCGTTGACGAAGAGGATTACGGGAAAGCCGTGGTGCGCAAAGCTCACGGCAACGTCGTAGCAGTAGTCAATGAAGTGCTGCGCTCGCACGGAGATTGTGCCGGGAAAGTCCATGTTGTGCTCGTTGAAGCCGTAGTGAATCGGCGGCGCGCAGAGGATTCTGTCTGGCGCAGCCTTCGCCGCCCGCTCGCAGACGGCCAATGCCGCCACGTTGTCCGTGTCGATGGGCAGGTGCGGGCCGTGCTGCTCGATGGCCGCCACCGGCAGCAGGATAGCCTTCATGTTCTGCGCAGCGTGGCGCACTTCAGGCCAGGTCAGCTTGGCGTAGCGCCATTCCGCCATTGACTTGCCCCCAATTGCTCCTTGCGACGCTCTGTTCGGTCTCAGTATAGATGAGTTGTGACTGCCCAGCTTGCAGGTAGAAATAGAGAAAGGTACAGTCTAGGTGGGCGTGTTACACGTTTCACAAAGGTTAAGGAGCACACGATGAAGGAAAAAATTCTGCGGCGGACCTTCCTCGGCGGCGCTGGCGCCACCGCGGCGGGCGCGCTGTTCGTAGCTTGCGGCCAGGCCGCCCCCATGGAAACGGCTGAGGCGCCGGCAGAGGAAGAAGCGCCGCAAGAAGAGGAAGCACAACCGGCCGCGGCGGAAGCCGTCGAGCTGGAAGTGTGGACGACCGCGCGCTGGGACCTTTCAACGGGCTTGGGCTTGGAGGTCAAGCAGGAAATCGAGGC
The DNA here is from genome assembly GCA_022824225.1 of Chloroflexota bacterium. Classification (GTDB taxonomy): domain Bacteria; phylum Chloroflexota; class UBA11872; order VXOZ01; family VXOZ01; genus VXOZ01. The sequence goes on from JAJEAH010000028.1 coordinate 82,047, forward strand.
CCTGGTAGAGGGCCTCACCGTCAAGGACCAGATTCCTGAAGGCAACCGCTTCACCATCCTGATCGCGGCGCAAGCGGCCGGCACCTCGCCTGACATCGGCCAGGTGGGCGTGTGGCAGAACCAGCAGGTGGCGGCCGGCGGCATCGTCGACAGCCTGGAGCAGTACTACGCCCAATCGCCGGTCATCAATAAGGATGACATCTGGCCGTCGCTGCGCATCGACATGGACCACAAGGGCCAGGTGTGGAGCATGCCCTTTGGCCCGGACGTGCGCTTCTTCTACATCCACGACAATCTCTACCTGGACGCGGGCCTCGATCCGGAGACCCCGCCGGAAACGTGGACGGACCTGGAGGACGTGATTTCCAAGTCATTCAAGGGCGGCAATACCATCGAGCAGGTGGCCTGGGGCCCGTTGTGGGCCAACCGCCACGTCTGGATGGTGCCCATGTGGCAGCTTGGCGGCGAGAACATCAATGAAGACCGCACCAAGATCACGCTCAATACCGAGGAAGGCCGCGAGGGCATGGCGTGGCTGAAGAAGGTGCACGACATGCAGGGCGGCTACGACGCGTTGCAGCAGTTCAAGGGCGACGAGAACGCCCGTGCCCACTTCTATGCCAGCCGGTTGGCGAACCTCTATGACACCGGCTCGATCCGGTTTGAGAGCATCGCCCAGGAAGCGCCGGACCTCGAGTATCACTGGGGTCACTGGCCCAAGCCCGCCGACGGCTTCAACCGCACCTACGGCGGTTGCCACACGTGGGTGATGCCCGTGGGCGCCACGCATAAAGCTGAGGCGTGGACGTTCATGGAGCACTTTGGCGTTGATGACGTCAACATCCGCTGGGCCAAGCACTTCGACCGCCTCCCCATTCGCGTGGACACGTCGTACAGTGAGGCGTACCACGGCGGCGATCCGTTCGTTATCCACCAAGTTGACGTAATGGAAGGCCGGCGCTTTGTGGTCTCGGCCCCCGGCGCCAACGAGATGCTCGGCATCATGAGCGGCGGCGTGCCGGATATGCTCACCGGCAAGACCACCATCGAGGAAGGCTTGCGGCTCACCGAGGCGCAGGCGCAGACCGTGCTCGACGAGTGGCTGGCGCGTGAGTAAGGCAGTACGCTAAGCGGTCTCGCGCAGGCGTTGCGGCGCAGGCGCGTCCGCTCTGACGGTAGCAAGGGAGCATCCAGTACTTCGCCGTGCGGTGGGAGTGCTGGGTGCTCCGTGATTCTTTTATACGGCATGTGGAAAGAGCCGCTAGCCGGGCGCGATCAAGTCAGCACACACGAGATGTGGTGAGGAGTGAAGCCATGAGCGCTATGGAATTCGACCGTAACTTGATCCGGCTGCCGCTGGACTACAAGGGCACGCCGGAACTGGCGGAGATCCGCGTGACTGTGCCCAGCATCGTGCCGCCGGACGTTCAGGGCGGAGAGTTCAAAATCGGCCTGGAGTTGCGCGACCAATGGGGCTTTCACCTGCCTAAGCAGAGCGCCCGCCTGGAACTCTCTATGGAAGGGGCGACCGGCGAAGTACCCGCAGAAGTGCCCATGCTGCCGGAGTATGACAGCCACTACGCCGTACAAGGCCGCGTCACCGAAAAGGACCGGGTCTTTCGCGTCCGGGCGCGCGACCGCGAGACCGGCATAGAGGCGCTTAGCAATCCCGCCTGGGCGCCCGGTTTCATGTACCGGGGCGATCACAAGCTCTATTGGGGCGACCTGCACTGTCACCGCTTGGAAAACCCCAGCCGCAAGCGCACAGATCCGCTCCTGTGGAGCTATGGGCCCGCTACCGTGGATGAGGTCTATCGCTTCGCCCGCGACGTGGTGAACTTGGACTTCACGGCGCTCACCGACCACGATTACGCCCTGAGCACCGACGAGTGGCGCGAGATGCAAGAGGGCGCGGAGTTCTATAACCAGCCTGAACGGTTTGTAACACTGCTTGGCTACGAGTGGTCGTGGAATCGCGGGCCGGACGCCGACTGCGGCCACCGCAACGTGATCTTCCGCCACGGCGACATGCCGCTCATTTCCAGCAATTGGAAGGGGTCCAACACGCCCCAAGACCTCTTCAACATCTTTCGCCGCCTTTCCCGCACGGGTAGGGACATTCTCTCGATTCCCCATCACCCGGCGCGCCTGGGGAACCGCATTTGGCACAACTGGGAATCCATGGACCCGGAGTTCGAGCGCCTCATGGAGGTCTATAGTCACTGGGGCAGCAGCGAGCACGAGGGCGAGCCCTACCCGCTCAAGAGCAGAAACGAGAGCACGCAGTGGGACCACCCCCAAGCGGAGTATCCGCCCTATGAGGCCACGGGGCACTTTCTGCAGGACGGGCTGCGCCAGGGCTTTCGCTTTGGGTTCGTGGGCGGCAGCGAAAGCCACGACGGCCGCGCTACGAGCAGCGTGCAGATTGCCCACCTGCCCATAAAGGTGACAACGTTCAACCACCATGCCGGCATGACGGGTGTGTGGGCCCGCCGCCGCGAGCGCGACACGGTCTTCAGTTCGCTCTGGCAACGCCGCGCCATCGGCACCACCGGCCAGCGCATCTTGCTCGATTTCGACGTGGACAACCAGCCCATGGGCGAAATTATCAGTGTGCAGACGCCGCCCAAGCAGATGCGCGTGCGCGTCCATGGCACGGCGCCGCTTGCAAGAGTGGTGGTGGTCAAGAACAATCAGGACTGGCACGTGGTGGAGACGCCGGGCTGGGAGTGCGCCTTTACGTTGGATGAGATCGAGATGCCCCAAGACCGCGCCGACTGGTACTACGTGCGTGTAACGCAGGAAGACGGCGAAATGGCGTGGTCGAGTCCGATCTGGATCGAAGACGCGCGGAGAGTCTTTTAGTCCATTGACGCGGCGGAGTGCGCGCGCCCCGCGACTGCCAGCGGCGTGGCAACTCAATTCGTCACTCCTGTGGCAACCCAGTCGCCATTCCCTTAGCAACTGAGTCCGTCATTCCCGTGAAAACGGGAATCCATCCTCTCCGTGTTTAGCGTGCCTGTGTGCTCTCTAGCATGGAGACGCAATCCTGCGTAGGGGCGGTTCGCGAACTGCCCCTACGCGGAATTTGCGATGGCAGGCATGGTTGCGCGTGGGAACATTGGGGCGCGAACCGCCCCTACAGCGCGCAATGGACAAAAGCGCCCTGCCGCACGCTGTGATACGATACCGCAGGGCATAGTGCCAAATGCCTGGCAGTTCAAGCGGTGAAACGAAAGGTGGCGGCAAACTATGGCTGCGAGCGCCAACGGACGATTTGAGGTCATTGCTGAGGGGCCGTTGCGGGTCGGGGAGACGGTGGCGTTGCAACTTCACTACACGCCGCCAAGCGGCGGACTGCACACCGGCGGCAACCTGTGGATCTTCTACGATATTCGTCAATTCGGCGACCGCAGGCACGCGTTTGAGGCCTCAGGCGGCATCATCGTCAATGGTCCAGCGGGGACAGTCTGGGAGTCCGAGGCGCTCGTCAACGGCGGCACGGTGCGGACGTTCGACGTTCACTCTCCGGCGCCTGAATTCCTCCACGCCGTGCACGTGAAGCTCGCAAAGGGCTCAGTGGCGGAAAACCAGAGTGTCGAGGTGCAATTACGCACTGTGGCCGAGGGCTTTCTGCTGCCGGTCAACGCCATCGACGCCTTTCGTTTCTGGCTGGTGGAAGACCCGCGGGGCGAACTCACGCTCTACCATCCCGACCGCGACAAGTACCACTACTTCCTGCCGCGCGAGGCGGAACTTTCAATACTGGAGAGCAACCCGCTCACCATCAGCGCCGCCGAGCCGGCCGCGCTGCAGGTGACGACGCCGTCCTATTCATCGGGGCAGGCGCTGACACGGGTGGTCGTCACCGATAGATACGGCAATCCCGTTCGTGATGCGGCAGGGGCGGTCACCCTGCGTACCGGCAGCGGCGAGACAACTGCTGCGCTCAACTCATTCAGCACGGAAGACACAGTACCGGTGCAGGGCCCTGCCGATCGTGTAACGGCGGCGTATGGGGACATCGAGGCCGTGAGCAATCCGGTGCGGGTCGATGCGGATACGTCCCCGTATACCCTGTATTGGGGCGACCCCCACGGCATGCTCTTCAACCAGCGCCCCATTGTCGAGCACTTCGCCTGGGGCAAGGATGTGAACGACCTGGATTTTGCGGGCGGCCAGCTCTTCTCGTATAGCATTTGCATCGAGGAAATTTGGGACGAACTGCAGGACGCGTGGCGGCAGTATGACTTGCCGGGCGAGTTCGTCGCGTTGCCGTCGGCGGAGTTCGCCACCGGGCCCGACGGCAGTCACCGTCACGGCTTCTTCCCCAAGCCGGAGGGCGAGCCGCCGGTCTTCTGTGAAGACCGTCCCGCCGCCAACGATCCCAAGCTCCACGCGCGGTATCACCCCGACACCGTCTATTGCAACGACTATCAAGAATTCTACCGGGAGATGAAACGCCGGGGCGCGCTCATTCACGGCCACTTTCATACGCATTTCTACGTGCAGGAACACCTGGCTGAGATCTATCAGAAGCAGCAAACCGACGGGTTCACTGAGGAAGAGAAGATCAACCAGTTCTTGATGCGGGGCGTGAAGCTCGGCATCGTCAGCGGCAGCGATACCCACGACAACCGCCCCGCCAATCCCTACAAGGAACCGGGGCCGTCAGGGCCGGCGGGACTGACCGCCGTGTGGGCCGAACGGCTCGACCGGCCCACGCTCTTCGATGCGCTCTTCAACCGGCGCTGCTACGCCACCACCGGCGTGCGCATCATCGTGGACTTTCGTGTGAACGGCGCGTGGGTGGGATCAACGGTGCAGGCCGATAGTTTCGCGTTCACGGCGGACGTGGTCGGCACGGCGGACATCGAGCAAATTGACCTGGTGGTGAACGGCGACACAGCCAGAAGTTACACACCTGATCAACAGCACGTGCAATTGGAAGATGAGGTGCCGCTGCGGTTCTCTCCGGTCAGCGCCAATTACTGCTACCTCCGCGTGCGGCAGAGAGACGGCAATCGCGCGTGGACGAGTCCAATCTGGCTGGAGCCTATGGCGTAGTCGAGTCCAATTGAGCTGAGGACACCTGCCGTGTTTTCCCGTGCGCGGACTGCCAAGAGGCATATTGTGCTCCGAGTCCTAAGTACAGTGGGACTGTATACTGGTCGCGTCTAGCTGTAGAGCCGAGGAGCATTGGCCATGTCCGCGGAAGTCAATGGGCGTTTCTGGGTCAGTGTAGAAGGCCCGTTGCGCGTTGCTGAAACGGTCACGTTGGAGTTGCACTACATGCCCCCGGCAGGCGGCCTGCAGACGGGGGGAAATCTCTGGTTCTGCTTCGACATTCGCCAGCTTGACGAGTGGGTGCTCGACTTTGACCGGCCGGACGCCATTGCCGTGCAAGGTCCGGCGGAGACGGTCTGGGAAGCCGAGGCGCTCATCGATGGCGGCGTGGTGCGGACGTTCGATATCCATGCGCCCGTGCCGGAATTTCTGCACGTGGTGCACGTGAAGTGCGTGGCCGGCGCAGTGACGGCGGCGGAGCGAGTTACGGTGCAACTGCGCACGGCTCCCGGCGGCTTCCTGCTTCCCCGCAACGCCATCGATGCTTTCCGTTTCTGGCTGGTCGAGGACCCGTCTGGCGAGCTTACTTTCTACCACCCGGAACGGGACAAGCACCACTACTTTCTGCCGCGTGACGCGGAACTCTCCTTGCTGGAGAGCAATCCGCTCGCAATCAAAGAGGCCGAACCGGCGGCGCTGCAGGTAACCTCGCCGTCTCACGCCGCGGGGCACGCGGCCACACGCGTCGTCGTCACCGATCGGTTTGGCAATCCCGTGCGCGCTGCCCAGGGCGAGGTGACGCTGCGTTCCGGCAATGGCGAGACAACGGTTGCGCTCAGTTCGTTTAGCGCCGCAGGGACCGTACCCATGCGGGGGCCCGTAGACCGCGTCACGGCGTCGTACCGGGGCGTCGAAGCCGAAAGCAACCCGGTGCGGGTGGATGAAGAATTGCCTTGCCTGTCGCTCTATTGGGGCGACCTCCACGGCATGCTCTTCAGCCAACGGCCCATCGAGGATCACTTCGCCTGGGGCAAGGACGTGAACGGTCTTGACTTTGCCGGCGGCCAGTTGTTTTCCTACAGCATTTCCATTGCGGAAACGTGGGAGAAACTCCAGAACGCGTGGCAGCGCTATGACTTGCCCGGGGAGTTCATTGCGCTGCCCTCGGCGGAGTTCGGCACCACCCCCGACGGCAGTCACCGTCATGCGTTCTTTCCGGAGATTGCGGGACAGCCGCCGGTCTTTTGCGAAGATCGACCCGCGGCGCACGATCCCAAATTGCAGGCGCGCTTTCATCCCGATACGGTCTTCTGCAAAGACTACCAGGAGTTCTACCGCGAAATGAAGCGCCGGGGCGCCCTGATGCACGGTCATTTCCATACGCACTTCTACGTCCAAGAACACCTGGCGGAGATCTTTCAGAAGCAGAGAACGGACGGTGAGGTGGAAGAGGAGAAGATCAACCAGTACCTGATGCAGGGCGCGAGGCTTGGCTTCGTGAGCGGGAGCGACACCCACGACAGCCGTCCTGCCAATCCCTACCGCGAACCGGGGCCGCTGACCGGTGTGGCGGGACTTACCGGCGTGTGGGCGGAACGGCTGGACAAACCATCCCTCTTCGACGCGCTCTTCAACCGGCGCTGCTACGCGACAAGCGGCGTGCGCATGATCGTCGACTTTCGCGTGAACGACGATTGGATGGGTTCCACGGTGCAAGGCGAACGATTCACGTTTACGGCGGACGTGGTCGGCACGGCGGAGATCGAGCGCATCGACCTGGTAGTGAACGGCGATACGGCCCGAAGCTATGCGCCCAGGCAACAACACGCGCATGTGGAAGATGAGGTGCCGCTGCGGTTTTCGCCCAAGAACGTCCACTATTGCTACCTGCGCGTGCGGCAAGTAGACGGCAATCGCGCGTGGACGAGCCCAGTCTGGTTGGAGCCACATTCATAGGCACGACGCGATGGGTCCCTTCATGGTTCGGCTAGGGCTTTACTAGGCCCACTCAGCACGAACAAATATGGGCAAGGTCAATACGGGTAAATTTGCAACAGACTGGGCAAGAACGGAATTCGAAAGGCTGACAACGAACGCGAAGAGCGCTTGGGCAGTATGGGCCGCTCCGTTTGCCCCCGCATCGGAGTACGGGGCAGGCTCTGAGCTTGCCGAATGGTGAGCTTCCGAAGGCAAGCCTTCATCGAAGTTGTTTTGGCTAGGTAGTCAATGGCTGACTTTGCACGCATAACACAGTCCATGGCAGAGCAGCGACTGGATGCCCTGGTTACGCTCGGCATGCGGAACTGCGCCTATCTGGCCGGCGCCATCAGCGAGGGGCCGTGGCTCAACGAGCCGCAGGGGCTCGCGCCCTGGATGACGTGTCTCATTCCGCCGGACCGGTCATTCACGTTTGGCGGCGGGTTACGAGACACGGACATGCCGGCAGACGGGATTTCTCCCGATCATACCCGCGCGGCGCGGCTGACGGCGCTGGCAGCGGAGATGCGGCAGCGAGGCGTCGGCAAGGCGCGTGTCGGGGTTGACATGGATTTTGCCTCGGCGAGCGATCTGCGGAGGCTTGAAGAACTCTTGCCGGATGCTACGTTCGTTTTCGCCGACCTGCTGCTCGCACAAGCACGGGCGTGCAAGACGCCGCAAGAGCTACAGTGGCTCCGCAAGGCAATAGCCGCCTCCGAGTCTGGGTATCGAGAGATGCTGCGCGAGGTGCGCGTGGGCATTTCCTTTCAAGAGCTTGTGACCGTATGGGCAAAGGCGGTGCTGGACAACGGGGCCTTGCCCATCAATACTTCACCGGTCTCGTGGATGCTGCCCCACGGCGGCACGAGCCTGCGCGATCAGCCCGACGCAGTCGTGATTCGCAGTCCCGGCGTTGTGGAAGCGGGGTTGGTGTACCGCGTCGATCTCGCCGCGATCTCCGCCGGTTTCTTTTCCGATCAGAAGTTTAATTTCTGCGTGGGCGCGCCGCGCAAAGAGAGCTTGGCCGTCTGGCAGGCGCACCGGGAGCGGCAGCTTTTCATGGAAGACTTCGTGCGTCCGGGCAAGACGAAACGCGAGGTCTTCGAGGCCTGCCAGCGCGAGTTCAAAGACACTGATAAATATGCCTGGTGGATCCACGGCGTGGGCATGGACAAGCACGAGGAACCGCTGATCGGCAGTCTGCTGCCGTCCGCCGTTGACGTGCGGCCGGAGATCACCTTTGCGGTGAACAACGTGGTCTCGCTAGAGTCCTCGTGGCTCGAGGAGGACATGTACGTATTGAAGGAGGATGGACTCGAGCGGTTGGGGACAATTCCGCAGGAAGTGGCTATTGTGTGAGTGTGAAGACTGGATTCCGGTGCAGGCCGGATTCACCATGCCTCGCTAGACCACATACGAGAGATGAACATGGCGGCTAGCTTCCCAACTGTCACTCCGGCGAAAGCCGGAGTCTAGGGCGCACGGCGAAGATGGATTCCGGCTTTCGCCGGAATGACAGACTGGCTGCGGTTTATTCTTAGGTCGATCATCATGGTCTTGACGGTCACGCACGAGAATGTTTGCAGCGGACGCAAGTTGCAAACCTGCGCTACCGGAGCGAAACTGCCAAAACCGTCTATTTTTAGAGCAACGGCGCAGACGTTTGGGGGACGAATGAGCCCGGAGTGGCGTATACGACTGGTATGACTCGTAGGTCTGGAATCACGTACGGGAAAGGAAAGACCGATGGCAATTACCGAGCAGAAAGAGACCGGCGTACTGCCGGAGGGCGTGCGGGAGCCGTATGACTGGGCGCTTGATCAGATGCGGGTACGGGAGGCCCATGCCGTTACGCAGGGCAGCCCTGACGTGATTGTGGCCGTGATCGATCTCGGGTATCGGTTTCACCCCGACCATGAGGGTCACCTGTGGGTAAACCCGCGGCCCACGCGGGGCGACGTGCACGGTTGGGACTTTGCCGAGGAAGACGCCACGCTCGAGTACGAAGGGTCGCGCGACGATACGGTGTACCATCGCGGGCACCACGCCTTCGTCGTCGGGGAAGTAGCGGCTACGGCGCCCAAGTGTCCGATAATGATCCTGCGTGTGGGGTACGAGCCGCACCACCAGAAGAGTTGGCCGCGCGCCGTGCGCTATGCGGTTGACCACGGGGCCAAGGTGCTCGTGATGCCCCACGGGTACATCACGTTAGACCATACCGATGGCGTGCCCTCATTCTACAAAGGCACCGACTTCAACTATCCCTACGACAATATCGGCCTTATCGAGGCGCTGGATTACGCCTATCAATCGGGCTGTTTAGTCATCAAGGGCACGGCGGACAACCGCGGGCGGCGGGTGGCGACCGTGAATGCCGGTTTGGATAGCGTCTTTGCCGTCGGCTCAACGAACAAACACGGCGTGGCGGCGAACATCGCGGCGTCGGCTGACTATGTGGAGGCGGCTACGCCCGGCGGGGAACGCAACACGGATGACCCGACCGAATCCATCTGGGGAACCGGCGGCGACCACGACTACATACCTTTCGAGGGCGGTTGCATGGCGTCGGCCTTTGGCGGCGGCGTGGCGGCACTGGCGTTTTCGCAATATCCGCACCTATCCAATGGCGAAATTCGCCAGATACTGCGCAATACGTCCCAGGGCAGCGGCTGGGATCCCCTGCTCGGGCACGGCATCTTCGATGCGTACCGGGCGGTGTCGCTTGCGCCCCAGGAGCTCTCGGCAGGACTGCGCGTCGATAGCACGGCGTCGCAGGTACGCCGGGAGGACGGAAAACTTGTGGCCGACATCGTTGTAGAAAACACAGGCGTCTTCGATGTATCTCGCATGCTAACGGTTGCGTTCAACGGCGATCCGAAATCGGCGGCCGACTCAAGCGCTACCCGCGAGCAAGCGAACATTCTCATCCGGCGTCAGATTGGCCACTGCATTGCCTCTGTGCCCGGTTTGGAGCGGGTGACCGTTTCGCTTGCGCTGGAGGACGAGTCAGAGCCGGATGAGGTCTGGGTGCAGGTCAATGCCCTGGAAGTGGGCAAAGCGGGGGTCTACGACACGGCGCGGATACGCTAAGTTTGTGAATAGCAAGGCGGTTCAGGGACTCAAAGCTAGTGGGCTCCGGTCCGTCACTCCGGCGAAAGCCGGAGTCCAGGGGGTGTGGGCTGCATGGACTGCTGTCCCGTATCGAGCGCGAGACCGTCTTTGCACAGCCTGATGGCGGCGGGCGCAGGCTGAAAACCTGCGCTACCGGAGTAACACCGCCAATCCTGGCTATTCCCATGGTATTTGCAGATGCCAGGCAAATCGTTGACAGAGTTGGCAGAGAGTGCGCTAAGTTAGTTTGCATGCGCCCATAGCACATGTCATTCCGAACGGAGCGCAGCGGAGTGAGGAATCTAGTGTGCTGGGGCCACAAACTGTGTAAGACACGGCACTAGATTCCGCGAATCCAGTTCGACGCTGCGCTCGGAAAGGTATGTACCGTCAAGGCTAGCTGCTAGACTAGAGATCCTGTCAACGGATTGCTCAACATCTACAGTTATGACAGGGAGGATCGGCATAGCGCCTTCCTGCGTTGTGCTGGCAGAGAACAGGTACTTCAAAGGATGAATGAGGTTCTATGCGCGTTACATCCGTAGACATCGTGCCGTGGAAAGATGACGCTACGTTCGTCTATTCGGTGGTATTTGACGAAGGCACCATCGACTGTTTGGCGAATGCGTTTCCCATCGCGCAGCAGTACGAGATTCTGGGCGACGTGGCGGTGGTTGCCGGACAACTGGGTGAGAAGCGCCACGTCGAGCGCAGTTCGCTGAACGACTACTTCCACATGGGCCCGGAGCACCTTAAGTTTCTCCTGTCCCAGGGCTGGAGCGTGAGCAATCACAGCTATTCGCACCCGCCGCTGCGCGACCCCAGTAGTATTGACTACGAACAAGAGATCGTGGAGTCCTACCACGTGCTGGAGCGCGCCCTCGGGCAGCCGGTACCGGTCTTCTCCTCGTGGAACAGCTTTGAGGTGTATGACACCGTGCGCGCGTGGGTGGAGCGCACGCCGGGCTACCTTGCACTCACGCGCGCCTCGAACGACGCCGAACACATTAACGGCCCCGACTTTGATCCCTTCAGCATCTGGCGCAACCGTCTCTGCGAAGACGATGAAATCGAGTATCTGCTGCCCTGGCTCTCGCGCCGTGGGTTCGAGCCGGAACGCGTGCAGGGAAAGTGGCTGGTCGACGTCACGCACCTGGTCATGTACAAGACGCCGCAGGGGCATAAGTGCATCTCGCCCTATGCGCTGGAGGGACGCTTCGATCAGATGCGCACGCTCTTTGGCGATAGCATGTGGGCAGCAAACCCCGATGACGTGGTGCGCTACGCCTACCTGCGCAGGCACTGTACGCCTATTGTCGAGCAGCCTTCGCAAGCGCGGGCGACGATCTCTGTGGAGTTCTCTCGGTTGCCGCCGCAGACTGCGGAGGGACAGTTGACGTTTGTGCTTGCCTTTGCCGATGACCCCGGTACGGTGGAGGTAAGAGGGCCGGATGGGGCGGTGCAGACCACGCCCGCCGGCGAACGACGGCTGCGCTTTACGTGCCGGGTGAATCCCGGAGCGGAGCTAGAGGTTACTGCCCGCTAGCGTTCGGCTCTCGGCTCGCGGGATTGTGTACCAGGGTCCTCGGTTAGAGGGCAGGCGCGCTAGATGGCCGGCAGCGACGGCTGCCGTGACATCCTGGCTCCTGGCTTCACGTCTTTCAATGCCATGGAGGTGGTTGAGCAATGCAAGAAACTCGCCGTGACGGCCTACCTGGAGTGGGGCTCCTGATTCTCTGGATGGTGCTGCTGCTTGTGGATGTTCTGGGCTTCATCGTTTTGCTTGCGGTGTTGCCTTGGCTGATCTTCTTGCCGATCATCGTATTCGCCGCGCTCATGGTGGGCGTGTTCGGCTTCTTCAAAGTCGCGCCGAATGAGGGCAAGGTGTTGCAGCTCTTTGGCGCGTATCGCGGCACGGCCCGACAGCCCGGCCTGCGCTACACGAACCCCTTCTACAGCAAAGCGCGAATCTCGCTGCGCGTGCGCAATTTCGAGACCGGACGGGTCAAGGTCAACGACCGGCAAGGCAATCCGATCGAGATCGCAGCCGTGGTCGTCTGGCAGATGGTGGACACGGCGGAGGCCACGTTTCAGGTTGACGACTACGAGAATTACGTGCACGTGCAGAGCGAAGCCGCCGTGCGCAACCTGGCGACCGGCTATGCCTATGACGCCCATGAGGAGGGTAAGATTAGCCTGACCACCCACACGGCCGAGGTCTCCGACCAGCTCAAGTCCGAGATCCAGGAACGGCTGGCGCAAGCCGGTGTGGACGTGCGGGAAGCGCGAGTGAGCCATCTGGCGTATGCGCCGGAGATTGCCGCCGTCATGCTGCGCCGGCAGCAGGCCGATGCCGTGATCGCCGCCCGCCAGAAGATCGTCGAAGGCGCCGTGGGCATGGTGGAAAACGCGCTCGGCTTGCTGTCCGAGCGTGAGGTCATCGAATTCGATCAGGAAAGCCGGGCGGCACTGGTGAGCAATCTGCTCGTCGTTCTCACCAGCGAGAACGCCATCCAGCCGGTTGTGAATACGACGCCACCCGGTCGATAGGTGTGCTTCACGCGATGGGGAGTCGCGGGTAAGGAGACAGTTTGGGGTTCGCGCACCGTGGGCGTTGCATCCTACCGCGGACTGCTCAATCTCCGCAAGCGCTTCCCTAATCGGCAGTTCTTCTTAGGGAAGGAAACCTGCGGAAAGCCCTTCTGCCAAAGAGTGCGGTCAGTGAGTGGAGGCAAAGGGATGCAAGGACCGCCCTGCGGAAAGGGCTCCCGTTGACGCTCCGCTGCTACCAGTCCGTTACCGAGCCGTCATCGCGACGCAGGCGGGCGTGTTCCCAATACTGGTATGAGTAGTCCTCTGCTGCAGCGAAATCGAGCTCAATGCCGATGCCCGGCACGTCGGCCGGGTAGAGATGTCCGGCTTCCACGCGGCACTGGGTGGGAAAGATGTCCGTCATGGCCGGCGGCACCATGGAGAGTTCCTGAATGCCGAAGTTGGGTATGGACATGTCGAGTTGCACGCTGGCCGCGGTATTGACCGGTCCCAGCGGGTTATGCAGGGCCGAGTCGATGTAGTGCACCTCGCTCATGGCGGCAATCTTCTTGCCTTCCGTGATCCCGCCCACCAGGCCGAGATCGGCGCGCATGTAGTCGATCCACTCGTTCTCGATGAGTTCGCGGAACTGCCACTTGGTGATGAGCTGCTCGCCGGTGGCGATGGGAACGCTGGTCTGCCGGCGCAGGTTGCCAAATGACTGCGGATTCTCTGAACGAATCGGGTCTTCGATGAAGAAGGGGCGCAGGGGCTCTAGCGCTTTGCAGATCTGTATCGCCCACGTGGGACTGAGGCGCGTGTGCACGTCCAGGGCAATTTCGATTTCGTCACCCACGGTCTCCCGCACCGCGCGAAACACCTCGATCGTCTTGCGCACGGCCCGCGAGGGTTCCAGGATGTCGCCCGGATCGGTGGGCAGACCAAACCGCACCACCTCAAAGCCTTCGTCCACACGGGCTTGGGCGGCTTGCGCAAACGATTCCGGGCTGCCGGTGCCGCCGCCAAAGTGGGCGTAGCAGCGCACCTTTTCGCGGGTCTTGCCCCCGAGCAATTGATAGGTAGGGACCCCGAGGGCCTTGCCGAGCAAGTCCCAAAGGGCGATGTCTAGGGCCGAAATTGCCGCCGTGAGCACCGGTCCCGCCCGCCAGAAGTTGCCCCGAAAGTGGTCCTGCCAGATGTGCTCGATGCGCGCGGGGTCCTGGCCGATGAGCAGCGGGCGGTAGTGCTCCACGGCCGCTGCAACGGCTTTGTCTTTGCCGGAACAGCCGGATTCGCCAATGCCGTAGAGGCCGTTCTCTTCGGTTACGGACACGAAGGTGTAGTTGCGCGTCCCGTTGTTGACCGTGTGGGTTTGGACATCGCTGATCCTCATGTCATGCCTCCACGTTCAGCGTGTTTCTGTATGGAGAAACTGGCGGTTACGGACACATAGCCTCTCGTGCCATGAGGCGGTGACAAGCCCCGCGCTACGGCAAGCAAGTGGCTGACACGTAAGACAGTAGCACAGGTTTGGAACCTGTGCCCACCGGACCGCAGGGGACAGCGGAGGCAAGGGCGGTCATGGAGAAAACGTCTTGTGCCCGGAGGCGGGGGACAAGCCCCCGCGCTACGGCAACCAGAAGGGGTCTTTCCGATGAGTGGTTGCGTATGGCCGGTAGGGGCGCTTCGCGAAGCGCCCCTACTTCGCGAAGCGCCCCTACATCTACAATAGCTCTTGCAGCCGCTCCAGGGCTTCCTGCAGCTTCGCGCGGCTGGTGGCGTAGGACATGCGCAGGTAGCCGTCGGCGAGGAACGACGATCCCGGCACGGTGGCGATGTGGGCCTCCTGCAAGAGGCGATCGGCAACTGCCATGTCCTCTTCATCCCCTTTAACTTGTGGGAAGGCGTAGAACGCGCCGCCTGGCATGGCGCAGGAATAGCCGGCGTTTCGCAGTCCCTCGACCAGCAGCGAGCGCCGCTCTCTGAACTCCGCCACCATGTCCCGCACGCAGTCCTGTGGGCCGGTCAGCGCGGCGATGGCGGCCTTCTGTGCGGCGGACGTGGGATTGCTGGTGAGCTGGGTCATCAAGTCGTTGATCGCCTTGATCACGGGTTCCGGCCCGGCCACGTACCCCAGCCGCCAGCCGGTCATGGCATAAGTCTTGGACACGGTATTCACGGTGATGACGTGGGCTTTTTCGTCCGCGCCCAATGATGCGGGCGAGAGGTGTGCGGCGTCACCGTAGATGAAGTGCTCATACGTCTCGTCGGCGATGAGGTAGATGCCCCGGGCCGCGCACTCCCGCGCCAACGTGCGCAATTCCTCCGGGGGGGCAACTTCTCCCGTGGGATTGCACGGTGAATTGATGAGGATTGCACGGGTGTTGGCGGTAACCCGCTCCAACAAGGGCGCAGCCGTGATAGAAAATGGCGACGCCAGCGGCACCGTTACCGGCGTGCCCTGCGCCAATTTGATTTGTTCGAGAAATGTGGGCCAGGTCGGGGCGTGAACAATCACTTCGTCGCCCGGGTTGCAGATGGCAAGGAAGACGTTGCAGACCGCTTGTTTGCCCCCCACGCACGCCACGACTTCAGAGGGACTATAGGAAACGCCGTTCTCCCGGGCGAGCTTGGCGGCAATCGCCTCCTTGAGCTCGGGGATGCCGCCGGCGGGCGTATATTTGTTGAATCCGTCCTGAATAGCGCCGATGGCTGCTGCTTTGATGTGCTCAGGGGTATCGAAGTCCGGTTCACCGACGGAGAGATTGATAACGTCGATGCCCGACTGGACCATCGCCTTGGCCTTGGCGTCCATGGCCATGGTGGGGGACGGGGTCAAGGCCAAGATGCGGTCTGCTACTGCCTGCGCGGTGCCGGGGGGTGCCACGAGCGGTTTGCCTCCAAATCATCACACGTAATGAGAGCTTCTCCGGTGATTATATATCCACGCGGGGGCATAGGGAAAAAACACGGTCGAACACGCCGCCCCAGAATGGACGCCAGCCAAGCGATCGCCGTCCCGCAGGGAGCCGCACGGGGAATGCCGCGCCGCTAGCGGGTAAACAGGATGTAGAGCACGTCGCCGTCCTGTACCACGTAGTCTCGCCCTTCCTGGCGCACCAGGCCGCGCTTGCGAGCGTCACCGTAGCCGTTGCGCGCCACCAGTTGCTCCCAGGAAATCACCTCCGCTCGGGCAAAGCCCCGCGCCATGTCGGTGTGAATTTTTCCGGCGGCGTCCTGCGCCCGCGTGCCTTGCGGTATCGCCCAGGCGCGCACTTCTTCTTCATTGATGGTAAAGAAGTGGATGAGGCCCAGCAAGGCGTGGGACTCGCGCACCACCTGCGCCGCGCCGGGTTCCTCGATGCCGATGTCCTCGCGAAAGAGCGCAGCGTCAGCGGGCGGCAGTTCGGCGCACTCCATCTCCAACTGCCCGCAGAGACCGATGAAAGACGTTAGCGGGTGGGCATAGGCGGACCGCAGCCCGGACGCCAGAGCCGCCGCGCGCGGCAACTGTGCCTCTGAGAGATTGAGCGCTACCAACGTGGGCTTCAGCGTGAGCAACTGGAACCCGCGGACCGTCTGCTCTTCTTCCCGGCTCAAGTCCAGGGCCCGCACCGGCAGCCCTTGTTCCAGTCCCTCACGCAGGCGCGACAACAGCCCCTGTTCGTGTTCCAGGTGACGCCGTTCCACGGCGGGAGCGGTGCGCAACTGCGGTCCCAGCCGGGCCAGGCGGTTCTCGATGACCTGTAGATCGGGAAGCACAAGATCGAGGCGTATGCTCTCGAGTTCTTCTTCCGGGCTTTGGGTTTCATTGAAGGCGCCGAGCACGACGAGCAGGGCGTCCGCGGTGCGCAACGTGCCCACCCAGGCGGCTTCTTTTTCGCGTCTGCCAAAGCCGGCGCCGGGGAAGTCGAGATACTGGACTTCGGTGGGGATGCAGCGCTCGGTAGCAAACAGCGTACAGAGCGCCTCCAGACGCGGGTCGCGGAGGCTTACGGTGGCGAGCGTGGGCTCCAAGCCGTGGGACTCCTGCCGGTGCTCAGCCGCGCCGGCGGCTATGGCGTGGAAGACGGTGGTCTTGCCGGCAAACGGGAGACCGACGATGCCGATCTGCATCGCTGCGCCGCTCCTAGCTGGTTGGCGGAACACTGACGGGGGCAACGGGGCCCACGCTCCCTCACCATAGCACACGCCATGCGCACAAGAGTTAGAGCGCCGGGAGAAGCGCGGTCACTCTCTTACGCGGTCGCGAGGCCTGTTAGCGCACGGCCGCAGCCCGGCGCCTATGGGGCATTGTATGGCGCGTGCAATGAGGTGGCAATTCGATTTGTTCCTCCGGGCTGCCTGCGCTATCATCTCTGTAACGTTCGGGCAAGTCCGCGGCGCTATCGGCGTCTAGGGCTTGGCAGCCGATGGTTGGTAGCGGCCTGAAGCCGTCTATTGTAAATGAAAGACTACGAGCGCCCTCGCCGGATTGCGGCAGGCGTGTAAGAGGTACGGGAACGGAGGCGAGAGCATGTTTGGTTGGCGCGGTCGCATCGGTCTACTCGTGCCGTCGGTGAACACGGTGGTGGAGCCCGAAGGATGTGCGTTACTGCCGGAAGGGTTTTCCGTTTTCGCCACGCGCATGCGCAATTCCCGCTCGGATGCGGACGACATGGCGCAAATGTGCCAACACGTCGATCGCGGCGTGGATGAACTCCTCAGCGCCCAGGTGGACGTCATCGCCTTTGCTTGCACGGCGGGCAGTTTCTTTCAGGGAGCAGGGGGTGAAGAGTCACTGCGCGCGCGGCTGCGGGGCGGCAGCCAGGTGCGCACTGTAACCACGGCCGGCGCCGTGGCCGGCGCTTTGCGCGCGCTGGGCGCGCAGCGTGTTGCCATGGTGACGCCCTACATACCGGAGCTGAATGCGCTGGAGGTCGCGTTTCTCCAGGACTGGGGATTCGACGTGGTGAGCCAGGCGGGCATGGGCATTCTGACTGCCTTTGACATAGGTGTCGTGCCGTTGGCGGAAACCTACCGCTTTGCGCGCGACCACGTTGCCGCAACCTTGGCCCAGTCACCGGACGTGGATGCGCTTTTCATCAGTTGCACGAACCTGCGCACGCTGGACGTCATCCAGGCGCTGGAAGAAGACCTCGGCATCCCGGTTGTGACCAGCAATCAAGCCACGTACTGGCAAAGCCTGCGCACGCTGGGGCATTCTGCCCCCATTCCCGGCTACGGGCGGTTGTTCGAACTGTCTCCTGTCGCGGCGCCGCTGCCTGTGACGGTCTAGGCAGTGCCCGTGGATTCAGCGCTGCGCGTCGGTGTGGACATAGGGGGCACCTTCACCGACCTTGTCTTCATGGATGCCCAGGGCCTGCGCGCGTGGACCAAGGTCTCTTCCACCACTGACGACTTTGCCCAAGGCATCGTGCAGGGCTTTGATGCCCTCGTCCGCGATACGGGGGCCGCCCATGGGGATATTCGCGAGGTCATTCACGCCACGACCATCGCGACGAACGCCATTTTGGAAGCAAAGGGCGCGCCCACGGGTCTGATTACGTCCGTGGGCTTCCGCGACGTGTTGGAAATCCGCCGCCTGCGCATGCCGCGCCTCTACGACCTGCATTGGGAACCCCCGCCGCCGCTGGTGCCGCGAGCGCTGCGGCGCGAGGTGGACGAGCGCATCGACACCCACGGTGAGGTGGTGCGGGAGTTGGATGAAGCGAGTGTGCACGCGGCCCTCGACCACCTGCTGAACGCGGGCGTGCGCTCCATCGCCGTGTGCCTCATCAACGCGTACCGCAATGCGGAACACGAAGAGCGGATCGGCGCGCTGCTGCAGGCCGCGGCCCCGGACGTGTTCGTCTCACTCTCTTCTCGCGTCTTACCCGAAATTCGCGAGTACGAGCGCACGAGCACCACCGTCATCAACGCCTACATCGCTCCCGTCATGCGCTCGTACCTCCAACGGCTGGACGACGCGTTTGCGGAACGGCAGGTCGGCGCGCCGGTGTACATGATGCAGTCCGGCGGCGGCATGATGGGGGCTGCCAAGGCGGCGGAACAACCCATCCACGTCATCGAGTCCGGCCCCGCGGCCGGTGTAATGGGCGCACTTTCATTGGCCAACGCTATGGAGGCGGCCAACGCAATCACGCTGGACATGGGCGGCACCACGGCCAAAGCCTCGGTGATCGAAGACGGCCGCATCACGCGCACGAATGACTACGAGGTAGGCGGCGGCATCAGCCTGAGCGCGCGTTTGCAGCGCGGCGCGGGCTATGCGCTGCGGGTGCCCGCCATCGACATAGCTGAGGTCGGCGCCGGCGGTGGCAGCGTCGCGTGGATCGATCCCGCTGGTGGGCTGCGTGTCGGACCCCATAGCGCCGGCGCCGAACCCGGCCCGGTGTGCTACGCCCAGGGCGGGTCAGAGCCGACGCTCACGGACGCCAACGTGGCACTGGGCTACCTGAACCCGACGCACTTCTTGGGCGGTGAATTACCCATAGACGCTGCCCGCGCCCGCGCCACCTTGGAAGAGAAACTGGCCGCGCCTCTTGGCCTCAGTGTCGAAGAGGCCGCCCTCGGCATCCATCGCATCGCGGTCTCGCACATGAGCCGCGCCGTGCGGGCGGTCACGGTGGAACGCGGGCGTTCGCCGGCGGACTTCGTGCTGTTTGCGTTTGGCGGCAGCGGCCCGCTCCATGCCGCCGAAATGGCGCGAGAGCTTGGCGTCCGGCAAGTCGTCGTGCCGCCGTTTCCGGGTTTGTTTAGCTCCCTCGGTCTCTTGTGTGTCGATGTCTCCCAACACGCCGTGCAGACCGTGCTCCTGCCGCTGGACACAGTGAGCGAAGAGGAAGTCAACCGGCAGTATGGTGAACTAGAATCTCGCTTGGCGGGCGAGCTTGGCGTTGACGGTGACGTGCGGCAACAGGGAGAGTGGCAGCGGTTTGCGGACTTGCGCTATGCTGGACAGTCCTTCGAGCTTACGATTCCCTTGCGAGAGTTACGGCCTGAGCAGATGCGCGAGGCCTTCGAGCGCGAGCACGAACGCACGTATGGGCATAAGGCCCCCGATGATCCCGTGGAGCTTGTGAACCTCCGGGTCGAGGTGACGCTGCCGCGTGAAGGAGCGCACCGTTGGGGAGGCGCGGCTGCACGGAAGAGCGCGCCGCAAGGTCCGCGAGAACGCCTGGCGTACTTTGGCGCGGCAAGCGGCGAGCGGGCAGCGCCGTTACTGACACGGGATGAGCTAGGCACAGCCGCGCGACCCGGCCCGTTAGTCATTGAGGAGTACGACACGACCATCCTGGTACCCCCTGGGTGCAGCGCAAAACGCGATGC
Source organism: Chloroflexota bacterium (assembly GCA_022824225.1). Taxonomy (GTDB): domain Bacteria; phylum Chloroflexota; class UBA11872; order VXOZ01; family VXOZ01; genus VXOZ01. The sequence continues at coordinate 102,066 of JAJEAH010000028.1, forward strand.
CTGGGATAACGTGGTGATCGATGTGGGGGAGGAACCCGCATGAGCCGAGAGTTCGATCCGGTTGAAACGGAAATCCTCAAGAACGCGCTGGAATCGCTGGTGGATGAGATGGCGATGACGGTGCTGCGCACGGCGTATTCGAACAATCTCAAGAACAGCATGGACTTTTCCACCGCGCTCTGCCAACCCAGCGGCGAACTCATTGCCCAAGGACTCACGCTGCCGCTGCATCTCGGTTCGGTGCCCCACGCCATGGAGAGCATCTTCGCGACGTTTGGCGGCGACGTGCAGCCCGGCGACGTCTACATGCTCAACGATCCCTACGCGGGCGGCACGCACCTGCCCGACATCTACATCTTCAAGCCTGTGTTTCTCGACGGCATCTTAGCTTGCTACTTGGTTTCTATTGCCCACCACGCCGACGTGGGCGGCATGGTGGCGGGCGGCAACGGCTGCGACGCTACCGAGATCTTCCAGGAAGGGATCCGCATCCCGCCGCTCAAGCTCTATGCCGCCGGTGAACCGAACGAGGCCGTTTTTGAGCTGATGCGGGCAAACGTGCGCGTGCCGCGGCTGGTGTTAGGCGATCTTCGCGCCCAACTTTCGGCCTGTCACGTGGGCGAACGGCGTGTGAAGACGCTCTTTGCGCGCTACGGCCACGACGAATTACAGGCGCGATTCTCCGCACTGCTCGGCTACACGGAACGGCTGGCGCGGCAGGCCATCGCCGACTTGCCCGATGGCGAATACGCCTTTACCGACTATCTGGACGATGACGGGTTCGATCCGGGACCGATTCCCATCGCGGTGACCGTGCGCGTGCATGGCGACGACATGACGGTGGACTTCACCGGCACGGCGCCGCAGGTGCGCGGCGGCATCAATTCGCCCATTCCCTTTACGCGCTCGGCGGTCTACGCCTGTGTGCGCAGCTTGATGGGAGAGGAGATTCCGAATAACGAGGGCTATTTTCGACCCATCGAGGTGATTGCGCCCGAAAGTTCCGTCATAAATCCCAGTATGCCCGCGCCGGTGGCGGCCCGCGGCCTTACGGGCTACCGCACCGCCAATGCCGTCATGGGCGCCCTGGCTAAGCTGGCCCCCGAACGCATTCCGGCTTGCGAGGTTGGCGGCGACACCGGCGTCAGTATCGGCGGCTACGACGACGACGGCAATCCCTTTGTCTACCTCGAATTCCTCTTTGGCTCATGGGGAGGCAAGCCCTGGAGCGACGGGACGGATGCCATGGCGAGCATCGTGGTGAATTTCTCGAACAACCCGGTGGAAGTGGTGGAAGCCGAGTTGCCTTTGCGCATCGAACGCTACGGCTACGTGCCGGATACGGAAGGCGCCGGCACGTATCGCGGCGGCTTGGCGCTGGCGCGGGACTATCGGCTGCTGGAGCGGCGCGCGACGCTGCAACTCCGTTCGGATCGACATAAAACCGAGGCATACGGCCTGGCCGGCGGCAGGCCCGGCGCGCCCTCGCAGAACATCCTGAACCCGGACACCGAGGGCCGCGTGCTCACCAGCAAGGCGACGAAAACGATCTATCGGGACGATCTCTTTCGTCACGTGGTCTCGGGCGCCGGCGGGTGGGGCGATCCGCTGGCGCGAGACCCGGAGTTGGTCCTAGATGACGTGCGGAACGAAAAAGTGTCACGCGAACGCGCCCGGAACGTCTACGGCGTGGTGGTTACGGATGCCGGTGAGCTCGACCGGGAGGCGACGGCACGCTGCCGTCAACCGGAAAGTCGCTGAGGTGCTGCGCCATAGAGGCCCAGTTCTCTGATTTCCCAACACTTGTGCCTGCCCAACACTTGCGTCCACCCTACTTCTCTAACCACCCTACATTTGTGCCCGCCCTACACTCGTGACCACCCTACACTATGTACCCGCCCTACAAGAAGGGTGTTGACGAGCGTATCCGTTCGTCCTGAGCCTGTCGAAGGACGAACGGATACGCGCGCTTGACACCCACATAGAGCCTGCTTACAGTCGTTGTTCCCCACGACCAACGTTCGTCCCCGTATCAAGCACGGGGCAGGCTCCTAGCCTGTCAAAGGATAAACGGATACGTTCGCTAGACACCTTCCTAGACTTCTGCAGTCGTGAGCGCTGGCAGACGGTCCGCGTTTGCAATCACCTTGCGAAACGCCGCGCCGACCTGCTCTACCCACGCAGGATTGGGGTCAAAGGGAGTCGTAATCCAAAACGCCGTGTCGTGAATACGTTCGCTGGCGGGCAGATGCCCCCGTTGCCGGCGCAGGCGCGAGTCCGGCGGGAGGTCCTTCCAGGGCCCGCCCACGTTGTCGAAGCCGTAGTCGGTGAACAGAGGCTCCAGGTGCATCACGCCGTAGCCGTAGGGCGTAATTTCACTCGTCATCTTGACCCCTTCCGCCACCAGTGCCCGCAGGATGCTGTTGATGGGCGCGCCAATCGTCTTCTCGTCCAGGGTCCCGGCGTAGTGCACCAGCCCGCCGCGCTCGGCCTGGGGATACGGCTTCTGGGGATGCACGCCGGGAATGTCGCTCAGCAGGGAGTCGAGCCGGTCGAACCATGCGCGCCGTTTCCCGTTCATCTCCGGCAGCCGCCGGAACTGCGCGCGCACCATGCCGATGGCAAGCGGATTGGCGCGGTACTTGACCCCCAGCCCCATGTTGCGCAGGTCGGCAAATTCGTCTGTTGACCAGAGCTTGCCGCAACGTCCGTACTGCCCCAGCGCCAGCATGCGGTCGTAGAGCGAGTCGTCGTCGGTCACGGCCACACCGGCCTCGATGCCGGTCATGGCCTTGCCTTTTTGCAGGCTGAAGCAGCCGATGTCGCCAAACGAGCCGACCGGCTTGCCGCGCCACGTCGCACCGTGAGCGTGTGAGGCGTCTTCTATGAGGACGATTCCCGTTTCGTCCGCGATGTCACGAAATGCGTCCATGTCCGCCGGATTGCCGTAGACGTGGGTGACGACGACGGCGCAGGTGCGGTCGGTGATCTTGCGCCGCACGTCATCGGGATCGGCGCAGAAGGTCTCCGGGTCGGCGTCACAGAACACCGGCGTGGCGCCGCAGTGCAGGATGGGACTGATGGTCGCGTGCCACGTGACCGAAGGCACGATTACTTCCTTGCCCGCGTGGGCGCCGGCCGCAAAGATGGCCGAGTGCAGCGTGGCGGTGCCGTTGCACATCACCAGGGCGTGTTTCGCGCCAATGAACTCGCGCCATTCTTTCTCGAACAGGTCAAGCTCGGCGTAGGCATCGCCGAAGTTGTCCATCACGCGCAGCACGTACTCCTTTTCCAAATCGGTCACGCGCTCCCAACGGTCGTCAATGGGCGCGGTCACCGCTTGCGGACCGCCTTCGATGGCGAGGGCGTCGTTGCCGGTGACTGGGGAAACTGGGCTTAGCGTCTTTGCCATGGCATCCTCACTTCGCGACTGATTCATTCACGAACTCTACCCAAGCCTCTACTCAAGCAAAGTGCTTGACTATCACCATTATGCACGCCAATTTGCGGTAGTCAAGGAACAAGACCGGCTACGTGCGGCATTTCGCCTCAAAGAGTGGGGTTCGCGGGCGAGATTGCCGGCGGCGCAGAAATCTGCAAGCGCGGCACGGGAGTCTGTGGCCCGGCGCCGAAATCTTCGGCGCGGCGCCAGAATCTTCGGCGGGTTGAGCACTGGTGACAGGTCAGGGACTCAAAGCGGCGCCGCTTGCCGAAGGGGAGCTGTGGAGCGCGAGAGGGGCGCAGGTATACTCCTGTGCCCCTCTTGGCGAAGCGTGTGTTGCGCCGGTGCCATTGACAGGGAGGGCTAGGAAGCGGTTCGTCGCTGGCTCCACTGCCAGAGCATGAGGGCGCCAAAGCCCATAAGTGCCAGCGGCCAGGTGAAGTCCGACATGAATGAGGGTGTGATCGTATCGAATATGATGAGGCCGCCAAGGGCAACCATGGCCCCGCCGGTCCATGCGCGCCAGCGCGGACGCGGGACGAAACGGTTGCGCTGCACCAGCAGCGCGAGGCCGATGCCCACCATGAAGAGGGCAACAACTGCCTCTTCCGGCAACCAGAAGAGGTTGAGGCTATCCGCCAGGGTGAGCAAGCTCAGCAGAATGAGGCCGCCGCCCAGCCACGTCCGCCACGCCTTGCGCGGCTCATCGCCGGTCCGATAGAAGAGCAGCAGAGCGCCCATCACCAGGAGTACGAAGGCCTCGGGAGAGAACCAAAGCCAGTCGACGTTGTCCGCCAAGACCGCGAGGCCCACGGCAATCAGTCCTACACCGAGAAACAACAGCCACCGGGGACTGGCATTGGACTTGGCTTTGGGCGCAACGGTCTCCTGCTCTTGTTCATCCGCCAGGTCTTCATCGCTAATGCCCAGGATTTCATTCTCCAGGGCCTGCTCTTGCGCGCGCTTCGCGGCGGCGGGGTCAGTAGGCTGGGGTTCACGGTTGAAGGACTCGCGAACACGGCCGCCGATTCGTTCCACCACCGGATCAACACGATCGGCCACGTTCCGCAAGGTCTGGTCGGCCGCCGAGGACATCCGGCCGCTCTCCGGCATGACCAGCCAGAAAACCGGGTAGGCGATAAGCGTCAGCCCGCCGCTGATGAAGGTGGCAACCACCCATAGCACGCGCATGAGGGTGACGTCCATGCCAACGTATTCCGCCAGGCCGCCGCACACGCCGGCCAGCATGCGTTCGGCGCGGCTGCGGACGAGGCGGCTGCCGGCGGCATAGTCTGCCGCTTGGGACCGCTCCGGGCCTTCCGGCATGACAATCCACAACACAATGTAGGCAAAGAGCGCCATGCCGCCGGAGAAGAAGAGGGCGAGCACCCACAGCAGGCGAACAATCGTGGGGTCCCATTCGACGTATTCGGCTAGCCCGGCGCAGACCCCGGCGCAGGTGCGATCAGTACGGCTTCGCAGCAGACGCCGCACGGTTGGTTCAACGCTCTCTGCCATCGCTCACTCCTCCTCGTGGCGGACAAGTGTAAACATGCTCTTTAGAATTATAGAACTTGAATTCGGATTTCGTCAAGTATTCTTAACCAGAAAATTGCAGAATACGGCCATTTTGCAGCGTTAGCGCATAGTGAGAGAGCTATGTGCGGAGCGAGGACCGTCCCAGGAAGCGGCGGACGAAGGCCTGGAAACGCGACTTCAGCCCGGTGGCGGGGATTCAGGAACGCCATCTGACGCGCTCAACCGGACGTTCACCCGCGCGCCGGCGCTTGTCTAGCCGCCGGCGGCGTCGTTTGCCGCGTCATTGCTCGTCTCGCCGAACAAGAGGCGCGCCTCCGCGAGAATCACCCGTACAGATTCAAGTTGCCGCTGAGGCAACGGCGTGAGGGGATGGCGAGGTTCGCCGCCGTGGAAACCGCAAAGGGCCATGGCCGCCTTCAAACCGGCGATTCCAAAACGAGTGGTAACGGCGGCGTTGGGCGCCATCAGCCGGTATTGAAGCGCCTGCGCTTCGGCCAGCGTGCCTTGTTGGTAGAGATTGAAGAGACTGACGCACGCTCTGGGCGCGACGTTGGCCAGCGCGGCGACACCCCCCGCGGCCCCCACGCAGAGCGACGTAAAGAGGAAGCTGGCCGAACCCGCCAGCACGGCGAAATCCTGCTGCCGCGTCTGCCGGATGATGTCCGTAATCTGCACGATGTTGCCGGAGCTGTCCTTCATGCCAATGACGCGGGGGTGTTCGGCCAGCGGCACGGCGACGTCGGGTCCGACGTTTACCCCGGTGTACGCCGGCATATTGTAGATGAGGATGGGCAACGCGGCCTGATCGGCAAGGACGGTAAAGAACTCCCGGTGGACGGCCGGCGTGAGCGCCGACTTGTAGTAGGCGGGCGGCAGGACCAGCGCGGCCTGGGCGCCGCACCCGGCGGCTTGTTCGATGAAGGCCAGCGCCTGCCTCGTCGACTCATACGCAACCCCCGCAATGATCTCCGCTCCCGCGGGCGCGTTCGCCGCGACTGTCTCCACTACTTGCAGTTTTTCCGTTTCGGTAAGGGTGGGCAGTTCACCGTTGGAACCAAGCGCAACAAAGCCGGTCAGCCCCGCGGGGGCGAGCTTGCGCACGTTTGCTGCCAGCAGGTCGAGCGCGAGTTCTTGGTTGACAAAGGGCGTTGCCAGCGGGGGATAGACGCCGGTCAGTTGCATGAGCGTTCTCCTCGGAACTAGGGCATTCACCGGCTAGTATAAGTCGCTCCGCGCCGCGCGACAATGCCTAAGCAAGTTTGGCTTGGGTGGTAATTGCGGTCTTCAAGAGGCTGACGCGACGCGCATCCGGCGGTCGGCTCGGCAGGGCTCGGCAGTTTTCTCAATTAGCTTTTCCGGCGTACAATGGGCAGGTAGGCGGGCCCCGCCGGCAGCGCGGGGTGACCGCAACAGACAATTGCAGACTGATGGAAATGGGAGTGGGACGCCGTGACAGTGAGAATAGGGTTCATTGGGGCCGGCGGACGCACCGTACGCGAGATGCGGGACCTTGTCCATATTCCGGCAGCGGAGATTGTAGCGCTCTGCGACATTGATGAACCACGGTGCGCGGCGGCAGTGGAGTCGGTGAATGGCGCTCTGCCGGAGAGGGCGAGTCCAATCCAACCGGGGCTCTTTTCCAATCACCGGGCGATGCTCGACGCGGTGGAATTGGACGCGGTCTACATTTCGCTGCCTCCGGTCGCGCACGGACAGATTGATCACGACGTGATCGCTGCCGGCATAGCGGTATTGATCGAGAAACCCCTCGCCATCGAACTTTCCGTGGCCAAGGAGATAGCGGCCCACATTGCGGAAACTGGCGTGGTGCATGCCGTCGGCTACCAGCGGCGGTATTCCCCTTCCGTGGGGCAAACTCGCAAGTTGCTGGCAGGTAAGACGATTGGGATGGTGATGGCCGTACGCTGGGGCCCCCTGCCGCCCCTGCCGCGCTGGATCGTGCAGGAGCAGTCCGGCGGCATGCTCATCGACCAGCACACCCACGGCGTGGACTTGATGCGGTACTTCGTGGGTGAACCGGACACCATATACGCCGCCGCCGATACGGTCTTGCTTACTGACGTGCCGGGTCTGGACATATTTGACGTGAATGCCGCCACGGTACGCTTCAAGAACCGCGCGGTGGGATTGATTGGCAACTCGCCCGCGGCCCACGCCGCCATACCGCCCAATGTTACGCACGCTCTCCACATTCTCGCCAAGGACCTCACCGTGATGGCAGGCTTCGACAGCACAACCTACTGGCGTCCCGGCCAGCCGCCGGAAACGATCACCTCCGACCAAGATTCAAACTTCCTGCTCAATCAAACATTCGTCAACGCGGTCGCTAACAACACTCAGGACGGCATCCTGTCGTCGTATGCTGATGCGCTGCGGTCGTTTGCGTTCACCTATGCCGCACAGAAGTCGGCGGAACTGCGGCGCGAGGTGCGTCTCACCGATAATCTTGAGGTGGCGCCCTTGTGAGAATCAGTACGCGGGCGGGCTGAAACGGCGCTCAGTAGCCGGGAGTTTGCGGAGGGGAGTCCGGAAGTGGCGCAGTGCGATTTCGGAGCCCCGCCAATTTCACAAGGTACGCCTGGGACAACTTGGGAGTGTCGTGACTCTACGTAGCGTTCGGACGTCACCCAAATGCTGTCGAGTTCGTGTAGCGCGGGGGCTTGTGCCTAATGCTGTCGCACTAAGTTTTTGCCTTGGTTTGCCATGGTAGTCTCTGTTGCTAAGGCGATTGAAACTCAGTTTCGCTGTCGTAGGGGCACGACAATTCGTGCCCACAACGACAGCTTGACAACCCAAGTGGCGACTGTCTATCGCTCGCTCTCGACTTCAATGCGACACCATTTGCGGCTTTTCCCCCGCCGGAGTTGTAGCAGTAAAGTAGCGCGGGGGCTTGTCCCCCGCCGAGGTTGATGAGGTGGAGTGCCGCGGGGGCTTGTCCTCAGTGCATTCGCATCAAAGTAGTTGGCTTCAGTCTTGTCCGATCGTGCTGAGCACTTCGGCCCTTCCACAAGCTCAGCGCAGGCAGGCTCAGCACAGGCTCTGTCGATGCGCAAACGGTGCGAAGCAGGCACAGAACCGACGATATCTTGCCTGAGCCGTTCACCCTTCGACTTGGCTCAGGGCGAACGGCTCAGGCGCAAGCTTCAATGCGACTCCATTGGGGTTTTCCCCCGCCAGAGCACGCGGAACTGCGACCACGTGAGCATGACGCGGCGGGGCGTAGACCTTTCCACTGCTAGAAACGGGTGCACAAAGGGTTGACCGCATAGAAGACGCAGGTTGCAAACCTGCGCTACCCGACAGAGGATCTCCGCTGCCGGCCACATGACCTGCGTCGCCGGCTGCAATGCCTGCGTTACTGTCCCACTCCCAGCGTTTCCGGCTACATATCTTGCGCTACCGGCTGTGTACGGTGATGTGAGCGCCCTGTCCCTTGCCAAAGTGGCGAAAGCAACAACATTGGGTAGTAGTCAACCCCGCCTAACCCATCTCCAAGAGGGGAACCTTGCGTAACCATGTCCAGTGGGGCTATTCTTACTCCATCTCCTAGGGAGGGAAGGTCGGGGAGAGGTTTCTGCTTCTCCGGCTCTAACGGACTAGAGATACGACACGACAGCGTGGCACGTTACGAAGGGAGCAAGACACCGTGGCAGTGAGAATTGGCATTATCGGGGTTGGCGGACGGTCCGTGCGCGAGATGCGGGACCTCGTCAGAATTCCGGAAGCGAAAATCGTAGGGCTCTGCGACATCGACGAGCCGCGTTGCGCGGCAGCGGTCGAGACAATCAACGGCTCCTTGCCGGAGGGCGCCGGTCCCATACAGCCGGGGCTCTTTTCCAATCACCAGGCGATGCTCGACGCGGCGGAACTGGACGCGGTGTACATCTCGCTGCCCACGTTTGCCCACGGCCAGATCGACCACGACGTGATCGCGGCCGGCAAGGCGGTCTTGATCGAAAAGCCCATTGCTCTCGAGCTTTCCGTAGCTAAGGAGATTGCGGCCCACATTGAAGAAAAAGGGATTGTGAATTCGGTCGGCTACCAGATGCGGTACGCGCCATCCGTGGGGCAGACGCGCGAGTTGCTGGACGGCGTGACCATCGGCATGGTGATCGCCGTGCGTTGGGGCGGGCTGCCAGGCACGCCGTGGTGGCGGGTGCAGGAGCAGTCCGGCGGGATGCTCATCGAGCAGCATACGCACGGCATCGACCTGGTGCGGTACTTCGTGGGTGAGCCGGATACGATCTACGCCGCCGGTGACACCGTGTTGCTCAACGACGAACCGAATCTGACAATCTTCGATGTCAATGCGGCGACGGTGCGCTTCAAGAACCGCGCCGTGGGCATGATTGGCAACTCGCCGGCGGCCCATGCCGGCATTCCGCCAAACGTCACCAATGTCCTGCACATTCTCGCCAAAGACCTCACCGTGACCGCGGGCTTCGATAGCACAACGGTCTGGCGCCCCGGCCAGGAAACGGAGACCATTACATCCGATCAAGATTCGAACCTCCTGCTGAACCAGGCATTTGTAAACGCGGTCGCCAACAACACGCAGGACGGCATCCTGTCGCCGTATTCCGACTCGCTGCGGTCGTTTGCCTTCACGTATGCCGCGCAGAAGTCGGCGGAGCTGCGGCGCGAGGTGCAGCTCACTGACGACTTGGAAGTGGTGCCCCAATGAAGATAGGCACACGCACGGGATCGATTGGCGCGGAGGGCGAGAACGCCCTGCCGGTGGCGGCAGAACTGGGCTTTGCGGGTGTGGAATTCTCTATCAGCGCCCGGGACCCGGCGGGGAACATCCTCGCCGAACAGGCCGGTTGGGATACGCTCAAACGGCAAGCGGCGGAGACCGGTGTGACGGTTTGTTCGTTGTGCGTCGGCAATCTGGGCGTGATGCTGACGGGCGACGGCGCTGCCCGGCGGCAGGGCATCGAAGTGGCGACCAATGCCATCGCCGCCGCAGCCTTCCTAGACGCGCGGGTGATCCTTTGCGCCATGGACGCTCCGGCGGACCAACCCTACGACGAGTCATTCGATCGCTGGGTGGATGGTTTCGGCGAGATCATGCCGGCTGCGGAACAGGCGGGCGTCGTGATGGCTCCGGAGAGCGTGGGGCGCACGCATCCGCAGTCGGCGGAGCGCTTCCAACGCTTGGTTGCGGCCGTTGATTCCCCGCAGATTGGCGTCTATTTCGACGTGGGCAACGCGCACACCCAGGGATTCGATCCCGCCGCCGACCTCCGGGACTTGGGAGACCTTGTCAGCCAAATCCATACCAAAGAACCGGACCAGATTCCGCTTATGGGCACCGGTCCGCTAGACTGGGACGCCATCTTTGCGGCAATCGAGGCCATCGGCTACGACGGCTGGCTGGTGCTGGAGACCTCAATCGGCGACGACGCCCACGCTTCCGCAGTGTACAACCGGGAGTTTCTGGAGAAGCGGCTGGGCATAGTGTAACGGCCACGCAAGGGGGCGCTCTCTGTCGCTCCCTCTTCTAGGCCGTTCGTGCTGAGTGGGCTTCGCGAAGCCCTTGTCGAAGTACAACGGCCTAGAAGAGGGAGCCACTGTGTCTCCAAGCCATGCCCTTCGACAAGCGCAGAGGCTGCCCCGTACCCCGGATGCGGGGGAGAACGGAAAGGCTTCAAGGGCGCGCGAATGCCGCTGCTAGAGAGACTGCCGCTGCTAGGGAGAAAGTCGCGGCTAGGGAGACTGTCGCTGCTCGTCCGGCTTGAAGATATCGGCAAGCACCGGGCTGGGGCCCCACTCTGTTGCCAGGCATTCCATGTGAATCACGTCCCAGTATTTGCCGCCCATGAATTGGCTCTCGCGGCGTCGGCCAAACTCCTTGAAGCCCGCTTTTGTGTATGCGCCGATACCGGCAAGGTTGTACGCAAATACGTGCAACATGACGTTGTGCAGTCCCAGCGCCGTGAAGGCATAGCCGAGCATCAGTCGCGTCGCTTCCGTGCCGTAGCCTTGGCCGCGCGCGTTGGGCTCGCCGATCGTGATGCCGAATTCGGCGGTGCGGTTGCGAAAGTCGATCTCGCTGAGGCCAGTATTGCCGATGGGGCGTGCGCTTGACAACTCGTAAAGTGTAAACGCCACCTCGGTCGCGCCGCGCGTGATAGCGCCCTCGTACCACTTTTCTTCCTGTTCCAGTGTTATCGGCATAGCCATCCCGCCCAACGTGCGCAGTGTATTGAAGTCGTTGTACCAGCGCGTGTAAAGCGGGACTAAGTCTTTGCGCAGCGGGCCGAGCGCGGTCTTCTCGCCGACAATATTATAGAGCGGCGTCTCTCTTCGTAACTCTCTTTGGGGGTTTGTCTGCATCGTTTGATCTACCTGAGTACCCTTGAATTCCTTTTCGTCTGTGCGCCGGGACATCCCGGTGGCCGCATTCGGTCTCACTGGTACCGATTGCGCTCTGCCTGTCACGGGTTTGCCGCGCAGGCGCGAAATATCCGCGTCTGCGGGCGTGCTGAGTTGCGCGCTGTGCCTTCCCCGGTTTGGCTTGCGACAAGGCCTAGTCGAGCGCTGGCTATTCCTCGCGGGGCAGTCGCGGCTCGTCCGGCTTGAAGGCCCGCGCCAGGGCGGGGCCGGAGTCCCTTTCCGTGGACAGGCACTCCATGAAGATTGTGTCCCAGAGCTTGCCGCCCATGAGAACGCACTGGCGGCGGCGGCCAATTTCCCGAAAGCCGGATTCTGTGTAGACGCGGATCCCGGCAAGGTTGAACTCGAAAACTCTCAGCATCACGTTGTGCAAGCCTAGTCCGCAAAACGCATAGTCGAGGGTGAGTTGGGTGGATTCGGTGCCATAGCCCTTGCCGCGGGCGTCCGGCTCGCCTATGACCAGAGCGAATTCAGTCGTGCGGTTGCGATAGTCGATGTCGAGGAGCCCGACATTGCCGATAGGACGGGAGTTCTTCCGTTCATAGACGGTAAAAGAGGCCTGGGTCTCACTCATGGCCACCAAGCGTTCATGCTGCCGCTCATCCTGCTCCAAAGTCAGCGGCAATGGGATCGCATCCAACGTACGCAGCGTATGGAGGTTGTTGTACCAGCGCGTGTACGTGGGGACCAAATCCTTGCGCAGCGGTCCAAGCGCGACGCCCTCGCCTACGATGTTGAGGTAGGGCGCAGCGCGCGGGGGGTGCGCTTGCGGGTTCGAACTCAATTGACTCCAACCTGCCGGTTAACTCGGAAGCGGTGTGCTGGGCCGGTCTGTCCCGCCTCGCTGCGGCGTGATTCTTGACCAAGTCGCACTGGACTCATCGGCTTGAGGAGATTCGTACGCGTCCGGTCGATGGCACCTGCCGCGTGCCCCGCGCCCCCTGGTCTGTTGCCAATCTTACCGGCTGGGTCACAATGGCAAGGACTGACTAGGGGGACGGCGGGTACGTGCTAGAATAGCATACGTGCGTCTGCCTGAGCGTGACTGACCGCTGGAATTGTTCTCTAATTCCCCGCCAATCCCGTGTGCGCTCCGGCTGCGGGTAACCTACGGGCACTCACAGCCCGCCGCATGAGGCGCTATGGTCACGGGCTGGCGCGCTCCCAACGGATTGCAGCTACGCGAGAGTTCGCAAGCAACAGTGTCTGCTATCGCCGTACAGAATCTTGCCAAGTATTATGAGGTCCACCAGAAAGAACCGGGACTGGTGGGGTCGCTCAAGTCGTTTGTGCTGCGCAAGACCTATGACGTGAAGGCGGTGGACGACATCTCGTTCACCATCGAGAGCGGCGAGTTGGTCGGCTTTCTCGGTCCCAACGGCGCGGGCAAGACCACTACCCTCAAGGTGTTGGCCGGCTTGCTCTACCCGACCGGAGGCGAGGTCTCCGTGTTGGGCCACACGCCGTGGGAACGCCAGGCGACGTTTCAACGGCAATTTGCGCTGGTCATGGGGCAGAAGAACCAGCTCTGGTGGGACTTGCCGCCCATGGAAACGTTCATCCTGAACAGAGAGATCTACGAAGTGCCGGAAGCGCAGTTCCAGGAAACGCTAGACGAGTTGGTGCAGATCCTTGAATTGGAGAAGGTCGTCAACGTACAGGCGCGCAAGCTCTCCCTGGGGGAGCGCATGAAGTGCGAGTTGCTGGCCGCGCTGCTGCACCGGCCGCAGGTGCTCTTTCTGGATGAACCCACTATCGGCCTTGACGTGGTGATGCAGCAGAATATCCGCAACTTCGTGCGCGAGTACAACGCCCGCTACGGCGCTACCGTCATTCTCACGAGCCACTACATGCGCGACGTGGAAGCGCTCTGCGACCGGGTGCTCATCATCGACCACGGCCATCTTGTCTTCGACGGCGAACTGGAGACAGTCGTTCGCCGCTATGCTGACTATAAGTTCCTCACCGTAACATTCGCCACCCCGGTGGCGGAAGCTGAGTTGGCGGAGTTCGGCGCGGTGACTGCCTACCGCCCTCGCACCACCACCCTGCGCATCGCCCGCGACGCCGTGCCGCAGGTCTCTGCCCGACTGCTGCAGGACTACCCCGTGTTGGACCTTAACATCGTCGAACCCGAGGTTGACGAGGTGGTGCGTCAGTTCTTCTCCGGCGAACGGCCCGCGTATGCAGAAACTGTTTCGTAAATTACGCGCGGCCTTTCTCTTTTCATGGCAAGATGCCCTCACGTATCGCGCCGAGGGCTTTGTGTGGTTCATCAACGACGCCGTTATACCGCTCGTGATGATTGCGCTCTGGCTGGCGGCGTACCGCACCGTTGATCGGGTTGGAGCGTACGCGGTCGAGGACATGGTGCACTACTACGTCATGTTCTTGGCCCTGAGCACGATTCTGACGCCCTATCCGGAGGGGTACTCGAGCTACCTCATTCGCAATGGCACGATCTCTCTGCACCTTGTGCGGCCGTTCCCGTTCCAACTGTGGTTGCTCGCAGGTGAAATCGCTGGAAGAGGCGTCCGGCTCTTCTTTCTCATCCCGCTCATTCTATTGATTGTCCTTATTCTTGGGCCGGGCCTGCTGGAGGCTTTCGCGCTTACGTGGGAGACTGCGCCCATCCTGCTGGCGAGCATGGTACTTTCCTTTTTGCTAAGCTACTGCCTCAAGCTGTCCATCGGCCTGCTGGCGTTCTGGATAGGTCGCATTGATGGAATTGCCCAAGTGTTTATTATTGTCAAGATTTTTCTGGCCGGGAACATCATGCCTTTGGACTTGATGCCGCCGGCAGTGGAGCGACTGACGTTTTTTCTGCCGTTTCGCTACCTCTACTTCTTCCCGGTGCAGTTGCTCCAGGGCCGGCTCGACTTTCTGTCTGCGCTGGGCGGGCTCGCTATACAGGGCATGTGGTTGGTACTGGCGTACCTGCTGATGCAATGGGTGTTTGCCGCTGGGGTGCGCCGCTACGGCGCGTATGGAGGCTGAATAATGCAACGGTACGTGCGGCTCTACCTCGCCTTTGCAAAGAATTCCATCCTGGACTCGCTGGAATATCGGCTGAGTTTTACGGTTTGGAGCATTGCGACGGTCCTCCTCGCTGTGGTCTACGTGCTTTCGCTCCAATTCATCTTTGCCCACGTACAGACGATCGCCGGCTGGCGTATGGAGCAGATGCTGGTGCTGGCGGCCACCGTGATGATCGTAGATGGCATTGTGGAGTCGATCTTTGGCGAAAATATGAACGCGCTCTCCGGGCTCATTAATCGTGGGGAGCTTGATTTTGTGTTGAGCAAGCCGGTAAGTTCACGCTTCTACGTCTCAACGCGGCGGTTTGATTGGGACCCGTTAGTACAGGTGGGTACTGGATGCGCCGTACTGTGGTACGCGATCGGGATGCTCGCGCAGCCGATTGCATGGCACGGCGCGCTGCTCTACGTGGGGCTGATACTGTGCGCGAGCTTGATGGCCTATTCCCTCTGGTTCATGGTCGTGTCGGTCACGTTCTGGGCCGGTAGGCTCAATAACGTGGCGAATCTCTACTACAACTTCATTGAGATCGCCCGCGTACCTACCGATGTCTTTCGCGGCTCGCTCCGCATCGGCCTGACGTTTGTGCTGCCGGTCGCTTTCATCGCCATGGTTCCCAGCCAAGCTCTCCTGGGCCTCCTCAGCCCCACCTTCACCCTCACCGCCTTCGCCATGACCGCCGCCCTCCTCATCATTTCCCATCTCTTCTGGCGCCTGGCGTTGACGAAATACTCCAGCGCGAGTAGTTAGGCTGATTTGGCATGCAAAAGCTGTATCCAAAAATACGCGCGGTGTTCCTCGCATTCTGGCAAGAGGCTTTGATGTATCGCGCGGAGAGTCTGGTCTGGTTCATCGGCGGGACGATACTTCCGCTCGTGATGATTGCGCTCTGGCTGGCAGCCTACCGCACCGTAGACCGTATTGGCGATTACACCGTGCAGGACATGGTGAACTATTACGTCATGTTCCTGGTGTTGAACACTCTATTGACGCCGCATCTTGAATGGGCCATGGGCGACTCAATCCGCAGCGGGGCTTTCTCCATCCACCTAATACGACCGCTTCCCTATCATCTGTGGCAGCTTGCGGCGGAAATCGCGTATAAAGGCGTGCGGATTGTCTTCTTGGTGCC
This sequence comes from Chloroflexota bacterium, assembly GCA_022824225.1. Classification (GTDB taxonomy): domain Bacteria; phylum Chloroflexota; class UBA11872; order VXOZ01; family VXOZ01; genus VXOZ01. Next base: position 117,638 of record JAJEAH010000028.1, read on the forward strand.
GATGTTGCTGCTCTTCCTGCTACTGTTTGGGCTGGAGATGCTCGGCGGCTTGGCGCTGAGATGGGAGATTGCGCCCATTCTGCTGGCCAGCATGGTCTTGTCGTTCTTGCTGAACTACTGCCTCAAGCTGTGCTTGGGTCTCTTGGCGTTCTGGGTGGGCCAGACAGCGGGCATTATCGAATCATACGCGGTAGTTACCATGTTCCTGGCCGGGAGCATCATTCCCTTGGACCTGATGCCGGCGGCAGTGGAGCGCGTGACGCACTTCCTACCATTTCGCTACCTGTACTTCTTTCAGGTGCAGTTGCTCCAGGGCAGGCTTGACCTCCTGTCTGCACTCAGTGGGCTCGCCATACAGGCGTGTTGGCTGCTGGTGTGCTACCTGTTCGTGCAGTGGGTGTTTGCCGCCGGGGTGCGCCGCTACGGCGCATATGGAGGGTAGCCTATGCAACGCTACGCGCGGCTCTACCTGGCCTTTGCCAAGAACTCTTTCCTCAATGCGCTGGAATACCGGCTAAGTTTCACGGTGTGGAGCATCGCGACCATCTGCTATACCGCGGTCTACGTGGCCTCGATCCAGATCATCTTCAACCACGTGCAGACGATTGGCGGCTGGCGGGTGGAGCAGATGCTGGTGCTGGCAGCCACGGTGATGATTGTGGACGGCCTGGTGGAGACGGTCTTTGGGGAGAACATGAACGCGCTATCGGGACTCATCAACCGCGGCGAACTGGACTTCGTACTAACCAAGCCGGTGAGTGCGCGCTTCTACGTGTCCACCCGCCGTTTCGATTGGGACCCGTTGGTGCAGGTCGTAATCGGCTGCGGCGTGCTGTGGTACGCGCTGGGCCAGTCCGCCGAGCCGGTCACCTGGCACGGCGCGCTGCTCTACACCGCTCTGGTGCTGTGCGCCTGCCTGATGGCCTACTCGCTCTGGTTCGCGGTGGTAGCGGCGACGTTCTTTGCCGGGCGGCTGAACAATGTCGGCTACCTCTACTACAATTTCATCGAGGTCGCCCGTGTGCCTACCAGCGTGTTTCGCGGCGGCGTGCGCCTGGGGCTTACCTTCGTAATCCCGGTGGCCTTCATCGCCACGGTTCCCAGCCAAGCCCTATTGGGCCTGCTTTCCCCGGCTTTTGCCGCCGCCGCCTTCGCCATGACGGCGGGACTGCTCATCCTCTCGCACATATTTTGGAGACTGGCGTTGACGAAGTACTCCAGCGCGAGTAGCTAGAGCATAGCCTTAGTTGGGAAAGAAATGTGGTAAACGCATCTGTTGACTTGAAGGTTCAGCGTTTGTGATATTTGGAGTGTGGCAGAAGGTTTTAATACACAGGACAATGCTGAATGCGAACTGGGCTGCAGGAATCGAGACGTGCATGAGCAAGCTGAACAGGAACTTCCTAAGAATTGCCGGCGTGGCCTTGGCGGCATTGTGCGTGGCTTTGCTTGCGGCGAACGCAGTTGCCCCCGAAAAGGCTACACCAATTGAGGTACTAGGGATTGCCCAAGCTCTTGTCACGATTGTTGCTATCGTCGCCGGTGGGTCATTTGCGGCCTATAAGTGGCAGGTCTTCCGAGAATCCGAGCCACACTTGACGATCACGCACGAGGTTTCATTCCGGCGAATCGGTGAAAGCTATGTGCACATCGCTGTTACCGCAGTACTAGGGAATAACTCCAGGGTCCAAATAGAGCTCCGCGATGGATTCTTCGTTTTGCAGCAGGTGTCCCCAACATCAAAGGAAGATGTCGAGTCCCTCTATGCTGGTGTATTTCTGCAAAGGGATTACGACGACATCCAATGGCCAATTTTACATAACATACGGCGCGAATGGCACGAGAGTGAATTGATAGTGGAGCCCGGTGAAGTACATCCAGAGACGATCGAGTTCATAGTCTCAGAAGAGGTTGAATCAGTGATCATATATACATACTTCTATAATTCAAGACACTCGCAAGGCGATCGGGCTGCCGAGGGGTGGGGCGCCACAACAGTACTTGATACAATTGAAGGGAATTGAAGAGGAACTGCACAAGGAGCGCACAATGGAAGGCAAACGTGAAAACAAAGCGAGAGTGGTGATAAAGAAGGGTAAAGGGCCCAAGCAGATACCTTCTGGATATAAGCCTCCGCCAAAGCCTCCGGGCGGCACTTCTCCCTCTAGTCCAAAGCCTAACTCCTCAAGAACAAGCAAACCCTCTCAATCTAGCTAGCTGTAGACTCTGCGATGCAGCTCAAGACCCCATTGGGTGCGTACAACACTCACCCTCAAATCATTCGTGAGGAAGCAGAGCAAGCCAATCGGCTAGTCTAATTCTCCATTGAGTTCTGCCAGAAGCTTTAGGCTGACGGCAACAGTTTTGGTCTCGCTATTCGGGGCGATGGTGGCGGGCAGGCGGTAGACGGCGTGGGCGCGGTGGACTTCGTAGCCGCCGGCGGGGTAGGCGGCGTTGGTGGGAATGTAGCCCAGGCAGCCGTTGGTGTAGCCGAGGAAGATGGTGTGGGGGATTGGGGAGCGGGCTTTCACGGCGAGGCCGATTTCAACGAAAGCCTCGCCGGCAACGCCCACCAGCGCCACGTCGCCGATGCGCAGGGCTTGTACGGCGCACGCCACTTTGCCGTCCACGAGCGGCGGCTCCAGGTAGGGAAACGTCTGGTGCGAGTGTCCCGCATCCGGGATGGGCGGCTGCTCTGTCCAGAGGTCGAGCCGGAGCGTCTCGGCCGCGGCGGCGAGCATTGGTCTTTGGCGCCTTGGCGCTGCAGTGGCTGACAAGTCGAGCAATCTCTCAGACAGGGGGGTGGCGTCGAGCGACTCGGACACGGAGGGAGCTTTGCTATCTGCGGCCCGGCTCGCCTGTTGCTTCCCTTTGCGGACCGCTTCCTGCGCACGCTGGGCCAGTTGGCCGAGGGCGTCGTGCACGCGGAGGGCCTCGGCGCCGAGCAGATTGCCTGTCAGCCCCAGCCGCGCTTCCATGTCCATGTCGGGGCCGACGGGCACGAGGTTGCCGGCCGCGCCTTGGGCGAAGAGTACCGGCGCTCCGATCTGCGGCTCAACGTGCTCACGCAGCGCGTAGACGAAGTCCGCTGAAAACGCGTGGCTGGGCGGCCGCAGCGCCACGGGATGGCACGCATAGGCGGTGACCATCGCCACCGGCGTGCCGTCAAGGCCGTCAATTCGCACCACGTGCAGGTCGGAGTCTACCGTGCCTGCCGGGGATTCCGGCGTCACGGCGTCGCCGTAGCCGTTGCGGTGGCGGCGATTGATGCTCGCCCGCACAGACCCCTTGCCGGAGCTGGCGCGGCACGGCGTGAGGTCTGCCGCCGCTTGTGCGACTGACTCGACGATGCCGTCAAGCACTGACTCGACCGCGCGCCGCAGCGAGGCCGGAGTCTCCTGGTTGAAGGTCGTGAGCGGACCCGAGTGGGCATGGGAAGTGTTGAGCAGCATGTGGCCGGGCGGGATGCCGGTGCGCTCTTCGATGCGTCGCTGTATGTACCGCACCTGCCGGTGGGGCAACGCGCAGAGGTCGCACGTGATCAGGACAACCGTCGTGCCGCCGTCTGCAAGCACCAGCGACGTGGCGTAGATGTCGTCACGCACGGCATCCGCGCCGCGTTCGCGGCCGCCGTAGCCGATGAGCGGCGTGCCGAGGGGCGGCGTTAGGGTGGTGCGGCCTACACCGGCGTAGAGCATGGTCTTGTGCTTTTCTGTTGGCTGATTTCCAGCGGGGCTTTGGCTGGGTTTGGTGGTGTCAAAGCGGTAGTGGTAGCGCTTCGACAGGCTCAGCGCGAACGGACTGATTTGGTGCGCTTCGACAGGCTCAGCGCGAACGGATTGGTTTGGTGTGCTTCGACAGGCTCAGCGCGAATGGGTTGATTTGGTGCGCTTCGACGAGCGCAGTTCCGGTCCGCCGTAGGGCGCACACTCCTGGTTGTCGAACTGCTTTGTTTTGACGAGTTTCTTGCAATACGCGATTTCCCGCCATAACTGGGTAGAGCGCACTTTCGCGCACATCCCGAGTGAACCTACGCTACCGTCATCTCTATGCATCGCCTCAAAATGGTTGAGCCACTGGGGCAGACTCACAGGATTGCTGACTAACTCGCCGTTGCCGCAAGCGCATCCTGGTTGGCATGGATCTTCGCCACGGCGTCCACGATGTCCTGCATGTCAGCTTGGGCGCCCAGCAACATGGGCTGGTTGAAGCGCAGGGCTTCCTGACCGCAGAGGCGTTCCACGTTCGGTAGATGCAGGTTGGCGTAATCCATGCGTTTCATCGCGGGGTGGTCGCAGGCGTCGGGACAGTGGTCCCGCAGGCGCGTGCTCGCCTCTTGGAAGAGCGGCAGTTTGTAAATGGGATCGCCATAGCCCAAAGCGCACGGAATGCCCTCGGCCCGCAGAGCTTTGGCAAAGGCTTCGCGCGAAACGGGCGCGCCGGTGCTGAATTCCTCGCTGATATAGCGCACGCCGAGACCGTGCAGTCCGTGACCGGTGACGAACGGGTCTTCCCGCGTGGGCGCGATACCGGGAATCTCCGCCAGGGCGTCGCGCAGGAAGGCGGCGTTCGCCTGGCGGCGGGCCTGCAGGGACGGAAAGCGTTTGAGTTGCGAGAGGATCAGCGCGGCCGTCATCCCCGTCAGCCGGTAGTTCCAGCCCAGCACCTCGTAATTGATGTGCATCAACATAAATGCCTTCTCGGCGATCTCCGGGTCGTTGGTGACGACCGCGCCGCCCTCGCCGCCCGGCAGGTTCTTGCTGGCCTGGAAGGAGTACTCGCCAACGTCGCCAATGGTGCCGACCCGCTGCCCGTTCCACGTGCCGCCGATGCCTTGGGCGGCATCCTCGACGACGCGGAGTCCGTGCCGCGCTGCCAGCGCGTTGATGGCGGCCATGTCGCAGGGCAGGCCGGAGACGTGAACGGGCAAGAGCGCGCGGGTGCGCTCGGTGATGAGCGACTCCATGGAGGCGGGATCCACGTTTTCCGTTTCCGGGATGATGTCGGCGAACACCGGTACGCCGCCCACCTGCAATACCGCCGTGGCCGTGGCCACATACGTATACGCGGGCACGATGACCTCGTCGCCGGGGCGCACGCCCGCGGCCTTGAGCGCAACCTCGATGCCCGCGGTGCCGCTGGCCAGGGCGATTACGTGAGCCGCGCCGGTGAATTCCCGCAGCGCTTCTTCCAAAGCCACCACCCGGTCAGTGCGCCAGCGGTTCCACTTGCCGCTGCGCAGCACGTCGGCCACGGCGGCTATGTCTTCCTCGGTGGCGACCGGCCACGCGGGCCACGGTTGCGCCTGTATATCTCGCACCGGCGTGCCGCCGGCAACCGCGAGTTGGGCCACGGACACGGACATGAGGCATTGCCTTTCTATGGCGGAGGGGCACGGCGCGCCGTGCCCCTCCGGACTTACTGAGGCTGAGAATCAGTAGCCGGTCGCCAAGACCGCCGCGCTGCATACGCGCAGGCCCGGCGCCGTCACTACGATTTTGTGCTGTGGGCCGCACCAAAGCAACAGGCCCACGCAAGTCGTACTGTTGACCTAAGCTATAGGCCTTTTCTCAAGGCCTAGTCGGGAATCTCTGCCTGAATCTGCTGGCGCAGTGCCCCCATAGTCTCGACAACGTCGCCTTGTCCTCGGTAGAGGGCGTCCAAGGCGGGCGTAATGATCTGGTCGAAGATTGGATTGCGCCAGTTGGGCAGCACCCGCAAGCCGTCGTACCGGCTCGCGTTTGCCAGCGAGTGGGCGTAGGCGTCCACGCGGATCTTTTCGGCAACGTCGCCGCCGTAGAGTTCGCGGGCCCAGGCCTCAAAGTGATCGAGACGCGCCGGGGCGTTGCCGCGGCCAATCGCCCAATTGGGATGGTTGGCATGCCACTTGATCAGCTCCCAGCCTTCATCCTGCACCTGGCTCGCGCCTATCAGGCCGTTGGAGTCGAGGGCCTGCGCCGAGCCGGTGTGCATGAAGGTAGGCAGCGGCGCGTACGCAAACGGCTTGCCTTCCTGTACGCCCTGGGCGATGGCAAACGTGCCGCCGCCGGAGGTCTGCAAGAACGCGAGCTTGCCGTTGAGGAAGTTGTTGCGGGTGTTGCCCGTGCCGAATGTGTCGTTGAGCTCGCCCGGCAAGGGCATGACCCGGTGCTTCGAGGACAGTTCGGTCAGATAGCGAATCGCGTCCACCATTTCCGGGGAATCGCAGACGACGGTCTTGAAGTCTTCCGCCACCCAGCGGGCGCCCCAGAACGGCCCCCAATTCGCGGCAATCACGCCGCGGCCGATGTTCCCGATGCCGAACGTTACCGGATTCTCGCCTTCGCGCTGGGTCGTTTTGACCAAGGCTTCCAAGAACGTCTCGGCGTTCCAACTCGGGTCGCCCCACTCCACCGGCGGATCGGAGACGCCGGCGTTTGCCAGGATCTCCTTGTTGTACGGCATCACCGGCCAGTTGCCGCCCGACTGATTCGGCAGGCCGAGGATGTTCTCCTCATACATGACCCCGTCGCGGAAGAGCTGCTCCGGATAGATGCTGAGATCGAAGTTGTCGCGACGAACCAGCGGTCCCACGTCGATCGTGTGGCCCTGGGTGAAGACTTCGGTCTGCGAAAGCCAGAGCACGTCCGGCGGTTCGCCGGCGGCAACCAGCGTGTTGAACTTGTTGTAGTACGCGCCCTCGTTGGTAATGGTCTCGAGGTCGATGTTGGGATAGTCGTTCTCGAACGGCTCCTCGATGAGGGTATCGTAGATTTCCGCGTGGCGGGCGTTGAGGGCTACGTAGTGCTTGACCGTGACGCGTTCCGCGGGCGCAGGCGCTTCCTCAGCCTGTGCGGGAGCTTCTTCCGCGGCGGGTTGTTCCGGTTGGTCGGCCGGCGCGGTGGCCACGGTCCCACAGGCGGCCAACAGACTGGCGGCGCCGAGGGCGCCAAACCCCATGAGCATATTGCGGCGCGTGAGCGCATCGAGTGCTGAATTGCGTTTCGTCATGATGGGTATCCTCCCGTAGTTGGAAATCAGACAACGCTTTACCTGCACTCCCTTGGGGCCGGTTTTCAAACCTCCTTTCCAACGCTTGCAGGACGTTGCACACGGGAACAGGGCTGCGTGTGCGGCCCTGTCCCCGCTGGCCTGTCTGCGGAAAAGTGACGGATTCTCAGTTGCTGTCTGGATTTAGACCCGTCGATCCGAAAGAGGAATCGGATGCGGGCGGGTAGAAATCCTATTCCAACTCAGGCATCTCGCCTTCGATCTGTACCTTGAGCTGTTCTAGGGTTTCCTTGACTTCACCCTCGCCGTTGTAGAGCTTGGTCATGGCGGGGCCGACCATGTCGTTCCAGATAGGCGTGCGCCAGTTTGGCAGCGAGAACACGGGGTCGATGGTGACCGCGTGGCCGAGGGACTCGCGATAGACCTCGACTCGCGCTTCCTCGGCGAAACCGCCGTATACGGCCTCACCCCAGGCGTCGAAGTGGTCCTGGCGCGAGGGCGCGTTGCCGCGCGTGATCGCCCAGTTCGGCGTATCGGCCTGCCACTTGATGAACTCCCAGCCCTCGTCGGGGTGTTCGGCGCCGGTAATGATGCCGTTGGGGTCAACGGCCTGACCCGAGCCGACGATGCCGAACTTTGGAATGGGCGCGAAGCCATAGGGCTTGCCGTCTTTCACCGCCTCGGCGACGGCAAAGGTCTGGCCGCCGGAGGTGCGGAAGAACGCCAGCTTGCCGTCGAAGAACAGGTCGCGGGCGTTGCCGGTGCCGAATACCTCATTCAACTGCCCCGGCTTGTCCATGACCCGATAGCGCGCCACGAGGTCCGTAATGTACTGGATGCCCGCGATCATTTCCTCGCTGTCGCAGGTGACCGAGCGCAAGTCTTCGCTCACCCAGCTACCGGCCCACATGGGACCCCAATAGACCATCACGCCCGCGCCAATGCCATTGATGCCGAAGCGGGTGGGGTTGTCACCTTCCCACACGGCCAGTTTCTGCAGGGCCTCGAGCCAGGTCTCGGCGTTCCAACTGTCGTCGGTCCAGGTCAGCGGCGGATCGCTGATGCCCTCATTGGCCAGGATTTCCTTGTTGTAGGGCATCACCGGCCATGAACCGCCCGACTGGTTGGGCAGGCCGAGCACGTCGCCTTCCCACATGGCGAGGGTCTTCATGGCGCCCGCCGGGAAGACACTGATGTCGTAGTTGTCCCGCTTCACGTACTCCGTCACGGTGGTGAACACGCCGCGCAGGTATGCCTCAGGATAGGAAAACCATGAGGTATCCGGCGGCTCACCAGCGGCGACGAGGGCGTGGAGCTTATCGTAGAACGGCCCCTCGCGAAGCACCGTCTCTACCTGGATTCCGGGATTGGCGGCCTGGAACTCATCCACGACCATGGTGGGATAGAGCTCTTGCTGACGGTCGTTGAGCGCCGTGTAGTACTGGATGGTGACCGGCTCCATCTCCTGGGGCGCTTCGGTTTCGGCAGGGGCTTCTTCTTCAGCGGCCTGTTCCGAATCCATGGCGGGCGCGGTGGCCACCGTGCCGCACGCGGCGAGTCCCAGCGCGCCTGCCGTGATGACGGAAGACTGCAACAGTTCCCGACGGGTAAGTCCGCTGAATCGCTTCCTCAAATCGTCCATAGAAGACCTCCAAGTCTTGTCGTGTGCACTGAGCAGACGTAGAATTCACCGGCGGTTGCCCAGCCATCGGTTTACCGGTGCGTCTAGGGTATCAATCGGTTAGGAAAAGTTCAACCACCGGCGTATGTACATCCGGTCTCTGAATCGGCAATTCCAGCGTGAGCAGGTCTGTTCCGCCGCTTGGATAGCGGTGGTGCTGCGTAAAGTCGAAGGTCTTGACTTCAGAGCCGTCATGCAAGAGTTGGGCATAACGCACGCGCTGGCGCAGTCCCGGCAAGTGCAGGTACTTGAGCGGCCAGGCAAAGACGTGCAGGTACAGCCGGTTGGTCTCAGGGTTGAAGGTGTAGCGGCAGTCGGTTGGCGGGACGAACGGCGCCTGGGTGCAACCGTAGATCGCGCGTGCGTGTGACCGCATCCATCCGCCAATCTCCGCCAACGTCGCTTGCGCACGGGGGTCGAACTCGCCGCGTCCGGTTGGCCCCACGTTCATGAGCATGTTGCCGCCCTTGGAGACGCAGTCGATGAGCATCTCCACGAGCAGTTGCGGCGACTTCCAGTCCAGGTTGTCGCGGTGGTAGCCCCAGGAGCCGTTTAGGGTCTGGCAGGCTTCCCAATTCACGGGCTTGCCGTCCACGTGCAGCCAGCTTGGCGGGATGAACTGTTCGGGTGTGTGGAAGTCCTGCTCGATTTCGCTGCGGTTGTTGATGATGATGTCCGGGTTGATCTCGCGCACCATCTGGATGAGCTTCTCGCTTTGCCAGTCGTCTTTGCCCTTGCCTTTGCTCCAGCCCCAGTCGCGGTCGGAATACGAGAAGTCGAGCCAGAGCAGGTCGATGGGGCCGAACATGGTGAGGGTTTCCCGCACCTGGCCGTGGAGGTACGCCGCGTACTTGCGCACGTCGCGGTCTTTCGCGGCCTCCCGGAACGCGAGGTCGTTCGCCTGGGGATGCACGCCGTCCACGGGAAACTCGGGGTGATGCCAGTCGATAAGCGAGTAGTAGAAGCCGACCTTGAGTCCCTCGGCGCGGAAGGCTTCGACAAAGGGCTTCAGTAGGTCGCGCTTGGCAGGGGTGTTCGTCGCTTTGTAGTCGGTGAGTTGGCTGTCCCACATGCAGAAGCCGTCGTGGTGCTTGCTGGTGAGCACCACGTAGCGCATGCCGGCCTCCCGTGCCGTGCGCGCCCACGCCGCCGGATCGTAAAGGTCGGGATCGAAGTGGTCGAAGTAGGGCTGATAGTCGGCGTCGCTAATCTCTTCGTACTTCTTCACCCATTCGTGACGTGCGGCCATGGCGTAGATGCCCCAATGGATGAAGAGGCCGAAACGATCATGTGTCCACCAGGCCGTGTTGCCCGGCGTGGATGCCGGTTGGGGAATCGCGGAATTGCTCATCCGTACGTCTCCTTAGATACTGCGGGACTCCCTTGCGACAAGCCTATCACAGGTCTGGTGAAGCGCTATGGCGTGTATAGGCCGGGAATATGGAATCCTTGGAGCGTTCGCGTTACGATAGAGTCTAGCGGGCGCGGAGAGATGCGGCGCATATCTCCGCGCGTTGGGCGAAGCAGCAATGCGAGTCGCTCTTCGTATTGAGACAGAGTCAGCGAAATGTCACACGGAAGTGTCACAAGAAGGCAAGGAGTTGTAGATCCATGCAACGAAGACTTGTATGTTCATTATTACTTAGTGGCGCCTCTGTAGCCGCGTTAGCGGCTTGTGGCGGCGGCTCATCGCTGATTGAGACTGATGCGAAGGAGCCGTCGACTACGCAAGAAGAGGCCAAGGCGGAGCCAACTGCAGCTCCCGCAGAAGCCCAGCCGACTGCCGAGTCCGCAAAGCAGGCAGAGGTTCTGCCGACGGCGGCGCCTGAGCTTGACTTGCCTAATCTTGGCAAAGCGCCTGAGATTACGCTCACCGGTTGGTTCAATTCAGAGCCAATCACCATGGCGAGCCTTGAGGGCAAAGCCGCGGCGATGATCGTCTTCTGGACGTACACCTGACCTGTTTGCCGTAGCGAAATCCCCAGTTTGGTGGATCTCTTCAATACCTACCACGACGACAGCTTCAAGCTGATCAGTGTGCACTTCCCCCATGCCGGTTCTTCCAGAGACATTAGCGGAATTCAAGCACGGGCTGATGAGCTTGGCGTCACCTATCCGGTGGTAGTAGACAACGATTTGGTGCTTTGGAATGCCTATGGCACACGTACGTGGCCGGCCTTCTATGGCATCGATCGGCAGGGCAATATTCGTTTTGCAAAGTTTGGCGGCGGCAGTTTCGAGACCGTGATAGACGCTGTCAAGAAGCTCAAGGAATTCGGATAGGTTTCACGGGCGCACAGTCCGCACTGGTCCGTTTCTAAGAGTACAGCAAAGACAGTTCGTGGCGTGCGGCAGCGGCTACGAACTGTCTTGTTGTCTAAGGTTGGGTGCCGCCGCCCATGTTGCAGCTCTTGTTCTCGCCCAGAGGTACTTGCGGAGTGGACAAGATTCGGGGGTCGCCTGCCGCTCGCGACCACAAAACAAACAGTCCGTTTGCTGTGCAACGCTGCACTGCAAACGGACTCTTAACCTACTGAAACTGTGCTTGAAACCAGGCTCTAGCCTGCCGCCTTGAGCTTCTCGATCGCTTCGATGATCGGGTCGAGGCCGGGGCCGACCTGCTTGAACCGGATGTTACCCTGAGTGTCGATGCCGTAGACAACCGGCCAGGCATTGTTGCCATAGGCGTTCCAAGCCGAGTGATCGTTGTCGATGGCAATCGGAAAGGCAGCGTTGAGATTCGAGGCCTGCTCGGCGATGACGCTCACGTCCTTGGATGCGCCCAAGGCCGGAAAGTGAATAGTAATCAGCTTGAAGCTGTCATCCACGTATGTATTCTGGATATCCACCCAACTGGGGATTTCGCCGCGGCACACCGGTCAGGTGTAGGTCCAGAAAGCGATGAGGGCCGAGGCCTTGCCCTCCAAGCTCGCCAGCGTGATGGGTTCGGAGTTGAGCCACTCCGTGAGCGTGATCTCCGGCGCCTTGCCAAGATTGGGCATGTCGAGTGCCGGCGCTGCCGTTGGTTCAGCTTCAGCCTTGGCTTCGGGCTCAGCCGTCGGTTGCGCCTCAGCCGGCGCGGCCGTGGGCTCCGCCTGGGCTTCTTCCTGCGCGGCCGCCGGCTCTTCCGTTTCCATCAGCGTCGAGCCGCCGCCGCACGCTGCCAGCGCGGCCATAGAGGCGCCGCCCAACAGCATCGTGCAAACACTTCGTCGTCGCATCGTGCCCTCCTCCATATCTGTAGTCACGCACTTTCCCAGCTACTTCGAACGCGCAAACGATCCGCGTCTGCTGCGCCTTGCCCACCACGTTGGCCCGTAGCCACGTTCAGCCGAACTACGGCGGCATGATCCTCACCAGCCAGTCTAGGACGCCATTGTCATGAAACTGTGAAGGCAGATTTTCTTGCGCCTCCGTTGTTCCCTCTACTCGAATGCCATGATTTCCAACGAGAAGAACCCGAGAACACCGGAGATCATCGCCAGGAAATTCGTGGCTACCGCAATGCCCATCAGGATGAGGAAGACGCCGCTGGTTCGCTCAACTACTACCATGTGAGACTTGAGCCAGCCGAGCACGGCGCCGGCGCGCTCAACGGCGGCGGCCATCGCGAGAAACGGCAGACCCATGCCTAAGGCGTAGATGGCGAGCAGAATGCCGCCGCGCAGCACCGTATCGGCGCCGGACGCTTGCAGCAGGATTGCCCCCAGAATCGGACCGACGCACGGCGTCCAGCCGGCGCCAAAGACGAGACCGATGATGAATGAGGTGATAGGTCCGGTTTTTTCGGTGTCGATGCGGCCGAGCGGGGTGTTCCGGAGCGAGACCTCGCGTTGCAGGATTTGCTGCAGCCAGGGAATGCGGAGAAGGCCCATGAAGCTGAGCCCAAAGACGACCAAAAGCCCGCCGCCAACGAGACGCATCGTGGGGAGGCCCTGCTGGAACGCCAGCCCGACGAAGGTGATGGCAACACCCAAGGCGATGAAGATGACGCCAAACCCGAGCACGAAGGCGATGGCATTGGTGAATACGGCCCGCCGGGCGGACGTCTCATTGCGGACCGCGCTTGCCTGGCGGCCGCCGAGATACACCAGGTACGCCGGAATCAAGGGCAGGAAGCAAGGGGAAAGAAATGACAGAATCCCTGCGGCGAAGGCAATGCCAACATCCAGTGCCATGTGCGCGCTCCACTTTCCCTGTGCTGCTCGGCGGCGCTACCCTTCAGTATACCTGCTGCGTTCCGCGAAAAGTGTACGTTTGCCTACATCTAACGGCAGGCGCTGCGCAGATTGCGGCGAAAAGGGCGGGCCGACAGGGATTTGCCGTCCACTTGGCGTCCGGGGTTAGGCGATAACGCCAACCACGTCGCTTACGTAAGCAGGTAGAGGCCGCTCACCGAATTCTCATTGTGTACCCGGTGGATTGCCTCGGAGAAGAGCTGGGCCACGGAGAGGGTGGTCATATTGGGTGTCCGCTTGTCCGCCGGTATGTGCACCGTATCTGTCAGGATCACTTCCTGGATGAAGTCCTGGTCTAGTCGTTCCGAGGCTGAACCCGCCAGCAGGCCGTGCACTGCCGCGAGACGCAGGTTCTGTCTGGCGCCGGCATTGAGGACGGCGTGGGCGGTCTCGACGATCGTGCCGCCGGTGGAGATGATGTCGTCGATGATGATAGGCGAGCGTCCCCGCAGATCGCCTATCATGCCGACGATGCGCGACGTAGTGGCAGACTCGCGAGCCTTGTGTATCAAGGCCAGGGGCACGCCCAGGCGTTCCGCATATTGCTCCGCCAGCTTGGCGCGGCCAACGTCCGGGGCGACAATAACCGAATCTGACAGGTCTTGTTGCCTCAAGTAATCGATGATGAGGGGCACGGCGGAAAGGGTTTCCAGCGGGATATTGAAGAAGCCCTGCATGGCCGGCGCGTGAATGTCGGTCAAGATGATGCGGTCGACGCCGACGGCTTGCAGCATGTCGGCGACCACCTTGGCGCTGATGGGTTCGCGTCCGTGGGCCATGCGCTCTTGCCGGGAGTAGCCGAAATAGGGAATAACCGCCGTGATACGTTTGGCAGACGCCCGGCGGAGCGCGTCCACGATGAAGAGAAGCTGCATCAAGTTGTCGTTCACCGGCGCCGACGTCGGCTGCACGACGTACACGTCGCAGCCGCGCACGCTTTCCTTGACCATCACGAGGGTCTCGGAATCCGGCGCTTCGCGAATGGATACCTCTCCCAGGCCCGTGCCGAGCTGGGCGGCAATTTCGGCAGCCAGAGGATTGTTGGCCATGCCCGAGAAGATCTTGAGGTCACCGTTCACCATCGAGGCTGCCCTTTCCCATGTGGTCTCTTGTCCCCCTTGTGCGGAACGTTAGCGCCCGGTCTCTTGCTCGCTGAAATCCCGGTGGCGCTCCAGCGCCAGCCGGATCAATTCGTCCAACAGCGCCGGATACGGGAGCCCGGAGGCTTCCCAGAGCTTAGGATACATGCTGATCGGCGTGAAGCCGGGAATAGTGTTGATTTCATTTACATATGCCGCGCCGGTCTTGCCGTCGAGCAGGAAATCTACCCGCGCCATCCCGCAACATTCAAGCACCCGGAAGGCGCGCAGCGCCAGTTCCCGCAAGGCTTCCGTAGTCTCCGCCGGCAACGGGGCGGGCACGTGTAGCGCCGAATCCGCCTCATACTTCGCAGCGTAATCGTAAAACTCGTGCGCGGCCACAATCTCGCCCGGCACGGATACCCGCGGTTCATCGTTGCCGAGCACGGAGAATTCGATTTCCCGCGCCCGCGGCACGGCAGCCTCGACTATCAGCCGCGGGCCATAGCGGCCGGCGGTGTCCAGGGCGGCGCCAAGCTCACCCCGGTCGTGGACCTTGGTGATGCCGACACTGGACCCGAGTGCGGCCGGCTTCACGAAAAGCGGATAGGTTAGCGCAGTCTCAATCTCGGCAACTACCGCTGCGGGATCATCGCGCCACTGCCGGCGGCGTACCGCCAGGAAGTCGGCGATGGGCAAGCCCGCGTGGGCAAAGAGCCGCTTCTGCACGATCTTATCCATGCCCAGCGCCGAGCCGAGCACGTCACAGCCCACGTACGGCACGTCGGCAAGTTGGAGCAGACCCTGTATGCTGCCGTCTTCACCATTCGGCCCATGCAGGACCGGAAAGACAACGTCCAGTTCCCCGAATGGGGACTCCGTTCGCGCTAGTTCGCGCGCGCCGGTTGCCGCCAAATCACCGGAGAACGCTTGTGCAAGCGGCAGAGGGCCGGGAGAAACACCTGACTGCGCGTGGTCGACCAGGGCGGCCTGGGGGTCTGCGCCCAAGAGCCACTGACCGTCGCGCGTAATACCGATTGGCATCACCTCATACTTGGCGGGATCGAGCGCGGCCAGCACAGACCGCGCAGAAACAACCGAAACGTCGTGTTCGGCCGAACGGCCGCCAAACAAGAGTCCAACGCGGAGTTTCTTGGCCATAGGCGTGGAAAAGCCAAATCCCGTAGGTATAGTGGGAGAGAAGTGGCGTCATTATAGCAGATTGGCGTAGACTCTCCTAGAATGCGCCGCTGAAAACCGGCGAGACTCCCGTGCAGCATGCCGTTCCGAGCGGCCTTCGCGCGCGGAGTTTGGCGCTGCGCGACGCAAATCCGGTTGAGGCGTCGCGCAGTTCGCCGCCCTTGGGCGCGTCCAATCGGCGACCGGCGCGACGGCACGGCCAAGCCCCGCCGTAAGCGCGCAAGTCCGGGCCGCAAGCCGGTGCGTGCCATGGCTGACGGTGTTGCCATCCCACAGGTCCGGTTGACTCTCTATCCCATGGTAGGCCGGGGCGCCGGGCCAAGCGCCTCGCGCCTGTGCCGCCAGCGGAAGGACAAGCCCAAACGTGTTTTCTCTCGCCGAACTCTACCGCGCCTTGCGCCGTGAGCCGCCGCCGGACATGGCTGCGACCACCATTTGTACCGGCCTGAGCCACGATACGCGCATCCTGGAGCCGGGAGAAGTGTTTCTGGCGCTCCGGACCGACCAGCGCGACGGGCATGAATTCATACCGGACGCCGTAGCGAGGGGCGCTGCGGCCGTCCTCTGCCAGAGACCCCGTCCGGACGTGCAAATTCCGCAGATTCGCGTGCGAAATCCCAATGACGCCGCCTGGAAACTGGCTGCGTATCTGGTGCGCCGACGACCGCACATGCGCATCGTAGCAATAACGGGCAGCTATGGTAAGACCACGACTAAAGAAGCTATTGCCGCCGTGCTGGCACAGCGCTTTACGGTTTGCAAGGCGCTGGGGACGGAGAACAACGAGATCGGCATTCCCCGCACCGTGGCCCGTAGTTCGCCGGAGGATGAGGCGCTGGTGTTGGAAATGGGGGCGCAATGGCGCGGCGAGATTGCCGGCTACTGCCGGAGAGTCAGGCCCCACGTGGGTGTCGTGACGGCGGTGGGGCCCGTGCACCTGGAACTCTTCGGCTCCATTGACCGCGTGCAACAGGCAAAGTCGGAACTGGTGCGTGCGCTGCCCGCACGAGGCGTGGCGGCGCTCAACGCCGACGACATGCGGGTGCAGGCAATGTCCGCCCGCACGCGGGCGCGCGTAAAGACATACGGCATGGCCCCGGACGCGGACGTGGCGGCCAGCGGCGTGCGGGTGCTCAGCGACGGTTGGACGCAGTTCACCGTGCGCGTTGGTGGTGGGGAGCAACTTGTCAGGACGCGGATTTTGGGCAAAGCGGGAGTCTATGCCGCCTTGGCGGCAACAACTGTGGGCGCCGCGTATGGTCTCGCGCTCGATGAAATTGCGGCGGGTCTGGCGCAAGTTCGGCCCACACCGGGCCGCCTGCACGTGCGCGGCGGCCGCAAAGGGTCTACCTTGCTGGATGACGCCTACAACGCTAATCGCATTTCCGCCGTCGTTGCCTTGGAATTGCTCGCTGAGCTTGGAGCCGGCGGCCGTCGTATCGCCGTGCTCGGCGATATGCTGGAACTGGGTCAGTACGCCGCCGAGGAACACCGCCTGCTGGGCGAAGCGGCGGCGCGGCACGTGGACCGGCTCATCACCATTGGCCCGGAGAGCGCGCACATCGCGGCGGGGGCGCGGGCAGCCGGCTTGGCTGCGGGGCGGATTACGGAAATACCGGCCGCGGCCGGCGATGCCGATGCGCTGGCAGCGGCCTTGGAAGCCGCAGAAGACCTGCTCGCCACTGAGGTACAATCACAGGACGCCGTGCTCATAAAGGGCTCCCACGGCATGGGGCTCTACCGGTTGGCCGAACGCTGGGCCGAAACGGACTCCGCAATCGAATAGGGTTGCGCACCGCGTTGCTGACTCTAAGGTTCTGCCGGCAAGTCCGCTCACGCGCAACGGATTGGGAAGCGTTTTGCCGCCTTGACCGCGCCGCAGCGGGGCAGTACGCTGGTTGATGGACACTGGGCCGCCGTTGGCTGAAGTCGAAGTGACGGCACGTGGGCGTGCCGTCTCGTCACGATGGGGTGAGTTGTGCTGGCGTTATTCCTTGCCGCAGTATGGTTTTCTATCACCATCGACGATGGTCCGACAACCGAACTGTGCGCCCAGCTTGCCACCGTGCGTCAGACTCTCAAGCTGGCCGGTTGGAACGGCGTGGACGAGTTCTACTCCGCCAACTGCCTGCCCGAGCAAACGGCCCCTGAGACGACGACCATCGCGGGTTTGGAACTCAAGACCGCGCCGGAATCCGACGGTGGCGTGGCCTATGGCCGTTGGATGTACGAGCAAGGCGGTTGGGACGACGCTGACGACGACGGCTGCGACACCCGCGAAGAGGTCCTGGCCGCGGAAGCGCGCACGCTGGCCGATGACGATGAGGCGTGCGTGCCCGACGGTACGTGGTGGTCGTGGTACGATGAGCGCGAAATTGCGCGCGCGTCCGGCATGGATGTCGATCACATGGTGCCGCTTGCCGAAGTCCACGAGTCTGGTGGGTGGCGATGGTCGAACGAACGGCGCTTCGCCTACGCCAATGACCTAACCCTGGCCCAGACTTTGACCGCGGTATCGGCGTCCAGCAACCGCTCCAAGGGTCGGCGGGATCCGGCCGAGTGGCAGCCGCCCGCGGAATTGGCTTGGTGCCAATACGCCCAGGACTGGATCGCGGTCAAAGTGTTTTGGGGCCTCAGCGCCGACGCGGACGAGGTAGCCGCCCTGCGTACCATGTTGGCCGAGTGCGACGGGGCGCCGCGAATCGTGCTGCCGACGCCGACACCAACGCCAACCATCACGCCTACCCCAAGCGGCACGCCAGCGGCTACGCCCACGGTCACGCCGACACGCGCCGCCACGCCAGGCCCCACCGCCACAGGCACGCCGCGAGCTACGCCAAGTCCGGCTGCCACGGTGACGGTCTCGCCATCCCCGTCGCCGCGGCCGGTTGCGAGACCCACGCCGCGACCAACCCCGCGACTTACGCCAACGGCAACACCGGTACCCACGCCAACCGCCACGCCCACGGCAGTCCCAACTCCGACTCCCACGCCAACCGCTACACGCACGGCAATCCCAACGCCGACTCTTACAGCCACACCAACGGCCAGGTACGCGAGTTGCCAGGCGGCCATTGACGCGGGCGAAGAGCGGGTGCAAGGCAGTTCCGGCGGTGGGCGCGGCTTCCCCGTCGAACTCTTTTCCCATCCCAGACCGCGCGACGGCGACGGCGATGGCGTGGTGTGTGAGCGATAGTCCCGTACCAAAAGCGGGACAAGCTCCATGCGGCCATGTCCGCGCGTCCGGCGGTGTCGTGACCGGTTAACAGGTCACGTTGCCCAAACGCCTGCGACGCCCCTGCCGCAGTTCCAGTGCGCGGTTTGCTGCATCCTAGTACCCTAGAGCCATATGCCTACATACGCCTCTTCATTCATTCCCGGCCTGGGCGAGGTCGTCGCGCGCGGCCTCGAACGGGCCCTCGTCGGCTTCAAGCTGGATCTCCTGCTCGATGGCCTCGTAGTCTATCGGTCTTCATCCAGCGTTTCGGACGTGCGAGCGTTGCCATTCTGCAACAACAGCTTCGTGTGTCTCATGACATTCGACGGCCTGGGGCGCAACGCCATCGCCGTCATGGGCCGGGCCGTCTTGGCGGACGGCCGGTTTGCCCGCCGGCTTGTGGCGCACTTGCCGGGGCGAAAGCAGACGTTTCGCGTCATGGCGTCGTATGCCAACCAATTCGTTTCCGTTCCCCAGCGCACCCGCGTGAGTCTGGAGCGTCTACTGGCGGCCGAGCCGCGTCTCAGGCTGGACCGCAGCACGCCCGACGTTGAACTCTGGCTGCTGGCCCGCCGGGAGGGCTTTGGTTGCGCGGGATTGCGCATCACACGACACCGGGCCTACGAGAAGACCCTAGCGCGCGGGGAATTGCGCCCGGAGCTCTGTCACCTGCTCTGCCTGATCGCGGAGCCGTCGCCGGAAGACGTCGTGCTCGATCCCTTTTGCGGCTCGGGGGCGATCCCCTTGGCCTGGACCCGGGCGTTTCCATACCACTCCGTTCTCGCCGGTGACATAGACGCGGCTCAGGTCAAGCGCTTGCGCGCAAAGCTACGCGGCGAGAAGGTGAAGATCACCGTCGGGCGCTGGGATGCCCAGCGATTGCGTACGTTTGAGGCGGACTCCATAGACAAGATCGTCTCGGACCCGCCCTGGGGCTTCTACCGGAATGAGATTGCGGACCTCGCCGGATTTCAGCGCACCATGCTACGGGAATTCAGTCGAGTCTTGCGACCAGGCGGTTTCCTGGTACTGTTAGTAGGGCAACCGGATATTTTCGTCGCGACGCTAGGCGACGCTGGCGGGGGTTTCACGCTGCGGCAGCGCTACGACATCCTGGTGTCGGGTAAGAAGGCGAGCGTCTTCAAGCTCGAGAAAACGTAGCTACGGCGCGTCGGCCCGCCAGCGCGTGGCGAGTCAGCGGGGCAGGCATTCGGCCCCACTGCGCGAGAGCGTGGCGCCTGCGAAAGCCCCGGTTCAGTCGAATTAAGGCAGTGAGTCTCAAGACGTTTGCATGTACACCATTGGCACCGCCGGACACGTTGACCACGGCAAGTCCACGTTGATCCAGGCCCTAACCGGCATCGACCCGGACCGGCTGCGCGAAGAGAAAGAGCGCGGCCTGACCATCGATCTGGGTTTTGCGTGGCTCACGCTGCCGAGCGGCAAGGAGATTTCCATCGTAGACGTGCCCGGCCACGAGCGGTTCATCAAGAACATGCTGGCCGGTGTGGGCGGCATCGACGCCGCGCTGCTGGTGGTTGCCGCCGACGAAGGCGTCATGCCGCAGACCCGGGAGCACCTGGACATTCTCGACCTCCTCCGGGTGCCGGCAGGAATGATCGTGTTGACGCGCTGCGACCTGGTTGAGGGTGAAGAGTGGCTGGAGCTTGTTGAAGAGGACGTGCGCGCCGCCGTGGCGGGCACAGTACTCGCAGACAGTCCGCTGGTGCGCGTGTCCGCGGTGACCGGAGCGGGACTGGACAACCTGCGCGACACTCTCGACCGCTTGCTGGCCGAAACCGACGCGAAACGTGACGTGGGCCGTCCGCGCTTGCCCATCGATCGCGCGTTCACGCTGCGCGGCTTCGGCACGGTCGTCACCGGCACGCTGCTCGACGGCCGGTTGCAAGTTGGCGACGAGGTGCACGTCGTGCCGGGCAACCTGCGCAGTCGCATCCGGGGACTACAGAGCCACAAGCACAAGATCGAATCCGCCGCGCCGGGAAACCGCGTCGCCGTGAACCTTGGCGGTGTGGACGTAGATGACGTCTATCGCGGGCAGGTGCTTACGCTGCCGGACATGCTCACCGCCACCCGCTTTGCCGACGTGCGGGTGCGCCTTCTGCCCTCCGCGCCCCGGCCGTTGGGGCACGGCGACGTTATCACGTTTCATAGTGGGTCCATGGAAGTCTTGGCCCGGGCGCGGTTGCTGGACCAGGAGGCCATCGCGCCCGGCGAAACCGGCTTGGCCCAATTGCTGCTGGTCAAACCCGTCTGCCTTAGCAAAGGCGATCTCTTCATCGCGCGGCAGCTTAGTCCCGCCCAAACTTTGGGCGGCGGCGAGGTCTTGGACCCCTATCCGCCGCGTCACAAGCGCTTTGCGTCGGACGTGATTTCCGCCCTGGATACGCTGGAACGGGGGTCGCCTCAGGACGTGGTGTTGCAGGCGATACGCCAGCGCGAGCCGTGCACCCGGGACGCCGTCTCCGGCGTGCTGCCGTTTACGGCCGCAGAATTTGCAGACTTTCTGACCACATTGCTGGCGGCGGAACAGGCCGTCGACCTCGGACGCCATCTGTATTCCGCCGTGGGCTGGGCCGAACTGACGAAGCGCGTGACAGAATTGCTCGGCGAATTCCACGGGCGCTATCCGTTGCGCACCGGCGTGGGCAAGGAGGAGGTGCGGCGGGGTCTCGGCTTGCAAAGCCGCGTCTTTGCCGAGGTGACGCAGCGGCTGGCTGCGGATGAAATCGTCGTGGAGGAACACGGCGTCTTGCGGCTGGCTTCGTTCGCAATCGAGTTGAGTCCTGCCCATGAAGACACGGCCCAGGCGCTGCTCGCCGCGCTCGAACGCGAGCCGCTGGCCCCGCCAAGTTTGGGCGATCTCTGCCAGGCTATGGCGTTGGACGATGACTTGCTCAACGTGCTTACGGCCCAGGGACGCATCGTCCAACTCACCGGCGACCTCATCTTCTCCGCGCCCGCCTACGCGCAAGCCGTGACTCTCGTGCGGGAGCATTTGGCGTTGGAGGACCGGGCGACGGTATCCCAGGTGCGCGACCTGTTCGGCACGAGCCGCAAGTACGTCCTGCCGCTGCTGGAGCAGATGGACCGTGACGGTGTGACCAAGCGAGACGGCGATGAACGCACGCTCGCACGGTAGGGCACAGGTTCCGCCCGCCGCTGATGCGCCGCTGGCCGCTGCGCCGGAAGCATCAGACCCAAACGTGGCAGGCGATCCGCGCGCGGCGCTCCAGCACGCCGCCGCAAGCCTCTTGCGGCGGGGCGAGACCCTTGCCGTGGGCGAAACGTCTGCCGGCGGCGTGCTCGCGGCACTCATTCACACTGTTGCCGAGCACGATATCTGGTTTGGGGGCGGAATCGTTGTCTACGGCGGGAGCGCAATGCCGCTCACGCGGAGCCTCGGTGAAGTAGCAAGAGTCCATGGCGTGGTGAGCGAACCCTACGCCAACGCGCTGGCGCGGTTAGCGCGGCGCACGTTTGGCAGCGATTGGGCGCTGGCCGAGAGCGGCATCGCCGGACCTCAGACCGGCCGCCGCTCGCGCAAGCCGGTTGGCTTGGTGTGCCTCGCCCTCGCCGGTCCGGACGGAATCCTCTTCCCAAACGAAGAAACGCGGCTGGACGCTGCGGCTACGAATAAAGACTTAAGTGGTGGCGAAGCAAGCCCTGCGCGTGGCGCAGTCCGCCGGCAGACTCCGGACGAGGAGTGCGATGGCAGTGCGGCAGACAGTCCGGACAGCGCCGCGCGTGGCGCGCACACCAGACCTGCGTCTACGTGGACGGCAACGCTCCGTCTGGCGGACCGGGGCCGCACGGCCAATCAGCGCGCTTTCGCCGCGGCGGGGGCGCAATTTGCGAGCCGCGTGCTCGCGAGTTGCCGCGTACCCGAGTAGTGCGATTAGTAGGTTGTGACTTGGGCGGCACAGGTATGGGTGTCAACGTTAACGGCTGCTTCCCGGAGTGTCATTCTGAGGAGTGCAGCCGAGATGCCATTCTAGGGAGCGCAGCCAAAGTGTCATTCTGAGGAGTGCAGCGACGAAGAATCTAGAGTCTCGAGCACGCTAGATTCCTCGCTGCGCTCGGAATGACATGAGATCTAGTCCAGCAGTGACATGGAAACTAGCCCAGCATTGACGTGAGAACTAGCCCAGCAAGGAGATCAGGCCCAAACCTGCTGATTCCCCGAGTAGCAGGCTTGCGTTCCCCCGAGTAGCCGGCTTGCACGTTTGAGGTAACAGTGGTACAGTCAACGACGACGGACAACTGAAGAGTGGCGTGATAGGGGTGCTCGGGAGTCCGGGCTGAGACGAGGGACGCGGTTACGTCCTCAGACCCTTGAACCTGATCAGGTTAATACCTGCGGAGGGAATGCACTGCTGAGCCTGGTATTCATGGGCGTGCTGAATCCGCAGCACGCTTCTTTTCGTTAACGGTCTGTCCAAGCCGTTTAAGGCGTGAAGCGACCGTCATACCGGCAGACGCCGGTATCCAAAAGGAGGTTCTCCACTGATGCGTGGCTCACTTATGAAAGTCCTGCCCAGGGTCGAGGCGCCGCCGGACTGGGGGGTTGACCCCGTGCCGCCCGCGGAGCGCCGCATGTCGTTCCGCCAGCACTTTGTGCTCTGGTTCAATCTTGGTATTGGTCTGCTCGTCATTCTCACCGGCGCCTTGCTGGTGTTGCCGGCGGAAGACCACGGCCTGGGCATGGCTCCCCGGCAGGCGCTGTTGGCCGTAGTCGTCGGCAGCATCATTGGCGTCTTCTTGCTCTCGCTCATGTCCTATGCCGGCGCTCGTGTGCACGTGCCGACCATGGTGCTGCTGCGTCCCGTCCTGGGCATTCGCGGCTCCTATGTGCCAAGTCTCTTCAACTTTCTCCAACTCGTTGGCTGGACGGCATTCGAGCTCTGGGCCATGTCGTGGGCGGCCAACCACGTTGTCAAGACCCTGTTCGATTTCGATGCGTACCTGCTCTGGCTGGCCGTATTTACCGTCATTTGCACGTCGTTCGCGTTGGGCGGCCCGATCGTGGTGGTGCGCCAGTGGATGGAGAAATTCGGCATCTGGGTTATGACCGCCGCATCGCTGTGGCTGACATACTCCATCGTGAGCAGTTTCAGCCTGGGCGACGTGCTTTCCCAGACGAGCACGGACGGCGCGCCCTTCTGGGTGGGGGTTGACCTCGTCATTGCCATGCCGATTTCCTGGATTCCCCTTATCGCGGACTACAGCCGTTTCGGGCGCAGCGATCGCGGCGCTTTTGCCGGCACGGGGCTGGGCTATCTGTTGGCAAACACCTGGTTCTACGGACTCGGCGTGCTGCTGGTGGCAACGGTGACCCTGGGCGATTTGAGCAATCCGGCCGTGGCCATTGCGGGCGCAATCATCGTATTCACCGCCGGCTGGCTGGCGCTGCTGGCCACCCTGGCTGTGGAGACCGATCAAGCCTTCGCCGACATCTACTCGGCAGCCGTCACCGCCCAGAATGTGTTTTCGCGTATCCCGCAACGGGTTTTCATCATCCTTGTGGCCGCCATTGGCCTCATTCTGGCGTCATTCCTCAACATGGTCACGTACGAGATCTTCATGCTGCTCATCGGCTCCGTGTTCATTTCGCTCTTTGGCGTGATGGCGGCAGACTACTTCGTCGTGCGGCGGCAGGTGTACGACGCCGCGGCACTCTACCAGCGGGATGGCGTGTACTGGTACGCGGGCGGCGTGAATTGGCTGGCGCTTGTCTGTTGGGCAGCCGGCGTGACCGTCTACCACATTCTGAACCCCAGTCTACTGAGCAATTTCGTGGAGGGCGTCCAAGGACTGGCGCCGGAGATCCTGACTGGATACGGCGGCTCGCTGCCGTCGTTCATCGTAGCCTTCGTGCTCTATGCCGTACTCAGCCCCATCCTGCTGCGCGGCGGTAAGAAGCAGGACGTGACCCAAGGAGCCGCTTGAAGCAAAGTCGGCCATTTGGGGCACGCGCTAGGGCAAAGGCTTGCCGCGCCACAGGCAGGAGGCCAGCCCACTCTCCAGGGCGTGCGTGACCCAGAATCCGGCAGCGTTGGCAAGGTACCGTGCCATTGGGCGGCGCGGGGCTTTTGCCCTGTACGTGGCGAGAGACGGTTGCACAGGGCTGCCGCGACCCGCTTTGCGCCGATTGGTCCCGCCATGCGTTGACATATCTTCGCGGACGCCTACTCGCTGCACTCGCTGTACAGCGCATCGGTCTTTGCCGCCATGATGAAGTCGTTGCGGTGCAGCCCCTTTACCTTGTGGGTCCACCAGGACACGGTCACGCCCACCCACTCGGTGAGAAGGGCGGGATGGTGGTCCTGTTCCTCCGCCACTGCCGCGACCCGGTTGGTGAAGGCCAGCGACTGGGTGAAGTTTGGGAACGAATAGACGCGCTCCAGTTGGGGAATGCCGTCGCGTTCGATGAGTTTCCACTCGGGTATGTAGGGCTGCAATTCAGCAATCTCCTCCGCCGTCATGGTGGGCGCGCCCACGCGACAGGCCACGCACTTCTCTGCGGCCAACGTTGCCATGCTCACCTCCACTTTTCCGCCAAGACCGCTCCGTCTCGCCGGCTTGCCTAGTCCATGCTTTCCTAGTCCAGCATAGCAAGAATGACGGGGCCGTAGCGCATCTGCCGGTAGCTCCTGCGCCTGCCGCGCGGGATGGAGCCGCCTGCGCGGCTGCTGCTGATGGGGCCTGTCAACTATTGGTTGCGGCATAGCGAGCGGGCATCGGCAGGACAAGCCCAGGGCAGCGCTGCGGGCCCCCAGAGAAAACTGTGCGCAGCCTTGATTTCTTGCTGGCCGTTTGGCTTAGGAGTATACTGCCCCTAGCGTAGACGCGATTGCAGCGACTCAAAGGGAGGGGTAACCATGAGTCTGAGCAAGGTTACGCGACGCGGCGTGCTCGCCGGAATGGCGGGAGGCGGTGCCGCAGTGGTGCTGGCGGCATGCGGACAAGCCGCCATGACGGATGAGCCGCAGACGGAGATGGCCGAGAAACCGGCCGCCGAAGAGATGCCGGCGGAGCCGGAAACGGTCTTGCTCAACGTGATCTGTTACACGGACGCCCAGGGCAACGACTACCAGACGACCATCGATGGCTACCGGGATGAAGTCGGCACCGAAATCGATCTGTCAATCGACATTACGGCGTGGGCAGAGTACTGGCCGAAGCTCAAGACGTCCGCCGCCGCGGGCACGCCGTTCGACGTGATGATCATGAACGGCCCGAACATCATGTTCCACGCGGCCAACGAGATTCTCTACGATCTCTCGCCCTACGTCAGCGCGGACAACATCGACATGCTGGAGACGTTCCCGGGGTATCTCGTGAACGTCTACACGCTGTTCGGCAAGGTCTGGGGTCTGCCGAATTTCCACGCCACCATCGGCATGTACTACAACGTCGAGCATCTGGAGCAAGCTGGTCTCAGCGAACCGGAACTGGGCTGGACGTTCGATGATTGGCTGGATATGTCGCAGAAGCTCACTATGCGCCAGGGCGACACCGCCGAGCGTTGGGGCACCTACGTGGGCGCCTGGGGCCAGACGGAGGGGTACAACTACATCCTGGCGAACGGCGGCGAGATCCTGAACGCGGAGAAGACCGAATTCCTCTTTGGCGACGCTGCCGGTCTGGGCGCGCTGAACTTCATCCACGACCTGATTCACCGCCACGGCGTGGCGCCCGACAGGCAGGCCGCGTCCGATGCCGGCGGCAAGCGGGACATGTTCCACAACGGTTTGCTCTCGTTCCGGGCGAGCGGCCCGTGGGAGTTTGGCTTCCTGACGCCGCTGGAGGGCTTCAACTGGGGCGTCCAGGCGTTGCCCATGGGCACGCGCCAGGCCAACGTGGTGCACGGGTCGTCGCTATCCGTGGGCGACAGCGTGGCGACGCCGGACCACTCCTGGACGTTCATCAAGTACGCCACAACGTCGGACACCGGCGAGAACTCCACCGCCCAGTACACTATGCCCGCCAGTTGGAAAGGCTCCCGCAATTGGGCGGCCAACAGCAGCCACAGCGAGGAAGCGAATATCTTCCTGCAGTCGATGGACTGGGGCTACGACTACCCGCAGTCGTACTCCACCCTGGAGTGGAACTCCGCCATCCCGGCCGAGCTCAACAAGGCCATCGACAACGAGGTGACCATGGATGAAGCCGTAGCCACCGCCGTGGCCATCGGCAACAAGATCCTGGAGGAGGAGCAAGTAGAACTCAGGCGTCTGGGCGTGATTAGCTAGAGCCCAGTGTTCGACTGGCAACTCATACAATGGGCGCATCCATTTGGAGGCGCCCATTGTAGATTCTAGGGCCACATTCTCTTACGGTGAAGACTCTCTGATTCAGAGTGTGCGAAAGTGCCACACGTTACGCATGGCGCCGTTTCTATAGTTTCACGCGCACTGGCGAGGCGACAGCGCGGCGTGACGCGCCTGCCCGGCACGGTGGAGGGCTTCCATGGGGGTTGACAGGAATCTCAGTGTCTGGCGACCTACAAATTACATTCGCCCCATGGCAGTACGCCCGCTCCCGGATAATTCGGCAATCGCGAGCAGGGCCGATCCCCTGGGGCTTTTTCCTTTTTGCAGTTGAAAGCTAGATGGTGTCCGGCTTAGTCAGGACGGCAGTGCTCATTGACGGCGGATTCTACCTTAAGCCCCTGCCTCAGGTTCGTCGCGATGTTGACAAGTCAGACCCTGATGCGGTAGCCGATGCAGTGGAGCAACTGGTGCAAAGTCATCTGGATCAGCTAAGCAAAGTTCACAGTGCCCAAAATCACCGCCAACTTCTCTAACGAATCTTCTTCTACGATGCCTTGCCGTATGGCGCCAAGGCACATAAACCCGTAAGCAATCAGGCCGTAGACTACGCCAAATCGGATGTGGCGGTGTTTCGCCGGGAGCTTTTCGAGGCGCTGCGCAGGCGACCTAATGTTGCCCTCAGATTGGGGGAAGTGAGAAAGGAGAGCGAGGGGTTGTGGGTATTGAAGCAGGGCTCTCAGAAACGCCTCCTAAGCGGCGATTTGGCGGCAGCGGACCTCGAGGACTCTGATTTTACCGATCAAATCCGCCAGAAGGGCGTTGATATGCGAATTGGCCTGGATATCGCTACGATCACGCTCAAGAAGCAGGCCAACATCATTGTCCTCGTTTCCGGTGATAGCGATTTTGTGCCAGCGGCAAAACTCGCCCGGCGAGAAGGCGTAATCTTCATCCCAGACCCTCTTTGGCAGCACGTAGCGCCCGACCTGTCAGAACACATTGATAGGCTGACGAGCGGCTTTTCTAGACCCCAGCGCGGGACCCAAACAGCCGATACGGTGGAATAACTCTCACATACCGGGACGAGGCAACGCCAAGCCCGTTGAGACGGTGACGCACGCAAGAGAACGGCACAATACCTGCTGAGCGCGGAGCACCAAGCGTTGATGCAGGATCGGAGAGAGCCCCGTTCTCGTAGCGTACGGGTGCCGTAACCGCGACCTTGACTCGAAGCATGTGTGGCGCGGAGAGTACGGGCAGGATTTGTCAGACCTCGTCGTGAGCGCTCCCTTTACGGACAAACCAGTCCTGTCCCATCACTCGTCGGGTTGGAAGGCGTTCGGCCGGCGGCCGGGGATGAGGGTTTGGCCGTCGGTATAGCCTTCTGTGCGGCCGGTGAGTTCTTGGATCATGCGCTGGCGCCAGCAGGCCAAGCGATTCGCGTGAGCGGAGACTGGCGCGAGGTTGCGGCATTCCTGCGGGTCGTCCGCCAGGTTGAAGAGTTGCTCCTCGCCGGTCACCGTGTACCAGATGTACTTCTCCTTGCCGTCGGTGAGGTAGTGCATGGCGTCCTCGGGGCGGTAGGTGCCCAGATGCTCGCCGTGGAGATAGTCGCGCCACGGGGAGTCTGCACCGCGCATGAGGGGCAGCAGGCTGGCGCCGTCCACGGAATCGGGTATGTCCGCGCCCGCGGCGTCCAGCACAGTTGGCATGACGTCCTGCAGGCCCACCACGTTCGCGTTGGCCGCGCCACCGTCGCCCACGAGCCAATCCGGTGCTTTGACGAGGAAGGGAACGCGGGCGGAGCCCTCGTAGGCAAACGTCTTGCGGAAGAGGTTGTGGTCGCCCAGCATCTCGCCGTGGTCGGCGGTATAGAGCACCAGCGTATCGCGCAGCAAGCCGAGCTTGCGCAGGTAGTGCAGCAGGCGGCCCACCTGGTCGTCGATGAAGTTGATGAGGCCGTAGTACGCCGCGCGGCAGCGGTGCATGTCCTTGGGGTCCCACGAGCCGCGGGCCGCGTTGGGGTCAAGCCCCGGCACCGGGCCGTCGTAGCGGTCGGCCCAATCGCCTATCACGGGCGGCGGCGTCTCCCGTCCCACGTACCGGTCGTAGTAGAACTGCGGCGGCGTCAGCGGCGGGTGCGGGGCAAAGTAGGACACCCACAGGAAGAACGGCGCGGACGGATCCCGCCGGTCGAGAAAGCGCAGGGACTGGTCCGTGCACCACGTGGTGTGTTCCAGCGCTTCCGGCAGGTGGGAGGGCCGCGCGACCCACGCGTTCATGTCCACGCCGTGAGCCACGCCGGGGGCGACGTCCTGAATCCCTTTGTCGCGCAGCCAACTTGTGTAGTCGTTGTCGCCCTGGGATGAATTCGCCAAGAGCACGTGGTCGAAGCCGTAGCGCTTGCGGGGTGGGTGCATGTGCAGCTTGCCGACGAGTTGGGTCTGGTAGCCGGCCTTGCCCAGTTCGCCCGGCATGGTGTGCTCGATTTCCCAGGGCACGCCGTCCCGGTAGGTCACCATGCCGTGGGTGACCGGCTTCTGGCCGGAGAGCAACGTGCGGCGGGCGGCAATGCAGGACGGCCCTTCCACGTAGCCGTGGGGAAAATTCGTGCCGGACGCGGCAAGAAAGTCCAGATTGGGCGTGCTGACCACAGGATGGCCGTTGATGCCCAGGCAGTCGCCGCGGTGCTGGTCCGCGGTGATGAGCAGAATGTGGGGTTGCTGCACGGGATTTCCTCTCTTTGGGGCTGTGCACGTGTTTCAGATACGATCTCCGCATGTAGTGCCATGCGAGCTATGCAAAGCTCGCTCTCCACGCATGCAGAACAAACGTGAGGGCCGCTACCTCCTCCGGCGGGAACAATGCCCGCTCACCACGCACGCAGAACAGACGGCGAGCCGTCCAGCAAGGCGAGAACAGCGTCCGCCCGCTCACCACGCACGCAGAACAAACTCTTCCTACATCAAGACGCCTATTGCCCGGATTGCGTCTCTTGCCCGGAACGTCTTCTGCCCGGACCGTCCATTGCCCGGACCGTCCATTGCCCGGATTGCCTACCGCCGCTCAAGACGCCAGCATCCGTTCGTCCTGAGCCTGTCGAAGGATGAACGGATGCGTCTTCCGAACAGTCAACCGCACCAGGAGACCATCGTCCGCGCGAAGATGCGGGTGAGGTCGATGAGGTCTTGCACGTAGATGTACTCGTTGGGCGCGTGGGCGTTGTCGCCGCCGACGCCGACGGTAACAACGGGCGTGGGACTGTGCAGGTTGAATACGTAGCCGTCTGAGGCGAACGGCGCGCCCTGGACCACGTACTCGCGGTGTGTTGCCTGGTAGGCGTCCTCAAGATGCCCGAAGATGGGATGCGCGGTGCTGGTCTCGCTGCCCGGCAGGAAGCGGAGTTCCAGCGTATATTCGGGATACTCGCCGTCAAAGCCCTCGATGCCGTCGAGATAGCCGTTTACGAACGTCTGTATCTCCTCGGCGTGTTCTTCGGCGGTGGTGCCGGGATAGACTTCGCACCACATGTTGGCGTAGCAGGAAGGCGGCGCCGCGCCTTGGTCTTCGGCAAACGTGTCGCCGCCGCCGCCGATCTGCGAGACGTAGAGGGGAAGGCCCGGCTCGTGGGCGTAGAGCGGCGGCGTGGGAATTTCGGCGTTGCGCTTGAGGTTGTACTGCCGCAGCGCTTCGATGACCCAGGCGATTTTATATGACGAACTCACGCGTTCCACGCCGCCGAGGGCCATCCCGGCTTCGCCTTGCACCTCGATCCGCCACTGGCCGCCGCCGCGTGTGGCGGCGGCGACGTGCATGTTGGTGGGCTCGCAGTTGATGGCGATGTCGGCGTTGTAGCCTTTGAGGCGGCAGGCCAACGTGCCGTGGGAGCCGCCGAATTCCTCGTCTGAGACGCTCTCCACGATGACGTCGCCTTTCAGTTCCAGGCCAAGCTCGCGGATGCAGCGAATGGCGAACAGGCCGGTGGCGATGCCGGCTTTCGTGTCGTACGTGCCGCGGCCATACATCTTGCCGTCGATGATGTCCGCGCTAAATGGGCCCGCTTCCGTCCAGAGGGCGGGATCATCCGCGCCGACGGTATCGATGTGACTGGACATAAGCAGCGATCTGCCGCCGCCTGTGCCGCGAAAGACGCCGACCACGCAAGGACGGTTTTCCAGACTGCGGTCCATGTCGCCCCAGACCGGATGGTATACGGGGTGCTCGGTGAGGCCGGGCACGTCGATGGGGTCGAACACGTCAACTTCCGCACCCGCTGCGCGGTAGGCTCCTTCCACAAATGCCTGGGCAGCGGCTTCGCTGCCTTTGGGCGGCAGGGACTCTGAGGGAATACGTACAAGCTGCTGGAGAAACTGAATGAGCTCGTCACGATGTGCTTCCAGCCATGCGTCGATCTGCTGCGTGGTTGCGGCCATGGATGTTCTCCTGCGGTAGATATGACGATTTATAGTGTTCACTTTGCCATAGACGTGATGGAGATGCGAAGGTTAGCGGGTCTGGCTTGCCGCAAGTTCGGATGCCGCTGCGGAACGGCTGTGCCTAGTATCGGCTTGTGCTTCGACAAGCTCAGCACGAACGGGAGAGGGGCTCAGCACGAACGGGAGAGAGGCTCAGCACGAACGGGAGAGGGGCTCAGCACGAACGGGATAGTGGGGCTCAGCACGAACGGAGTCTTGTTGCTCAGCATGAACGGAACATAGGGACAAAACACAAACGAGATTTTGGGGCCCAGCGCGGACGGAATAGTGGTGCTCAGCGCGAACAGCGGGCTCGCAACTCAAAGCGGATTTCGAATCAGGCCAATTGCAGAAAACCGCAGGCAGAAAGCCTTTTGTCCGAAGCTCCTTAACCTGAGACGTTTGGGGAAAGTTCCAGGAATGAAGTCCCTTGGCGTGAGTCCCTTGGTAGACGCCTCTTGGCGAAACCCACAGAGCGTAGCCTTTCAGGGCAGAGCGGGAATTGACCTGTCTAAACTTGCGAACTGAAGCAGGGCATCTGCCGTAGCTACTTGCTACCGGGCCAACTAAAGGAATGCGTCTCCCGCGGAGTTGAGACCGAGAAACATGGAGGCGGAGCAGAAGTTGCCGGCAAGGCGCGACCGGGGCAGCGCTAGCCCTGCAGCCGCTCCTGCGCTTCGGGGATGAAGGCCAAGGCTTCATCCACCTCTTGCCAGCGGGTCGCGTCCAAGGGTGTCAGCGGCAACCGCATTTCGGCAGATGCAATCACACCCAGGCGGTGCAGCGCGGCCTTGCCAGTCTGCACATAGTCGGTGTCGCGCAGGCATTCATTGACAAAGGGCAGAATCTCCCGCGACCAGACCGCGAACGCCGCGTCCCGGCTACCTTGCGTATGCAGCCCGTACATGCGGGCAAAGGTCTCGGGCAGAATCATGGGATAGGCCAGCATGGCGCCGTGGGCGCCGCGGCAGAGCATGCGCCAGCAGATGAAGTCGTCGCCGGCAAAGACGAGCATGTTGTCCCGGGCCGTGAGCGCGCTGACTTTTCGCGCGTTTGGATCGGTGACTTTCACGCCGACGACCGTCGGATTGTCCGCCACGAGCGCGGCGATCTCCTCGGCGCTGAGATAGTATCCGGTGGGATACGGATTGTCGTAGATCACAATCGGCAAGTCGCTCATGTCCGCGACCGCGGCGAAGAATTGCCGGGGCATGGGCGGCGAAATGGCGAAATACGACGGCTGCGGCGTGAGCAGCGCGTCCACGCCGGAATCAACACACGCCCGCACCAGCCGCTCGATCTCCGGCAGCGCGGTGCCCGACGTGCCAAAGAACCATGTGCGCCGCGTCGCCTCGCTCCTGCGAAACGCCGCCACCGTCTCCATGACGGCGATGCGTTCGTCCAGGGTGAGACTGGCCCCCTCGCCCACACTGCCGCAGGTGAGATAGCCGTCCACGTAGGGGGTAATGTATGCCAGCAGCCGCCGCAGTCCGTCGCGGTCTACTTCCCCGCCGCGCATAGGCGTGGAGATGGTGGGAATGTTGCCGGCGAGACCGGCGTACGCTAAGGGCGCGGGCATGCGGAGTTGCTTTCTCTAGGCTGCGGCCAGCCAAACATTTAGCCAGGTGGTTCTATGGTATCGTATGGATACTGACTGTCAAAGCAGCGGGAAGGCTAGGCGACCATGACAAGTGCGGCACAGGCGGCGAGTACCATGACCTCTCCGGCGCAGGGCAAGCCACGCACCATCGACGATCTCGATACTCCGGCGATGGTCGTTGACATGGACAAGCTGCAAGCCAACATCAACGAATTGCAGGCGTATTGCGATACTCACGGCTTGAACAACCGTCCTCACATCAAGACGCACAAAGTGACGTACATTGCCAAGCTGCAGCTCGACGCCGGGGCCACCGGCATCGCGTGCCAGAAACTAGGCGAGGTAGAGGTGATGGTGGAGGCCGGCATTACCGGCGACATCATGCTCTGCTACAACGTCATGGGCGCGCAGAAGCTCGAACGCCTGCGGGCGGTGTCGCAGCTCACGGACATTACGCTGACTATCGATTCGGAGTACACCGCCCGCGGCATCTCGGCGTACGCCGATCCCAACCATCCCATCAACCTCGTCGTTGAACTCGCCATGCCGGACTTCGAGCGCACAGGCGTGCAGACGCAGGAAGACGCGCTCGCGCTGGCGAAAGTGATCGACAAGCTGCCCGGCGTGCACTTTCGCGGCCTGATGATGTACCCCACCACGAAGCCGGAGCAGCAGCAAACGGCCGCCGCGGCCCGCGAGTACTTCGAGCGCAACGGTTTGGCGCCGGAAATCGTGAGCGGCGGCGGCTCAGTGGACTTCCACGACCTGCACCGTATCCCCCACGCGACCGAAGTCCGCGTAGGCACGTTCAATTACGGCGACCGCAACACTGTGGCCAACGGCGTGATGACCTATGAACAGTGCGCGCAGCATTTCATCTGCACGGTGGTGAGCAAGCCCACGCCGGATCGAGTCATTCTGGACGGCGGCACCAAGACGTTTACCAGCGACATGCCGCAACTCGACGACCCCCGCAGCACGTTCTGCCACATCCTCGAGTACCCGGAGGCGCGCATGTTTGCGCAGTCGGAAGAACACGGCCACGTGGACGTGAGCCTGTGCGAGCGCACGCCGCAAATCGGCGAGCGCGTGTCCGTCATCCCCAACCACGCCTGCGGCGCGACGAATAATTTCGATGAGGTGGTGATGCACCGCAACGGCGAGGTGGTGGCGATCTGGCCGATCTGGGCGCGGGGGAAGATCCGCTAGCAAGACCTGTCACTCCGGCGGAAGCCGGAGTCCAGGCGGCTAGGAGAAGATGGATTCCCGCTTTCGCGGGAATGACGGATCCCGTCGCGCTGTTTTCATGGCAATGACAGATTGGGCGGCCGGTACATCCGAAACGGCAAGGAGACGGGAGCAGGCCCGCCAACTCTCGGCGCGCGGCACTGGGTGGGAGAGTTTGGCTAGGCGAAGAGAAGATGGATTCGCTAGACTCACAAACGAAGTGCAACACTTTGCTAAGGTGTTGCCATGGGAAAACACTACAGTCAGTTCACCTTTGAAGAGCGGTGTGAAGTGGCCCGTCTACTCACCGCCAAGCAGTCGTACTGG
>JAJEAH010000068.1 GCA_022824225.1 Chloroflexota bacterium
ACGACATGTCGTGCCCCTACGACAGCGGAACTGAGCAAGTCCTCGGCTTCGCCCCACTGCGGGTGTGCGTCGTGCCCCTATGACAGCGGAACTGAGTCTCAATCGCCTTAGCAACAGAGATTACCATGGCAACCCAAGGCAGGAACTGAATGCGACAGCATCGGGGCTTGCCCCCTGCAGACTTTCGGTCGCGCAGTGCGCCCGGTCCTCGCAGTGTATAGAATGCGCAGGGGACGGTACGCCGCGTCCTTTCGCATAGCAGGAAGAAGCCCTGTGCCCAGGATGCGCAGACAGGCCTCCACAGAACGGGGCATAGGCAAACGCCAAAGTCTCGGATGACGGGGGAGCCGCAGGAAAGCCGGTGCCCGCCTAGCAACCCAACTCCACCAATAACGCCAGAACGCGAACCATGGAACAAACGCAGAAGACAAGCACGCGCGACTTCCCGCCTCTCAGCCCGGCCCGGGCGCGGGTTCTCCTAGAAAGCATTGACAGGCTTGCCCTGTACAGTGAGCTTTTCGACGGCCCAATCGGACAGGCCTACCGCGCCCTGCTGCGGTGTCTGGCGTCAGAGGAGCCTGAAGCCGGCTTCCTCACAGCCGTCGCCCGCTTTAGCGGCCTATTGAGCGTCCATGCGGAGCGGTATGGCTCGCCGCCAGCGGGTGACGTTTGGCAAGACTACCTCCTGTCGTGTCTCCTGGAGGCGGAAAACGCCTTTACACGCACGGCGGCCCGGGACGGCGCCCGCGGCCTCAGCCCCGCGCTCACCGCGCTGGCCCGCCAGGACCTCACCATTCTCCATGCGTTCTTTCTCCTGGAGGCCGGCGCGCTGCGCGCATACGCGGAGAAACACGACGTTCACGCGGCCCTGCCGTATCTGATGTGGGATGGTTTTGAGCCGGATTGCCCAGTTGAGAACAATCACCCGCAACCGGAAGTCTGCCGTTCACTCGTCGCCTTGGCAGACTGGCGTGAGGCCGTGCCGCTGCTGGCCGCGCACTACCGCCGGTCCGGCGCCGGCGACTTTGCGCGCTTCCACGCGTTCCGCTGGGTGCGCACGACGCAAGGCGGCCGCTTGCAGGGCATCGCGCACCCGGACCCCATTCGATTGGAGGAACTCATCGGCGATGAGCGCCAGCGCCGTCTCTTGGTGCAGAACACCGAGCACCTGCTGGCGGGCTACCGTGCCAACAACGTTCTCTTGTGCGGCGATCGCGGCACCGGCAAGTCATCGTCCATCAAGGCGCTTCTCCACCGCTACGGACGCCGCGGTCTGCGCTTGGTGGAGGTCGCCAAAGAGCATCTCGGCGACTTTCCGGACATCCTAGCGGCATTGGAAGAACAGCCGCAGGCGTTCATCATCTTCGTGGACGACCTCTCGTTCGAGCCCCACGAGACCGACTACAAGGCGTTGAAAGCCATCCTGGAGGGCAGCCTGGCGGCGCAGCCCCGCAACGTCGTCATCTACGCCACCTCGAACCGCAGCCACCTGATCCGGGAGAATTTCTCCGACCGCACCGGCATCCTGGAGGGGGAAATCCACCCCAAAGAGACGCTGCAGGAGACGTTCTCACTGAGCGACCGCTTCGGCATCCGCATCTCCTTCGTTGCCCCCACGCAAGGGCAGTATCTCGCCATCGTTACGGCGCTGGCCGCGCAGCGCGGACTAGACGTGGACCCGCCAGCCTTGCGGGCCCGCGCCCTGACGTGGGCCCAGCAGCAGAACGGCTTCTCCGGCCGCACCGCGCGCCAGTTCGTGGACTATTTGGAAGGCGATCTAGGCACTACTGCCCTGCAATAGCCGATTACCCCGCGATCAGTGGGTATTGACTTAGGCTGCACAGGTATGGGTGTCAACGTGAACGGCTGCTCCCCGAAATGTCATTCTGAGGAGTGCAGCCAAAGCGTCATTTTGCGGGGTGCAGCCGATTTGTCATTCTGAGGAGTGCAGCGACGAAGAATCTAGTGTCGGGAGCACACCAGATTCCGCGTCTTTGACGAAGTCAGAGAACCCTGTTCGACGCTGCGCTCGGAATGACATTGATTGCCGTTCGGAATGACATAGGGGGTGCAGCGTTCGGCGTGGGTGCGTGCTGCGTTCGGCGTGGCATGGATGTCGTCCCCTGTCTTTTGTCATTCCGAGCGCAGCGAGGAATCTAGCGCCCCCGCAACGTGCCGCCCGCTTGGCGCGGCTCCTTAGATTCCTCTCTGCGCTGCGCTCCGTTCGGAATGACATTCGATACACCCTTCGCGCTTCCTCTTCACCCCCCGTCTCCCCGCCTTCTACAACATACAAATGACATGAGATCTAGCCCAACAAGGTGATCAAGTCAAGAGCTACTGATTCCCAATTACCCCCACTTGCCAAGGCCGCGGCATCCATAGGCGTAAACAGTCTTCGACCCGCACATGCTCCCCGGCCGAGCGTCGTCAATGCAGTGACAACATTGACAAACGTACCATAGAATCCTATACTGTCCACAGCAGCGTTTTTGTCTAGTTGCATAAACTCCGCTGCATTGAGCCGCAATTAAGTAGCGCAACGAGAGGACTAGCGATGACGAACTCTCAAGTTACACGACGACGTCTGCTCGGTACCGGCGCCGCCCTTGGCGCTGCCGGACTCCTGGCCGCCTGCGGACAAGCGCAAATGGCCGGCGATGCTGCTCCGATGGCGGAGGAAGAGACTTCCGAGGACGCCCAGCCGGAGACCATGGAGGTAGTAAACCTCGTCTACTTGTCACCGGAAAGCCCGGCCCGGCAAGAGAAGGAAGTCGCCATCTTTGACGACTTCAACGCCGAAAACTCCGATATTCAGGTAGAGGTCGTCGGTCAGGCCGGCGGCTGGGGCGGCACCTATGAGAAGGTGATGGTGTCGCACGCCGGCGGCGTGCCGATTGACTTCGTGCACAACGGCTGGTTGATCTGGGACCGCATGTGGCAGGCCGGCGCAATCGTCGACCTAACCGAGTTCTTCAAGGCCGACAAGCTCGTGCCGGAAGAGCTGTTCATCGAATCATCCCTGTTCGAATGGGTGTTCGATGGCGTCATGGGCGGCATGCCCATCAGCACCTCCGCCGACGCGATGGCGTACAACAAGGACATGTTCGCCGAGGCCGGACTGGAGGAACCGCCGGTAGACGTGAACGCGAAATGGTGGAACATGGAGACGTTCCTCGAATACGCGCAGAAGTTGACGAATGAAGAGCAGTTCGGCTTTGGCGGCAGCTTGGGCGGCGGGAACGCGGCAGGCGAGACCACGGGCACGTATTTCGGCCAAGGCCCCTGGGACGACGCCACCCGCACGGCATTCATCGACTCGCCCGGCATCATTCAGGGGCTTGAATTCTGGCGGGACGTCACGGAAGTCAAGTACCACGTGCAGCCCAACCCGGACGAGAGCAACGAGTTGCGCGGCGGTCAGCGCATGAACGTGTTTGTCACCGGCAAGATCGGCATGCAAGTCTCGTACATCAATCAAGATACGAACTTCAACTGGGCAGTCGCCACGCTTCCCTACAACGGCGAAGGCCCCAGCATGTCGGCGCGCATCTCGAACCACGGCCTGCAGATGGGCAACGCGGAAACCCAGGATGCCACGTGGACGGTATTCACCTGGTTCATGTCTCCGGAGAACGCCGGCAGATTCCCGCGCACGGCAGGACACGTGGTCTCGCCTTTCCAGGACCCGGCATATTCCGAGGTCTCCCAGGCCGAGTTCCGCAACCAGCTTGGCATCGATCCCAAGGCGTTCGTCCTTCAGGCGCAGCATACGCAACCCCACGGTTGGGGTCTGTACAAGTACAGCGCGTGGGAAGAGGTCACCGCGCTGGCGCGGCCTCGCTATCGCCAGGAATACCAGCTTGGCCAGCTTGATACCCGCGAGTACGCGACCTGGTTCCAGGATGTCATCACGACGATCATGGACGACTATTTCGCGAGCAGAGGGTAGCAGCACGCGGCGCAGTACGCGCGGCGATCAGTCTCGGTACGCATGTGCAGAGGGGCGGGAGAATTCCCACCCCTCTGCCTTTATTTTTTGGGTAGCAGCCACCAGTCGCAGGCACGCCCAGCCCGACGCGTCTGGACCGACCGCTTTGGGCCACAGTAAGATTCATGAACTTCAGCCTATCTGGCGGCCTGCAAGCTCCCCATACGAGTGCCGCAGATCGAAACCACAGCCGACCGGCGCACCGCGGCCACTAGCCCTGCCGGCTTTCGCACCGAGTACAGCGACGCCGACGTGCGGCACTAGGAGCATTGGCGGCACGGGCGGTCCCATCGGCGTACAATACCTCTGAGCGCATCGAACGCGCCCATGTTCCGCCTCTCTAGGAATGGCAAACGACGGCGCCGAGTAGAGAGCGACCGGCGCTTCCGGTAACCTAGGGTTCAGCGAAAGTCACATTCTCAGGAGCATTGGCGACAGCGGCCAAGGGCTGAAGCTTACAAAGGAGCACACCATGCCGAGCAACCTGCTGGAAGTCTTTACGAATTGCTACGGCCGCTACGGCGTACGGGCGGCCATCGACCTCGCGCCCCAGGCGGGCATTACGCACTTGGAACTCGCCATGAAACAGCATGGCGGCGTCCTGGAGATTCCCGAAGACGTGGTCGCCAGTGAAAAGCTGGGCGACGCCGGTATTCAGAATCTCAAGCGGGAACTCGACGCGCATGGCCTCGCCGTCATTAGCGTCAATGGTTCGGACAACATCCTCGATCCGGACGGCTTTGCCCGCATTGCCGAACGCATGCGCCTGGCCGGGGCCATGGGCGCGCAGTACTTCGTCGGCTTAGGCGGCGAACCGGCAGAAGAAGACCGGCGCGAGTTCTTCGACAAGAT
Organism: Chloroflexota bacterium; assembly: GCA_022824225.1. Lineage (GTDB taxonomy): Bacteria > Chloroflexota > UBA11872 > VXOZ01 > VXOZ01 > VXOZ01. The sequence goes on from JAJEAH010000068.1 coordinate 4,844, forward strand.
GGGCGCCATCGGCGACGTTGCCGCCAAACACGGCCTCACCATCGCCCTGGAGACCCATCCCGGCATCACGCAGAATGCCGCTGCCATTCTGGACACCATGCAGGCCCTGCAGCATGACGCGATCCGCGTCAACTTCGATACCGGCAACATCCTGTATTACAACGAAGGCGCGAATGTTTACAGCCAGTTGGAAGCCGTCATGGACTACGTGGTGCACATGCATTTGAAGGACAGCAAGGGCGGCTACCGCGAGTGGTATTTTCCGGCAATGGGCGACGGCGGAGCGGTGGACTTCGCGCGTATCGGCCGGATTACGAACGACGCCGGTTTCTTTGGGCCGTACAGCCTGGAAATCGAAGGTATCCGAGATGAACCGGAGCAGACCCTGGAGCAACGCCAGGAGCGCGTGGTCCGCAGTGTAGAACACCTGCGGTCCGTGGGATTCTTGGATTCCAATTAGAGCGTCGCGACCCTATTGCTCCACGGCAACCGTGGCTTCCCACGCGAGAGACCCGTCCGCGCCGTATTGGCCGGTGCGTATTTCCTTGATGGGATAGTCCGGAATCTCAATCTCCGCAAAGCAGTCCTCGCCAGTGCGGGCGCCAACCTCGCTAAAGACGAAGTCGAATACGTCAAATTGCGCGCCATCGCTCTTGTCCCACAAGTCGTCCTGGTCGACCGGCGTCACCTGCAAGCGAAATCGTGCGTCCGCGTCAGCGGCGGAGCAGGAGTCTTTGACATAGTACAGGGCATTCTTGCGCCGGTGCACGGAGAATCCGGCCCGCAGTAGCGGCTCGCCGGCCTCTGCCAGCACACGTTCTACGTATGGCGGGGCATAGTAGTGGGCAATCCAGGCATGTCCGGCGCCGCTAGGGGCGATTTGACCGGTGCGAATTCTGCCGACGGGATACCACGGCAAGTCTCGGACGGCAAAGCAGTCTCCCTGCGCGCGCCAGCCGTATTCAGGAAAGTTGAAGTCAAGGGTGCCATGCAACATGCCGGGCGCGTCCCCTGGGTTCAGGGGAAAAAGGTGGAGGAAGAACCGCGTGCCAACTTCAGCATCGTCGCATCGCTCTTTTATGTAGACTAGTCGATTCTCAACGCGATGTATCGCATAGTCGGCGGCAGTGAGGCGTTCGCCCAAGTCGAGCCGCGGAATGTCCTCCCCGGGGTCTCGGAGCACGAAGTCCAGCCAGCGCGGCTGCTCGTACGTTAGGTACTGGTTGTGGAAGCGCGCGCCCAAGGCCGACACGAGCGAATAGTCGGCGCCAAACTCCCCATAGCGAACAACACTGAAGTCGTGGTCGTTGTTAGACCGAGCCAGGTCGAACAGCGGCGTGACCGCGCCAATGCCCAGGACGACTGCGAGACCTCCCAACGCGGCACGCTGGTATAGGCGTCCTGTGCGGACCAGCTCACTCCCGTTGCCGACAATGACGTGCGCAACAAAATACGCCAATAAGACCAGTGCGGGCAGCGCGCCGCGCGTCATCAGGTCGTTCCACAAGCCGAACTTGTACCACGGGATCAATAGCAACGTCGCCAACCCGGCAAGGAAGAACGGATCGCGCACCAGTCTCGGACGCAACACGCAAAGGAGGGCCGCGGCGACGAGGAATTCGGAGAGATAGAGCGCGGGAATCACCTTTGGCAGCTTGGGCGCGACATTCTCGTACACCGTCCACAGCCAACCATGGGGCAGAGCGCCGACGGCGCCGCTCAACAGAAAGCCGACGAGCAACAGCGCCAGCGGCGGCGCAAGCAAGAGATTTTGCCAACTCAGCAGCCGCCGCACGCCATTCACAATGAATAGCGCGGCGACGAACGGCAGTAAGCCAAGGCCTACCATGGGCGACCAAAAGAGAATTGCCGCTACCAGCACCCCGCTTACCGCCAGGAATCGCGGATGCCGGCAAAGTTGCACGAACGAGAGCACGGCAAGCGCAGCTCCGATCAAGTGTTGCGGAGTCCAGAGCATTGCGACGAAGGGCGACGTGTATTGCAGAGCAAGGCCAAAGTTGCCACCCCAATCTAGGGGGGACCGGCCAAGGCCAATGTAGGGCCAACCGTCGAAACTGACGTGCAACGCAAGCCATTGGGTCCCATCGATCAAGACCGTGCGGACGATGTCCATACCGCTGAAGAACACCAGCAGGGCCGCCGCGGCGATCACTGCCCAACCGCGAAATCGCCAAGCGAATAGCGCAAGCATCAACGCTGCCCCGCACCACGTCCAGAGTGGCACAGCCCAATTCAGCGCTCCCGGCCCCAAGGCCCTGGCAGCAAGGCCGGGCGCCATGTAGTAGCCCAAGTAGTAGCGCAGATACCCCGGCGCGTCTACGTAACTGGCGATAGTCGTCGGCCACGAGCCGCGGCCGAGCTCCAGGAAGACGAGCCGGTGCTTGATCCAGTCGAAGTTGTGCACGTCGAAGACGCCGCCGGCAGACGAAACCATCACCCAGGCCGCTGCCACCAGCAGCAAGCCGGCCAGCATTCGGTCCGGCGCGACACGCCATGACCCCACCAACGCCGGCCGGAGTCCCAACCCCAGCAATAGCGCCGCCGGGATGCCAAACCACCACTCAAACCATCCCACCAGCCAGATCAGGAGCGGGGCCATTACGTAGAGAACGACCAGGCGGTGCCGAATCGGCAACTCCTCCGGAGGAGCGGCATCCGGCTGCCGTACGGGGTCCCGCGACCGTTCCTTGCCCCAACTCGTCATCCGCTGCGCACTCTCATCAAGAGTGACGCCGCCGGTGAATGCCTCAGCCGCCAGGGCCAGGACCGCCTACCCATGCGGTTCATGCTCCAGCCACTTGTCCAGGAAGGGGAACGTCTCCTTGGCATAGATTTCGTGCTTGCCTGCGAAGACGCCCAAGACGCAGCGGTCGCCGAGGCCTAGCCGCTCGTAATGGGTGTGGAGGCGAGCAAACTCGACCTCCGCCTCTTTGTAGTAGACCGCGCGGTCCTGCGTGCCCTGTTCGATGAAGAGCGGGCGCGGGCAGATCAGGGACCCCAGGTCGGCGTCGGAAAACTCGTTGAGCTGGCCCGGATAGTACTGGTGGTACTCGTCCGTGGTAAAGTACGCCCGGTAGTGCTCGGATTCCGTGAGGAGCTTGCGCGTGCGTTCGTTGAAGAAGGCGGAGACCGCTGCCACCTTGATGCGCGGTTCCAGCGGCGTGAGCCAGAGGGTCATGGTGCCGCCCTGCGAGAGACCGTAGAAGCCGATGCGCTCCGGATCGACTTCCGGCAGCGACTGCAGGTAGTCGATCACCTTCATTTCGCGCCAGATTTCCAGGCCCATCAGCCGCCTACCGACTACGATCGCCTTGTTGTGCAGGCGCACCCGCCGCGGCGTCGTATTAATGCAGTGGGGCGCGAAGACGACGTAGCCCCGTTCGGCCAGGCGGCGGCCGAATTGATGGTAGGCATCGTCCTGTTCGAGCAGTCCCGCCACGGCCTGCACGGCGCCGCCGAGCCCATGCTGCGTCACCACCGCGGCCCGGGGCGATGCTATGCCCTTGGGCACCAGCAAGTAGCCGAAAAGCCGCACGTCCGGCAGCATGCCGAGGGTGACGGAGTAGACCGTATGGTCGTCCCGCTCAACTACCACCCGCCGGTCGGGGGCCAGGGGCACGCGCTCATGCTCCGGCGGCAAGCCGCCCATCATGTCCAGCCAGGCCTGGCGATTCGGCGCGACAGAACGTTCATATGCCGCCGCGCTGGTGTAGTCGCGCTGCCACCGGGATTCCCGCACCTGGTAGGCTTGCTCGGCCAGCGCGTCCAAATAACTATCGTGCTGCGCGTTCGTATCATCGCGCATAGCTTGAATCGCCGCCTGGTCGACGAACACCGGCGGTGGCGGCGTGGCAGTCTCATCCACGGGCGCGGGCCGCTCGTTGGGCGGCGTGCCGTCGTTCAGCCAGCGGTCGAGAAACGCGAACGACTCCACGCCGTGGATTTCGTGCGGGCCGTCGAACTCGCCCCACTCGCAGCGCTCGCCGATGCCCAAACGCTCGTAGATATCCTTGAGCGGGTAGAATTCCTCGCGCGCGCCCTCAATGTAGTACGAACTGTCGTGATGGCCGTGCTCGATCATGACCGGGCGCGGACAGATCAGCGACGCCAGGTCGTAGTCCGAAAACTCGGTGAGGAAGTCCGGCTCAAAATATGACTGCTCACGCGTTTCGATAAAGGGCCGGTAGTGGGGCGAGGCGCGGAGCTGCTTCTTGGTGCGCTCGCTGTAGAATGCCGAGACAACGGTCGCGCGAATGCGAGGTTCCAGCGGCGGAAACCACAGCGCCATCTTGCCGCCCTGGGAGAGACCGTAGAACCCGATCCGTTCAGAATCGACCTCAGGCAGCGTCTCCAGCAAGTCCACCGCCCGCATCTCCCGCCAAATCTCCAGGCCCATCAAGGTGCGCCCGAAGAGCAGCGCCTTGTTGTGCAGGTGCGTGCGCCATTCCACGAAGTTGATGCAGTGGGGCGCCAGCACCACGTAGCCGCGTTCCGCCAGGCGCTGACCGAACCGATGGTACGCGTCCTCTTCCTCCACCAGACCCGCGATAGCGTGGGGCGTGCCGCCCATGCCGTGCTGGCAAATCACCGCCGGTCGCGGCGCCGCGCTGTGCTTGGGCACAAGCAGGTGGGCGAATGAGCGAATGCCGGACAGTGTGCCGAACGTGACCGCGTAGACGGTATGGTCTGCGCGTTCGGCCAACACGTGGCGTTCCGGCGCCAGCGGCACGCGTTCGTCGGCTGTGGGCCACGTCCCCAGCATTTCGCGCCAGTGGTCGCGATTCGGCGCGACAGATTCCGCATAGGCCCGGAGGTCCGTAAAGTCGCGCTGCCACTTTGCCTCCCGCCAGGCATAGGCCTGGATCGAGAGTGAGTCCAGGTAGCGCTCCAGTTGTGCCATCTGGTCCCAGCGGACGAATTCCACGGAATTCGGCGAGGCCACATCTCCTGCTTGCGACACGGCAGTTGCTCCTCTTGGTGATTACGGCGCGTAGGATTTGCGCACTCAATACACAGTTCCCCCTACCGACGCGCGACCGCCGTAGACGGGAGGCGCGAACATTGGCGCGGGATTCAAGCCCGGGAAGACAGCACGACGGCAGTCCAGAAGCACTCAGCGGCAGCGCCGGGGACGCGGGACGTAGCAGGCCAAAGAGCGTTGCGATCGCATGGCGTCTCGGCAGCTTGCCCTGGAGTCCTACCCCGCACGCCGACGTTCACCATGGAGTATACGAAAATGTGGCGACGGGTAGGAAACGCGTTTCACGCTAAGCGGAAACAACCTTACGAGCCGCTCCCCGCGGGGCGCAAGAAGCGCTCAATTGCCATAGCGGCAAGCTGATTGACCGTAACGCCGCGCCGTTTGGCTTCCTGTACCAGCCGCTCCATCAGCCACTCGTCGTCCAGTGTCAGGCTGCGCGGCGCTTCCGACGCAGCTCTCTGCTGCGCCGCCGCCTCGTCCTGCACGATGATTACCTGACCGGTAGACTCCGCCACGTGCCCGCGCCGGGTCTGCAAGAGTGAGCGCCACTTATCTTCGGTCAGCGGCCGTCCCCATGCCTGCTCCACCTCGGAACGCGTGATAACGAGCCGCTTGCCCTCGATGGTGAGCCAGGGGCCGTTCTGGTGCAACACCCCTCCGGTGACGTCGGCAAGTATGGCAGCCAGTTCGAGATTCGGGGCGCTCAACTGAATGGTGATACTCGCCATGGCGGTTTCTCCTCGCGCGAGGCGTTACGTCTGAACCCAAACCCATTAGACCATAGGCAAAGTGTAAGAACAAGCGGCTTGTCCATGCTTTACCGCCTGGGGCACACTCGCGACGCGAGGGCACACTCGCGACGCGAGGATACACCCGTGGCGCGAAGGCACACTCTCAGCGCGAGGGCACACTCGTAGCGCGGCAGGGCGCGCCTTGACCGTACGCCGTGCGGTCAGTTACGCTCAGTGCCGGAACGCGGCGCGTGCCCACTGCCGTTACTGCCGTCGGCTGCTACCGTCGTCTGCAATCGTTATCGCTGTCCCGGCGGTCGCGCATGGGCGCCTCCTGAGAGTGCACTAACCGTCTCCGCCGCGCCGTGGCGCGGCGGCCGCCACTGAAATCGAGCACCGCGAAATACAACATTGCCGGCAGGAATCCCCGCGCGGCGGCGCACGATCCGGGCGCGCCAGACGCCGGCTGACGAAAGGCATAGCCTGTGCAAGACATCAACGTTGCCCTGATCGGCCATCGCTTCATGGGCAAAGCGCATACCCACGCCTACCGAGACGTGAATCTCTTCTTCCCGTCGGTGCCCTATCGGCCCCGGCTCAAAGTGATTGCCGGACGCGACGCCGCCGCCGTGCAGGAAGCCGCAGACCAACTGGGGTGGGAGGAGGCGTCGACAAGCTGGGAAGAGACCGTCGCCCGCGACGACATCGACCTCGTGGACGTCGTCACGCCGAACTATCTTCACGCCGACGTGGCCATTGCCGCCGCGGAAGCGGGCAAACACGTCATCTGCGAAAAGCCGCTGGCCGTGAGCGTACCCGAAGCGCAGGCCATGGTCGCCGCCGTGGCTAAGGCGGGGGTGCGCAACACCATTTGCTTTCACTTCCGCCGCTATCCGGCCATCCGCTTGGCCAAGCAACTGATCGAGGACGGCGAACTCGGCGACATCTATCACTTCCGGGGCTGGTTTCTGGCCGAACGCTTCGCCGATCCCGCGACGCCGCTCGGCTGGCGCATGCAACAGGAGTACGCCGGCTTTGGCGTCTTTGGCGATCTCGGGTCCCACGTGCTCGACATGGCGCGGCACCTCCTGGGCGACGTGTCCAGCGTCTGCGGCAATTTTGCTACCTACATCAAAGAACGGCCCACGCCCGAGGGCGGCACCGGCGCGGTGAACGTGGACGACTGCGCGCAGGTGCTCATGCAGTTCGCCAACGGCGCACAGGGCATCGTGGAAGTGACGAAACTGGCGCGGGGCAACAAGAACAATTTTGGCTTCGAGGTCAACGGCAGCAAGGGCTCCGTGCGCTTCTACTTCGAGCGCATGAACGAGTTGCAGTACTACGCCGGCGACGATCCCGGCCCGTTGACGGGGTTCCGCACCATTCACGCCTCGGACTCGGTCCAGCACGATTACATGCACGGCTACTGGCCTGCCGCCGCCCATAGCATCGGCTATGGCGAGGCCTTCATCCACATCGTGAAAGACTACCTGGAAGCGCTCCACAGCGGCGTGCCGATGAGTCCCGACTTCGTGGACGGCCTGCGCGTGCAGGAACTCATGGCAGCAGTGGGCGAATCGGTACAATCGCACGGCTGGGTGGACGTAGCCCCCGGCTGATCGGGAGCCTAAGTCTTGCGCGGCCAGCCTTGGAGCCTGTATACAATCCTATTGGGGAAAGCCTGCCATTCCGTTCGCGCTTAGCCTGTCGAAGCGCTACCGCTCATTCTTAGTCCGACAGACCTTGCCTGAGCTTGGCGAAGCGCTCACCTCGCATAGCTCTGTCCGTTCGCGCATAGCCCAATCAAAGTAGGGCGCGGGCCCTTGGGCAACTTCACCGCCCAGTCCGTTCGCGCACAGCCCAATCCGTTCGCACTTTCCCCTTTCCGTTGACGCCTTCCCAAAATCCGTTCGCGCTGAGCCTGTCGAAGCGCTACCGCTCATTCTTGATCCGACAGACATTGCCTGAGCTTGGCGAAGCGCTCACCACGCATAGCCCAGTCCGTTCGCGCACAGCCCAATCCGTTCGCACTTTCCCCTTTCCGTTGACGCCTTCCCCAAATCCGTTCGCGCTCTCCCCAATCCGTTCGCGCTCTCCCCAATCCGTTCGCGCCTACCCCAAATCCGTTCGCGCTGAGCCTGTCGAAGCGCTACCCCTCACTCTTGATCCGACAGACCTTGCCTGAGCTTGGCGAAGCGCTCACCACGCCCAGCCCAATCAGTTCGCGCACAGCCCAATCATGCCGAGCGCCTTGGAAACTTCGTCCCAATTAGCCCAATCCGTTCCCACTCTCCCCTTTCTGTTCACGCCTTCCCCAAATCCGTTCGCGCTGAGCCTGTCGAAGCGCTACCGCTCACTCTTAACCCGGCAGGCCTATACTGAGCCTAGAGAAGCGCTCAGCACGCACGGCCTCAATTCACCACCGCGTCCTCCCCCTACCGCTCAGAACGATTCCGGCGCGGCATGGTACCCTAGCGAGTACTGCATCTGCGGAGCTAGCGGCACTCGCATCTTGGAAAGGCGGCAGCATGTACACCAGGTCTTACGACGGCACGAATAAGAAGGTCTTCTGGCAGGAAATGTGGCGGCACGAGCTCTATGAGGCCCTGAAACACGATCCGGTCGTGATCATCCCCGTGGGCTCCATCGAGCAGCACGGCCCCCACAGCCCGACCGACATCGACATCAGCATTCCGTATTACCTCGCCGCCGAGGCCGCCACCCAGGTGGACGACTACCCCATCATCGTAGCGCCGCCGGTGTGGACGGGCTTCACCCACTTCAACATGGGTCATATTGGGACGATTACAGTCACGCTGGAAACCTACATCGCCGTGCTGTGCGACGTCTGCCGCAGCATCAAGGCGAACGGATTCGAGCGCATCATCATGCTCAACGGCCACGGCGGCAACGTCGCGCCAACACAGTCGATTTCCGTCAAGCTCGCCCAAGAAGACATCTGGGCGCTGCATATTTCTTACTTTCACATGGTGGACGACGAGCTCAGAGAGTGGGGCGACAGCGACGACAGCATCGGCCATGGCGGTGAGTGGGAGACCTCGCTGCAGCTCCATCTGCGCGGCCACATGGTGGACCTAGATAAGCGCACACCCGACGGCCTCGCGCCGTGGTTTCGCGATCCGGTGGTGGGAAAGTTCGCCAAGTGGCCGGAACGCCGCCGCGAAGCCGATGAGGGCGTGATGGGCGATCCGTTCGTGGCCAGCGCCGAAAAAGGCGAGCGTATCTTCAACCTGGCCGTGGAGCGCCTCATCCTGGCCTGCAACGAACTGCACAACTATCCGGTGCGGGGCTACTTCGAACGCGGCAGCGACGCCACGCTCGGCCCGCTTTCGCCGGACGCCACGCCGCCGCGCTAGTCTGACAATCCATAGAAATAGAGAAGGAACAAACCGTGGGAGACTTCTATCAGGATCTCGGCGTAAAGCGCGTCATCAATGCCGCAGGCACACTCACCCGGCTCGGCGGCACGCCCATGGACGACGACGTGTTGGACGCCATGCGCGAAGCCGCGCAATGGAGCGTGCGCATCGAGGAACTGCAACAGGCGGCGGGTGACTACCTGGCGTCAGTCACCGGCGCCGAAGCGGGCTACGTCACGGCCGGCGCGGCGGCGGGCCTGCTGGTCGGCACGGCGGCTTGCATCGCCGGTCTGGATATTCACAAGATGCATCTCTTGCCCGACACGGAGAACATTCCCAACGAGGTCATCATCCAGCGGCTCCACCGCAATGCCTACGACCACGCGCTGCGCACGGCCGGCGCGAAATTCGTCGAGGTCGGCCACATCGGGCATCCCACCGGCGGCTACACCGAACCGTGGCACATCGAGACCGCCATCAATGAACGCACGGTGGCCGTGCACTGGGTCGCGATGCCGGTGGAAGGCGCCGTGAGCCTGGAAGATACCGTGGCCGTGGCGCACAAACACAACGTGCCCGTCATCGTGGACGCCGCCGGGGGCCTGCCGCCCGCCGAAAACCTGCGCGGCCTGATCGCCACCGGCGCCGATCTCGTCTCGTTTTCCGGCGGCAAAGCAATCCAAGGCCCCCAAGCTTCCGGCATCCTGGTCGGACGCCGCGACCTGATCCAGTCAGTGGCGCTGCAGCACCAGGACATGGACGTCATGGCGGCCACCTGGACCCTGCGCGAGGAACTGCTGGGCAGCGGCCTCCTGCTCGGTCCGCCGCTGCAAGGCATCGGGCGGCCCATGAAAGTGGGCAAGGAAGAGATTGCGGGTCTGCTGGCAGCAGTTAAGAAATACGTGAATCGCGACCATGCCGCCGCGCGGCAGGAGTGGGTGCGCCGCCTGGACGCAATCGCCGCCGAACTCGACGCGGTTGCGGGCGTTGCGACCGCGGTAGCCGGACGCGACGGCGCCGGCTATCCGACGCTGCGCGTTACGCTTGACGAAGCGGCGCTCGGCGTGACGGCTATCGACCTGGTCAATCGCTTGTTCGACGACAATCCGGCCATTGCCGTCAGCCAGTACGGCTCCCAGGAAGGCAGCGTCTCCATCAATCCGCTCAACCTGGACGGCGACAAGCCGCAACTGGTGGCGGCACGCATCCGCGCCATCGTCTCGCCGTAGCCCATCCGTCATTCCGAACGCAGTGAGGAATCTAGCATCCTTTGGTCTACGAACCTGAAACCCGGACTAGATTAGTCTTCCCTTGCCAAGCTAAACTTGATCCTCGCTAACAACCCGTAGCGCGGGGGCTTGTCTCCCGCTTCCTGGCGCAAGTAGCACTCACCTTCTTGGGTAAGGTGCTTAGAAAAGCACGTATCACGCATCAAGGGCGTGCTTGGGGTTGTTTGATGCAAGCCAGTAATGGTCAAACACTTCTCCTAAGCAGGAAGCTCGAAAACGTGAGGCTGTGGGTACACTCGTGAACTCAGTAGAGGGCCCGTAACCCATGCGACTCCGTGACTTTGGCGCAGACGGCCAACGCTTTGCCGGTATCGTAGGCTTGCGCCGCAACAAGCTGCTCTTCACGGCCCCTGACCCAAGCTACGCGCAAGCAGCGGAGGATGGCGCGCGCGTCCTTCCTCTGTGGGGCATTGGCGGCATGTGCGACGCGGGCGAGTCGTGGCAAGACGCCGCTCAGCGCCATGGCGCGGCCGAGACCGGCTGCGAAGTGCGGCTCTTTGCCAGCCGCGAGACCTACTATCTCAACGTGAAGAGCGACATCTTCGCTATTGACGTAGACGACGTTCCGGCGCCCGCCCTGCTCTACGCCGCCGCCTACCGGCCGCCGGACAACCCTTACGGCGACCTGCAAACCGTCTACGGCGTGGAGTATTTCGCCCACGTGCGGGGCACGCCGCAACCGGCCCCCGGAGCGGCGGCGCTCATCGCCCTCGGTCAGCCGTTGCTCGTGGCGGCATCCCAGCAGCAACTCACCTTGGACCACCTGCTGCAAGCGGGAGCGGAACTCTTCCCAAACCCCGTCGGCCCGGCGCTTGATCCTACGCTCACCATCGTCCCCATGGGCACCCCCCACTTCATGCTGCAGGTGCTCGATGCCGGACATTGGTGGCAGACACTTTCCCTGGCCGACCTGCCGTTGCTCTAAGAGTGCCTGCTAAGTCAGCACGAATTGCTCGTGCTAAGTCGGCTTCACCAAGTCCCTGGTGACGTGTGAACGGTTCTGGATTGGGGGGAGACCTCATCCGTTCGCCCCCGCTATCCAATACGGCGCTGACTCTGAGCGTGTCGAGGGATGAACGGATGGAGTATCGACAGCATCTTGGCATACACCTATTACCCATCCCGCTTGCCGTCCCAAGAATTCGCTCGACACTGCGGACGGGGGAGATTTGGGCTTATATGCTAAGGTTGGAAAGAGAGATGGAAGACTATTACGGGATGGCAGAAAGAAGCGATAGCGGTGGTTGCCCACGAACTCGGAAGGAGAAGATGATCGATCATGACCGACGTCATTTCCGAGATTATATTTGAGGTTAGCGAGGACGAGATAGACGGCGGCTACTCGGCGAGCGCGTTGGGGTATGGTATCCACACCGCTGGCGAAACGATTGAGGACCTCCGTCACAATGTCAAAGAAGCCGTAGACTGCTACTTCGACGCGAGCATGAAGCGACCCGGCTTGATACGTCTTCACTTCGTCCGCGACGAAGTCCTTGCCCTATGAAACTGCCGCGCAACTTGAGCGGGGCGGACTTGGTGAATGCGTTGCGGCGTCTGGGGTATACGGCTACGCGGCAACGCGGTTCTCACGTGCGGATAACTACGCAGGCCAGTGGCGAACATCATGAGGTGATTCCCCAACATAGGCCCATCAAGGCCAAGACGCTGTCGAGCATACTCAAGAGCATCGCAGCCCATCACGGCCTGAGTGTCCCAGAGCTGCTCAAGCGGCTTGATTTGTAGCCCCCATTCAACCATGTCTCCCGCTCACGCTTGACTTGAGAGCCTGAACAACCTGCGATTCCACAGACACAACGAACTGTGTCGGCGGTCGAAATCGTCCCACAGAAGCCACACACCAGAATATCCGGAAATAACACGTGTGTAAGCCGACGTGACGTTACAAGAACAGGGCAGTTGCCATCTCGCGGCAACTCGTCCTGCGCGGTGGGACCCCCTAGTTTAGCGGCCGCCGCCAGTATCCGTCCGGCCTGAGCGCATTGCTCGATTCACCTCCTCACGACTCGGCAAGCTGGCGATCGCGCCCCGGCCCCGCACCTTGAGACCGGCCATGACCACGCCCAATTGCGCTGCTGCCTGCGCCGGCATGTATTCCACCAGCCCGTGCAAGAAGGCGCCGTTGAACGCGTCGCCGGCGCCGGTCGTATCGACCACATGCGGGACCGTAAGTGCGGGTACCGCCTGCGTTCCGTCTTCCGTGCTCAGATGCACACCGGCATCGCCCTGCTTGACCGCCACCGCATACGCGCCAAAGCCGCGCAGGTAGTCCGCCGTTTCCGCAGCCGATGCGAGGCCGAACAACTGCTCCGATTCCTCGGGGCCGCTGGGCAGGGCGATGTCCACGTGGGGCAAGAGTTCTTCCGCCGCAGCCCGCGCCTCCGCCGCCGACCAGAGCGCCGGCCGGAAATTGGGGTCGAACGAAACGCACACGTACTTCTCGTTCGCGATGCGCGCCGCCGCCAGCGCGGTCGCCCGTGCTGTCTCCGAAATGGCCTGTGTGATGCCGCTGATGTGCAGCACGCGGGCCTGCGCGATGTAGTCGGGGTCCAGGTCCTCAGGCGTCATGGTGCTGGGCGCGCTGCCGGCGCGGTAGTACGTGAATTCCCGCTCACCCCGGCCATGGATTGAAATGAAGTAGATGCCGTTGCGCCCCTCCACGCGCTTCACGTGCGACGTGTCGATGCCCAAACTCTCCCATCCGTTTAGCAGAAAAGGCTGAAAGGGATCGTTGCCCACGCGGGAAAGAAAGCCGCAAGAACTGCCCAAGCGCGACGCCGCTGCCAACAGATTGAGCGCGTCGCCGGCAAAGGCCTTACGCACGTGCCGCGCTTCCGCCAACGGCTCCTCCGCAAAGAACTCGACCATGCACTCGCCGAGCGAGAGAATGTCCGGCATGAGCGGCCCTCCCCTGTAGCGCGGGCCCGATAGCCTACGCAGCCGCGCTGTCCCGCAACGCGCATGCCACCGAACACGCGCTGTTATGTCGATGCCAGCTCTGCCACAAAGCGCCGCGCGAACGCGGTCAAACCGGCATAGTCACCGGCCGCGATGAGTGACGGCGGCATCAGACCCGAGCCCAGCGCGACACCGGCAGCTCCGGCATCCAGATAGGCGCGGTAGTTGTCGAAGCCGATGCCGCCGGAAGCGACGATGGGAATGCCGGGCAGGGGGCCCAGCACGGTCTTGACGTAGTTCGGACCGCCCACGCCGTCGATAGGAAAGACCTTCACCATATCGGAACCGGCTTCGTGGACGTCAAGGATTTCCGTGGGCGTCAAGCCCGCCATAATGCACGGCACGTCCGCTTCATGGGCTAGGGCGATCAGCGCCGGCCGGTGCACGGGGCCGACGATGAACTGCGCGCCGGCTCCCAGCGCAGCCTTTGCCTGCACGCCGGTGGTCACAGTGCCAGCGCCAACCAGGCAGCCGGAAGGCTTGCTTTGGGCCACCGTGTCGATGACGCTCGCGGCGTCGGGCACGGTGAACGTTATCTCCACCAGCCGGATGCCCGCGGCGTACAGCGCCTGCGCCGTCAACACCGCCTGCGCCGCGGTCTTGGTACGCACCACGGCGGTAACTTTCGCCGCCAACAGATCATCCACCAATTCAGCTCGGGGCATTGCCTGTTCCTTTGGTGTGTGGTGCGCGCCAGGCGTCGCGAGCCCGCCGGAGCCCGCCCTGCCTGCTGGCGCGCGCATGGCGCACCCACCGCGCGTTCTCACTTGAGCCAAGCAACAGTCTAGCATTACACTGGCAGTGCTGCTTGTTCGCCGCCGCTTCGCCGCTCAACCGCTTGCGCGCAAGCCGTGGCCGGGCTGCGCGAAGTCAACAGGTCCACATTCGTAATCCAGCTTGATGCGCACTCTATTCCTCGTGCCTAGCGCTTCTGCTCACAAAGTCCGCGTGCTCTCTCGCCTGATAGCTCTGTGGGGCGCGCTGCCGCTCGTGCTGCCGGCCCTGGTCTTGAGTGCGGTCCTCTCGGCAGCGTGCACTCCTGCGGCCGCGGACCAGGCAGCGCTTGGCCGCACCCCACCCCTAGCTACCGTTCGTCCGGCCTCTTCTCCGCTCGTGGCTGCCCCAACCACTGCCGCGCGAGAGACCTCGGCTGCGCCCGATACCCCGGCTACACCGCCTCCAACGCCGGAACCTACGACTACGGCGGAACCGACGCCCGCTCCCTACACCACGCCCGACCCGGCCCAGCTATCCTACGATGTGCTCGCCAATGAGGTCTTTCTGGGAAGCGCCGACATCAAGGCGGTGGCTCTCACGCTGGACGGTGGCTCCATCGCGACTTACACGGCTGATTTCTTGGCAATTCTGCGCCAACACGACGTGCGACTCACCATCTTCCTTACCGGACAGTTCGTCGAACGCAACCCTGAGTTGGTGAAGGAGATGGTTGCCGACGGCCATGAAATCGGCAACCACTCATACGGGCATCCGCACTTCACGGAACTCGACGACGCCGCAATTCGGGCGGAGTTGGCGCGCACAGAAGAAATGATCGTGCGGACTGCCGGGGTAAGCACCAAGCCGTGGTTCCGCGCGCCCTACGGCGCGCGCAATGCCCACGTGCTCGACGTGGTAGCGCGGGAGGGCTACCGCAGTATCTATTGGAGCATCGACACCATCGATTGGCGGGAGGACGCCACACCGGACCTGGTCAAGCAGCGCATCCGCGACGGGCTGGAGAACGGCGCCATCATCCTGGCGCACCTGGGCAGTCCACAGACGCTGGAAGCGCTCCCCGGGATCTTGACGGAAATCAAAGAAGGGGGCTACCGCATCGTCACCGTCTCTGAACTCCTGTATCCGCCGCCCCAGCCCACGTCCTCGCCGCGGCCGGCCGCGAGTGCCGCCCCGGCGCTGAACGCAGTCTTCCCCTAGGGCATCTCTTGACAGCGCCTCGGGCCTGCACTAGAATGCACGGTACAACTTAATACCCAACAAAGGCGATGATCAGGAAGAGTACGCTGCCCAGGCGGCCTCCAGAGAGCCGGTTCACGGTGGAAGACCGGCGGTGCGCGGACAGCAGAATGGGCCTGTGAGCTGTGACCCAAAAGGTTGAGGGCGAACGGTGAACATAGTTTTCACCGGGTGCGTCCCGGACTGAGTAGGCGTCAACGGAACCCCTACCGTAGACTTTGGGGCCAGCATGCAACCGCGCGCGGGGAGTGCTTGGAGATTACGAGTGGGCTGCGCTTGCAGCCAAGAAGGGTGGCACCGCGAGACGTGTTCTCGTCCCTTTAGGGACGAGATTTTCGTTTTAATGCGGTCGAGGAACGAAACGATGGGAGAGCGATTGGCTGAGGGCAACTGTAGCGCGGGCGGACAGGGCGTGCGTGCTCACAGAGTGAGTGCTCACAGAGTGAGTGCACGGTGCGCCTGCGCGCCTGCGGGCGTGCCCGGCCTCCTCATCTGGCGCGGGAACGACGCGGCGCGCGAACACACGTTCGCCGCAGTCGCCTGCAAAAGCCCAACTCAGTCCCACCAACTCAGAATTCTAACGCACAAGGAATGACGATGGCAGTCATGCAAACAACACCGGGCACGGTGTTCGCGGGGGTCCAACCGGGCCTGGACGACGTCCGCGCCCTTGCCGCCCAGGGGCTCACCGTTCCCATCGCCCGCACCATCCCCGCCGATCTGGAAACGCCCGTATCGGCCTATCTCAAGATCGCGGAAGGCGACTACTCCTTCCTGCTGGAGAGCGTGCAAGGCAGCGAGAGTCTGGGCCGGTACTCGTTTATCGGCACCAATCCCACCACGACCATTCGCATGGATAACGGCACGGCGACCCGCACGCAGGCCGGGGCAACTACGGTCTGCGCCTACGAAGAGCCGCTGCAATTGCTACAGGCAGAACTCGCGCGAATCGATCTCGCCGCCATGCCGGGCTTGCCGCGCTTTCAGGGCGGGGCCGTGGGCTATCTCAGCTATGAGGCCGTACGGTACTTCGAGCCCCGCGTGCCCATGCCGGCGGCAAACACGCTGCCCGTGCCGGAAGCGCTGTACATGTTCACGGATAGCCTGATCATGTTCGATCACGTGAAGCACAGCCTCACCATCATTGCCTACGTGTCACCCCACGGCGACGTGGCGGCAAACTACGCCGACGCCGTTGCCGCCATCGAGGACATCAACGCCCGCTTGCGCCGCGCCGTGCCCGAAGTGTACGGCACGCCCAACGTCGGCGCGGCCACGCCGACCAAAACCGAACCCGAGCACCACGACATGGTGCGCGCCGCCAAAGAGTATATTGCCGCCGGAGACATCATCCAGACCGTCCTCGGCCTCCGTTGGGCGCGGCCTTTGGGCGTGCACCCGTATTCGGTCTACCGCGCACTGCGCATGATCAATCCCTCGCCCTACATGTACTACCTGCACTTGGACGACGTGCAGATCGTCGGCGCTTCGCCGGAGATGCTCGTGCGGGTCGAGGGCGACCACGTCACCACCCGCCCCATCGCCGGTACGCGGCGCCGGGGGGCCACGCCGGAAGAAGACGCGGCCCTGGCCGCGGAACTGCTGGCCGACGCAAAAGAACGCGCCGAACACATCATGCTTGTGGACCTGGGCCGGAACGACCTGGGACGCGTGTGCCGGCCCGGTTCCGTGCACGTGCCCACGCTCATGGTGGTGGAAGAGTTTTCCCACGTGATGCACATCGTTTCCCAGGTGGAAGGGGAATTACTGCCGGACAAGACCGCGTTCGACGCGCTGCGCTCGTGCTTCCCGGCAGGGACGCTCTCCGGCGCGCCCAAAGTCCGGGCCATGGAGATAATCTCGGAGCTCGAAGGCACCACGCGCGGACCATACGGCGGCGCCGTGGGCTATTTTGATTATTCCGGCAACATGGACATGGCCATCACCATCCGCACGATGACGGTGCACGACGGCACGGCCTACATCCAGGCCGGCGGCGGCATCGTGGCGGACTCCGATCCGGCAGAGGAATACCAGGAAGTGTGCAACAAGGCCGCCTCTACGATGCGGGCCATCGACGTTGCGGAGGAGATGGAACGTGATCTTCATGCTCGATAACTACGATTCGTTTACGTACAATCTGGTGCAGTACCTGGGTGAACTGGGCGCGGAACTGGAAGTGGCGCGCAACGACAAGACGACCGTAGCGGAGGTGCTGGCGCGGCAGCCCGCCGGCATCGTGGTCTCGCCCGGGCCGTGCACGCCCAACGAAGCCGGTATCTCCACCGCCCTCATCGCGGAGGCTGCCGGCAACATTCCGTTGCTCGGGGTCTGCCTGGGCCACCAGTGTATCGGCCAGGTGTTCGGCGGCAATATCATACGGGCGGAGACCCTTATGCACGGCAAGACATCGCTCATACACCACCACGGCGCCGACGTGTTCGCCGGCCTGGAGAATCCGTTCGTTGCCACCCGCTACCACTCGCTCATCGTCGACCCCGCAAGCCTGCCGGAAGCCCTGGACGTGACGTCACGCGCCGACGACGGCACCATCATGAGCGTGCGCCACACGGAATTTCCGGTCTACGGGGTGCAGTTTCACCCGGAGTCGATCTTGACGACAGAGGGCAAGAAACTCCTGCAGAACTTCCTCGATATCGTCGAGCAACATGATGCGCGGGATGCGCAAGCGGCTTCCGCGCCCAAGGGGGCGAAGACATGATTCGTGAGGCAACCATCAAAGTGATCGAAGGCGAGTCGCTTGCCCGCGAAGAAGCGGCGGCGGTGATGACCGAGATCATGGACGCAACGTGCACGGCGGCGCAGTTCGGCGCCTTTGTTACAGCGCTTCGCGCCAAGGGCGAGACTGCCGAAGAGATCGCCGGCTGCCTCGCTGTCATGCGCGACAAAGCGCTGCCGGTCAATGTCAGTCAGCCGGTAGCCGATACCTGCGGCACCGGCGGTGACGGCGTGGGCACATTCAATATCTCCACCGCCAACGCCATCGTCTTAGCGGCTGCCGGTCAGCCCGTGGCCAAGCACGGCAACCGCGCCATGAGCAGCGCATGCGGCAGCGCAGACGTGCTGGAGGCGCTGGGGGTGCAGATCGAGCTGGGGCCGGATGCGGTGGCGCAGTGTATCGAGAAGGTCGGAATTGGGTTCATGTTTGCGCAGGCATACCATCCGGCGATGAAGTTCGCCGCGCCGTTGCGCCGCGAGATCGGCATTCGTACGATATTCAACATTCTCGGCCCACTGACAAACCCCGCTGGGGCAAGCTATCGCGTGTTCGGTGTCGCCGACCCAGGGTTGGCGGAAGACATCGCCCATGCGCTAAGCGCGCTCGGCGTGCGCCGCGCGCTCGTGGTGCACGGTGAAGCCGACGGCGTAGACGAGATTTCCATTAGCGGTCCCACGTTGGTAACCGAATGGGATGGCAACAGCGTGAAAAGCTACCGCCTGGACCCGCAGGACTTCGGCGTGGCTGTGGCGCCGGTGAGCGACGTAGCTGGCGGCTCGGTTGACGAGAATGCCCAGTACGTGCGCGACGTGCTGTCAGGCAAGCCGGGCCCGCGCCGGGACGTGGTGGTTATGAACGCCGCCGCGGGACTCGTCGTCAGCGGCAGAGCACGTGATTGGCAAGATGGCGCGGCCCAGGCCGCCGCCGCTATCGACAGCGGCCAAGCGGCCGCCAAACTCGAAGCACTCGCCAGTCTCAGTCAAAGTCTCGCCTAGGACCTGCCCCAATGATTCTGGATACTATTCTGCAACACAAGGCAGTGGAACTGGCTGAGCGCAGGGCAGCCGTGCCCTTGCGGGAGATGGAGCGGCGGGCGGCAGCGGCGGACCCGCCCCGCGATTTTGCAGCGGCGCTGCGCCAAGACGGTATTCGCCTCATTGCCGAGATCAAGCGCGCGTCGCCTTCCAAAGGCGTGTTCGCGCCTGACCTCGATCCGGCAGCGCTGGCGCGGACCTATGCCGACAACGGCGCCAGCGCCCTATCCGTGCTCACTGACGAACGGTTCTTTCAAGGGTCGCTGTCCGATCTGGCCGCCGCGCGATCCGCCGTGTCCATACCGGCGTTGCGCAAGGACTTCACCACCGACGAGTACCACATAGCCGAGGCCCGCGCCGCGGGCGCCGACGCGGTGCTGCTCATCGTCGCCGCCCTGCCCCAGCCGCGCCTGCGGGCGTTGCTCCGCTGTGCAAGAGAATGGGGCATGGCCGCCATCGTGGAAGTGCACACGGCGGAAGAAACTGAACACGCCTTAGCGGTAGACGCGGCCATCATCGGCATAAACAACCGCAATTTACATACCTTTGCAACCACGCTGGAAACCACGGCGGAGTTGCGCGCGCTCATTCCCGGTGACCACATAGTGATAAGCGAGAGCGGCATCCACACGCCCGGCGACGTGGCCAGGCTTCATACCTCGCACGTGGACGCCATGCTCATCGGAGAGGCGCTCGTTACCGCTCCCGACACCGCCGCGAAAGTTGCAGCGTTGGTTGGCGCAGCGCAAGGCCCTGGCGCCGCGTCCCAGTCCGTCATTCCGGCGAATGCCGGAATCCAGGAGAATGGCGGTCTATGACAAACACTCTTGGACCCAACAATCCCGGCAATGCGGTGAATTCCCACTCCCCCAAGGTGAAGATCTGCGGCATCATGGCCCCTGCCGACGCGCAGGCGGCCGTGGCAGCCGGCGCGGACTTCCTGGGGTTTGTCTTTGTCAAAGGCAGACGCCGGTGCATGACGGTGGCGGACACGCGCGAGATCATGCAAGCTCTCGGCCCGTCGCGTCCGCCTGCGGTGGGGCTCTTCGTGGACGAAGCCCCGGCAACCGTCGGCCAAATCGTGCGGGAGTGCGCGCTCCAATTTGTGCAGTTGTGCGGCGCGGAAACGCCTGACTATTGCGCAGCCCTCGGCGTTCCCTATTGGAAGGTCATCAACCTGCACTCGCCTGCGGACTACGAGCGCATGGCTCCGTACACTGGCGCCGCGGCGTTCCTGCTGGAAGGCGCCGACAATGGGCCGGGCGGCACCGGACAGACCTGGGACTGGGGCCTGGCTGCCGACGCCCCCCGCGACCGCCGCGTGCTCATCGCGGGCGGGCTCAATCCCAATAACGTCGCCGCCGCCATCGCCCAGGCGCGCCCCTGGGGAGTGGACGTAAGCAGCGGCGTGGAAACCGGCGGCAAGAAAGACCCTGAGAAGATTGCAGCCTTCATCCGCCTCGCCAAACAGGATCCTGCAATACGGGAGCAATCACCATGAAACGGCTTGATGAGTTGGTTCGGGAGTTGCCCCCGGAGTTGCAACAGGAAGTCTACGACTACGCGCAATTCTTGCATGAGAAAAGGGCACAACCAAAACGCAAGGGAAAGCTACGCCTCACCTGGGCGGGCGCCTTGCGTGAGTATCGAGACCGCTATACTTCGCTCGATCTTCAGAGGAAAGCACTTGAGTGGTGGAGTGACTGATGAGCGCGTTGCGCCGCGCATGGCGGCGGGACGCAGGGCGGATTCATGACCGGCCCCTTTGTCATCAAAAGGATCACAGATGAATCAAGGTTAGTTGCTCCGGTATCGCGGGTTTGTTGCCCTGGTATCGCGGGTTTGTTGCCCTGGTAGCGCGGGTTCGTTGCCCTGGTTGCGCAGGTTTGTAACCTGCGTCCGGGTCCTCAGTCCTCACGCCTGGGCATACCCGCCTGAATTCTACCGGGGCTGCAAGAGCGCTCTGCCCAAAAAAGTGCCTGCATCTTGCGCCAAGAGGCGGGGGACAAGCCCCCGCGCTACAGCCGGATGCAAGGCCAAGCCAAAAGGCGAGGGCCAAACCCCCGTGCAATGGCTGACTGCTCGGCCAAGCCTAAGAGCGAGGGACAAGCCCCCGCGCTACAGCCGGATGCAAGGCCAAACCAAAAGGCGAGGGACAAGCCCCCGCGCGATGGCTGACTGCTCGGCCAAGCCTAAGAGGCGGGGGACAAGCCCCCGCGCTACAGTCGGATGCAAGGCCAAACCAAAAGGCGAGGGACAAACCCATGCGCAATGGCTGACTGCTCGGCCAAGCCTAAGAGCGGGGGACAAGCCCCAATGGTGTCGCATTAAGGTCTAACGCGCGCGATACACTGTCCCAACTTTTTTTTTCACGCTGTGTTAGGGGAACTAATTGACGTCCCCAAACGACAGCGAAACTGAGTTTCAATCGCCTTAGCAACAGAGATTACCATGGTATCCCAAGGCAGGAACTTAATGCGACAGCATTAGGGACTAGCCCCCGCGCTACGGCGGACTGCTAGACCGGACTTGCACGGGGCAGGTGGACTCCACCCACAGTACAGACTTAAACGGACGAATATCATACAAACCGCGTGAAGCAACCCTTAACTACACGATTGCGAAGACCCAAACCAGGAGGATAGACGTACCGTGCCACGACCACCGCAGAAACGCATTCTCACCGGCATGCGCACCACCGGCGCCGCGCATCTCGGCCACTACGCCGGCGCCTTGCGCAACTGGGTCGAAATGCAGGGCGAGTATGAGTGTTATTTCCTGCTCGCCGACGTGCAGGCCTTCAGCACGCATTTCGACGACCCGCGCCGCATCGTCGATTCCGTATACGAGATGGTGCTCGATTGGCTGGCCGTGGGCCTGGACCCAACCCGGCAAACGAACATCCACTTCGTGCTGCAGAGCCAGATTCAGGAATTGACGGAACTGACCACGTATTTCTCCATGCTCACACCCATGGCGTACGTGGAGCGCAACCCGACCATCAAGAGCGAGCGCGAGCAGTACGGCGACCGCGCCGGCAACTTGGGCTTCTACAACTACCCGGTATCACAGGCAGCCGACGTCCTGCTCTTCACGCCGCCGCCGCCCCACCAGAAGGGCGACGAGCTCTGCGTGCCGGTGGGTGAAGACCAACTGCCGCTGCTCGAACTCACCAACGATATTGCCGGCTGGTTCAACCGAACGTATGACCGCGTATTTCTGGAGTGCACGCATCGTCTCAGCGAAGTGCCGCGCCTCATGGGCACCGACGGTCAAGCCAAGATGAGCAAGAGCTTGGGCAACGTCATCCTGCTCAGCGACGACACGGAAACGGTCCAGAAGAAGGTCATGAGCATGTACACCGACCCCACGCGGCTGCGCGCAACCGACCCCGGCCACGTGGAGGGCAACCCGGTCTTCATGTACCACGACGCTTTCAATCCAGACGTGGCGGAAGTGGACGAACTCAAGGACCGCTACCGCAAGGGCCGGGTGGGCGACGTGGAGGTAAAGCGCAAGCTGATCGCGGCCTTGAACGGCATGCTCGATCCCATCCGCGACCGGCGCAACGCCTTTGCCCAAGACCCGGACATCGTGCCGGCGGTCTTGCAGGGCGGCATCGAGCAGACGCGCCGGGTGGGCGGCGAGACCATGGCTCACGCCCGCGCCGCAATGTACATCGACTATCCGCAATTGCTGAAACCGCACGCGGTTGCCGGCAAGCCGTAAAACACGATGCCGGACGTCCTGCTGCAGTCAGGCGCGGGCGGCCCGGCAGTAACCACCTACAGGAGCACACTGCATGGCAACTACCCCACCCCTCACCGTACGGGGGCAATTCGGTCCCTACGGCGGGCGGTACGTGCCCGAAACCGTCATACCGGCGCTGGAAGAGCTGGAAGCAGCGTACGCCGGCATTGCCGACGACGCGGCATTCCAACACGAGCTGGACGACCTGCTGGACCACTTCGTGGGACGGCCCACGCCTCTGTATCATGCCGCGCGCTTGAGCGCCGAAATCGGCGGCGCGCAGATGTACCTCAAGCGTGAAGACCTGGCGCACACCGGCGCGCACAAGATCAACAACGCCCTGGGCCAGGCGCTGCTTGCCAAGCGCATCGGACGCTCCCGCATCATTGCCGAAACCGGCGCGGGACAGCACGGCGTGGCTACGGCCGCCGCCTGCGCCATGCTCGGCCTGGAGTGCATCGTCTACATGGGCGAGTTGGACGTCCACCGCCAGGCCCTGAACGTCTTTCGCATGAAACTGCTGGGCGCTACGGTGGTGCCGGTCACGTCCGGCAGCAAGACGCTCAAGGATGCCATCAACGAGACCATCCGCGACTGGGTCACCAACGTGGAGACCACCCACTACATTATCGGCTCCGTGGTGGGACCGCATCCCTATCCCACCATCGTGCGCGACCTGCAGAGCATCATCGGCGCGGAAGCCCGCGAGCAGTGCCTGGCGCAGCTTGGCCGCCTGCCCGACTACGTGGTGGCGTGCGTGGGCGGCGGCAGCAACGCCATGGGCATCTTCCATCCTTTCGTGGCTGACGCAGCCGTGCGCTTGGTCGGCGTGGAAGCCGCCGGTCACGGCATCGAAACCGGCGAGCACGCGGCAACTCTGGTGGCCGGTTCGCCCGGCACGCTCCACGGCGCCAAGAGCTACCTGCTGCAGGACGACGAGGGCCAAATCTACGAACCCCACAGCATCTCCGCCGGCCTGGACTATCCCGGCGTCGGCCCCGAACACAGCTACTTGAAAGACCTTGGCCGGGCGGAATACGTGGGCGTGACCGACCAACAGGCCTTAGAAGGCTTCCAGCACCTTTGCCGGACCGAGGGCATCATCCCGGCGTTGGAACCCGCCCACGCCATGTACCACGCCGCGCAGTTGGCAAGCGAACTCCCGCAGGATCAGACTGTGCTGATAAACCTCTCCGGCCGGGGCGACAAGGACATGACCATCGTGGCCGAGGGACTGGGGGTGGCGCTGTGAGCCGCCTTGCCGCGACCTTTGCCCAAACCAGAGCCGAGAACCGCGCCGCGCTCATCACGTTCGCCACGGTGGGCTATCCCTCACCCGCAGACACCAAACACGTCGTCTCCGCGCTGCTTGCCGGCGGCTCGGACGTAGTGGAACTGGGCATCCCCTTTTCCGATCCCCTCGCCGACGGCGCCACCATTCAACACGCATCGCAAATCGCCCTGGAACAGGGCACGAAACTGCAAATGGCGTTTGACCTGGTGCGCGAATTGCGAGCGGAAGGCGTGACCACCCCGCTCGTCTTCATGGGCTATTACAATCCCTTCTTGCATTACGGTCTGGAGCGGGTCGTCGCTGAAGCGGAAGAGATCGGGCTTGACGGCTTCATCGTGCCGGACTTGCCGCCGGAAGAGGGTCAGGAGTTTGCCGCTCTCGCCACAGCGCGGGGCCTCGACCTCGTCCCGCTCCTGGCCCCAACCAGCACGGAATCGCGCATCCAAGCCAACGTGCAGGCCGGCAGTGGCTTCGTCTATTGCGTCTCGCTTACCGGCGTTACCGGCGCCCGCGAGCAGATCTCCGCCACGCTGCCGGAATTCCTCGGCCGCGTGCGCAAGCACACCGACCTGCCGCTGGCGGTAGGCTTTGGCGTGTCTCGGCCCGAGCACGTGGCCACGATTGCGCAGATAGCTGAAGGCGTGGTCAGCGCGAGCGCTTTGATCAACGTCTTGGATGAGACTCCCGTCGCCCAGCGCTACGACGTGCTGGCAGACCTGGTGCGCGCCATGCGCGCGGCTACTGTCCGCACGGAGACGCCGGTGAAAGGCACAACACCATGATGCAACTCGCCTGCTCGACGCTCTGCTTCACGCAGCTTTCGCTGGCTGACGCATTGGCGCGGAGCGCGGCGCTCGGTTTCACGTACGTCGACCTGGGCGTGCAAGCGTGGGCGCACGTGAGCGCGCCGGAACTCGTCAGCTCGGGCGAACATTTCGCGGCTTCGTTGCGCGCGGACGCGGCGAACGCCGGCGTCGCCGTCTGCACGATGAACGTCGGTCTGGAGCGGGACGTGGATCAGACACTCGCGGAGCAGACGGCAGCCGTGAGCGCGCTGGCCGCCTCACTTGACTTGACCGCGATTTGCATCAATGCCCCGGCCAATGACGTGACGCTCGCGGACGCCGTGGCTGAGTTGACGCCCCTAGCGGACATTGCCGCCCGGCACGGCGTCATGCTCTGCCTGGAAACGCACGTCAACTGTCTCACGGAAACGCCGCCCGTCGCCGCCCGACTTGCCGGGGCCGTCCCCAATCTCGGGCTGGCCCTGGACCCCTCCCACTTCTACGGCGGGCCGTGGCAGGGCAAGGACATGGCGGCGGCGTATCCGCACACCCACATCGTGCACTTGCGAGACGCAACTATCTCACCGCCTGCGCTCAAGGTACCCGCCGGCACGGGAGACGTGGACTTTGCCGGCATGCTGCGACATCTTGCCGAACAAGGGTACGCTGGCCCGCTCGCCGTAGAGTACATTGACAGCGGCTTCACCGCCAATACGTACCCCGATCACGTGGCGCAGGTGGCGGGCATGGCCGCGCTAGCGCGGTCCTTGCTGGCGGAGCTAGACGTGCATTGTGCCTGACACCGCTACGCGGCAATTTCCGGAAACTCCCGGACTGAACACCGCTCGTTCGAATCGCCATGTGGTATCTGGGTCTCAGCCGCGTGTGGATGCAGACAGACGTGACGGAGGATCGATTGGCAGGCAAGTAGGCGTGGGCCGCAAGCCCCTATTGGCATTCTCTAAGTAGCCGGCGGGTTCTCGCCATGACTGGCGGACGCGCACCTGCTATACTCCCAGTATTCCCTGTCCGTTTCGATACCTGCCCCATGGGCGCGTTCGCTCGCCTTTACTGAAATGGTTGGCAGTGCGTCAGAGCGCACGGTCGCGTATAATCGCATGGTCGCATAGCAACTGCACGGTCGCGTAGAATGGGCGCAACCGCCCGAATGCCCATCCGAAACGTGTCCGGGTGCTTGCCAGGTCTCGTCTGTTTCCGGCCTTACCAGCTATCCGCCGCTCATCCCGTGAGCTAAACAAGCGCAGGTGTCTATGGCAGCCACCACGGCCGTCGCCACTCCCGATCGTCCCAGGCTTCTGGCAGTCGGAAGCTGGGTGCTCTACGACTTGGCCAACACGATATTCTCCATGAATATCGTGTCACTCTATTTCTCGTTGTGGATCGTCAACGACATGGGAGGCAAGGACAGCGACTATGGGCTGGCCAATAGCTTCTCCATGTTCGTCGTCTTTCTGGTCGCGCCGTTCCTGGGGGCGCTCTCCGATCAAACGCCCCGGCGCATCCCGTTTCTCATTGCCTCGACGTTGGCGTGCTGCGCGGCGACGTTTTTGCTGGGCACGACCGGTGTCTTCCTCGCGCTCCTGATCTTCATCGTTGCCAACGTCTTCTACCAGTCCGGCCTGATCTTCTACGACGCGCTTTTGCCTGAGGTGAGCACGCCGGAGAACCGCGGGCGCGTGGGCGGCATTGGCGTCGGCATCGGCTACATGGGATCGTTCATTGGCGTGGTCATGGGCTTGATCGTCTTGGAAAGCAATCCGGACGCGCGGCCACTGGTCTTCAAGCTCACAGCAGTCCTCTTCCTCCTCTTTGCAATTCCCTGCTTCCTGTGGGTGCGTGAAAAGCCGCGCGCGGGCAAGATAGTGCTGGGCAAGGAGGCCGCCGGTCGTGCCCTGCGCGATCTACGCGCCACGCTCACCCGTCTCAACGCGCTGCCCAACCTGCGCCGTTTCTTGATTGGACGCGTGTTCTATACCGATGCGGCCAACACCTTCATCATCTTCATGGGCATCTACCTGACGAACGAGGTGGGGTTCAACGACACAGAGGTGCAGATTGCGTTGATGACAGGGATACTCGGAGCCACGGTGGGCGGGTTGTCCTGGGGTTTCGTCGTAGACGCCATTGGGCCGCGGCCATCCCTGCTCATCGTGATCGGCCTCTGGTCCCTCGTCATCACGCTGACGTTCTCGGTGCCGCTCTTCGGCTTAGCGCAGGCCATTCTCTGGGCCGTAGCCCCGCTGGGCGGCTACGCGCTCGGCAGCACCTGGGCCGCCGACCGGCCCCTGATGCTGCGCCTGGCGCCACACCAAAACATCGGCCAGTTTTACGGCCTGTACGCGATGGTCGGGCGCTTTGCCGCCATTGTCGGACCGCTCATCTGGGCGCTGATCGTCGATGGGCTGGGCTGGGGTCGTCCCATTGCCGTTGCCGCCTTCTTGCCCATGATGGCGGTTGCCGCGTGGTTCATCTTCCGCGTCGATGACACGGCGGACCTGGGCGAAGAGCTAGAGGAGACCCTTCAGCCCACGTAAACTGCCCAAACCACGTGCACTAACTCCGGTGTCTTGCGGCGCTGGGCGCGCCACCCCCGGCCGCACCATGGCCTGCAGCGCAACTGTCCCCAAGCTCAGTTCAATGCTACACGATGGCGGCGCTCCCCGGTGTCACTGCGGGGCCAACGGACGGGCTGTGCACTCTGGCACGTTAGCCTTACGTTAAACTTTCCTTCATGTTGCTCTCATACTCGTGGCGCATCCTTGAAGTATAGGATCACGAGCGGCAGTGCAAACAGAAGGAGGCTTGAGAGCATGTCCCTGCGCCGCTTAGAGCAAGAGTTGGAAGAGACGCCCGACACGCGCTACCAAGACCTGCGGGGCTTGCGGGTGTACGACCAGGACAACCACTTGCTGGGCACGATACGCGCGGTATTGGTTGACACGACAAGCAATGAAACAGTGTACGCCGAGATCGCGTCTTCCAGCATATTAGGATTGGGCAGCCGCCGCCGCATGGTGCGCCGGAATCGGTTGCACCACAACGCCCGCGGCCTGCGGTTGGCGCGGTCTCAGTCCTACAGGTAGGCGTCCTACAAATAGGTGGTGAAGAAGTCGAAGGCTTTGGCGCCGCTGAACTGGTGCCCGCCATCGAATTCGTCACGCCAGAGGCTTTCCGAAACATCCGCCGCTGCGTAGATGCTCGCCAAGTGCGCATACGCTTCCCTGGCGGCGGCGATCGGGAAGCCGCCGTCTTGTATGCCGGACTCGATGAGGAGCGGCCGCGGCGCAATCAAACCGCAGAGGTCCGAGACCTCAGCGTACTTTAGGACTCCAGGGACGAACTGCGAGCCACAGAAGTTGCCTTGGGTGAGCGCGTATTGCTTGAAGGTCGTAAGGTAGCACACCACGGCAGCGGCTTTCACGCGTTCGTCCACGGCCGCCAGGTACGTCGAGCGCGTACCCCCAAACGAGAGGCCGATGCAACCCAGCCGTTCCGCGTCTACCTCCGGTCGGCTTGCCAGGTAGTCAAGACCCCGCATGTCGTCCCAGGTGTTGAGCGCCATCAAGTTCATCCCAAAGAGAAACGTCTTGATGCCGTTCACGTTGCAGCCGTCGCGGTTGCCGTAGCGCCGGAATTCTTCACTGCGCTCCCCAAAGCCGCGGGCGTCCGGACACAGGGTGACAAAACCCCGTTTGGCAAGCTGCAGGCCGTAGTCATAGTTGGCGCGTTGTATCGTGCGGGCCCTTTCTTCCTCGCCGTAGTCCACGTGGGCCACGTTATCCTTGCCGTGTACCCCGTGTCCGTGCAAGCAAATGATGCCGGGGGCGGGCTGCGCCGCATTCTCCGGGATCAAGAGCCACGCCGGGACCTGTACGTCCTCCGCAGAGGTATACACCACTTTCTCGTAGTGCACGCCGAATTGCTCGCGCTCCTCCACGACGTGGGCGTCCAACGGCACGTGATCGGGAAACGGCTCCATGAGATCGAGCAGCCGCGCCCGCAACTGCTGTTGCCACGTGTACCACTCCGCACGGCTTTCGCCGGCAAAATGCAGCAGCGGCGGATGCTTTTCGTAGTGCGCCAGAATGTATGTGTCAAAGTCGTATACGTCGCTCACAGCAATCTTCTCCCTTAGTCTTCATTCGCTCCATCGCCAGTCGTATGGGTGCCTTCCCAAGCCCTTTCCGCTACCGGGGAACGCTGTCCTGTCGTAATGCGCGCAAGCGCATAGCCGGGCAGTTCATAGACCGCTATGCAACTCTCCCCAATCCGGCCACCATTCTCCATGAAGTCTATCTCGAATTCCTCGAATCCTTCCTCCCTGCGGTCGTCGGGCAGGTTTTCCAGGTCCGTAGGGGCAGTCTGCAGGAAGAACGGCGCCGTAGTGTCTTCCGTGCTGCACGCGGCCTTAGTGTACATGATTGTGTCTCGGACGACATACACCGCAAAGTTGGACTGGACAATTGGTTCCCCGGCTTCCGCAATGAGCCGGTCTCGGTATTCCCGCGTGTAGGAATTTCCCATCCAGCTCTGCCCCGTTTGGTAAAGAGTGTATTGACCGGCGCGAATACGGCCGTACGAAACGTTTGGCAGCGCCCGTGTCGTTACACATGTTTCCCCAATAGTAATACCCGCGCCCTGCGGGAATTCAAAGTCTAAGGTGTGATGAACTCTGGGACCTTTCTCATTGGGAAAGATGTGCATGATGAATTTTGCCTGCGTGTCTTTCTCAGTGCACGGCGTCTTCTCAAACACCAGGATGCGTTCGTTGAGAAGGAAGACATTGAATTCGGAGGCGATGAGCAGTTCGCTCTTCACCGGCTCAGAGCTTTCGGGTGGATCATCGAGCAGGATTCGATACCAGCGCGGCACATCCTGAGCCAGGTATTGGTTTATGATGGGGCCGGACACCAGGTGTGCCGTCGAAGACTCCAACCCAAACCGATCATAGCGATAAGTCCCAAAGTCGCGTTGGCTGTTCGCGTTCGCCAAGTTGATTACCGGCCCAAACGACCCCACCGCCAGTACCGCGACAATTAAGGCCGCAAGCGAGCGCCCCCGGATTTTGCCCGCGCGTGACGCCCCCCTTGGCGGGGCGCCGGCGATGGTATCGGCGCAGTAGAAGCTGAGCACCGCCAGGGACGGTATCAAGCCACGCATCACGAGGTCATTGTGCAGGCCAAAGTAGTAGAGGGGCAGAAGCAAGAGCGTGAGCAAAGCGGGAATGAAGAACGGCTGACGCAGGAGAGCCGGTCGTTTGAGCACAAGCAGAGCCGCTAGCAACAGGAACTCAAACACATACAGGAGTGGCAAGCCTCGCACGACGTTGAGCCTGCCGGCAAACTCCCACAACCAAAAGTGTGGTATGTCGCCGGTGTCGATTGTCAGGAATGCGAATAGCAGCGCCGCCAACGGTACGCCCACAACCAGGTTCTGCCAGCTCAAGAACGGCCGCACGCCATTGCCGTAGAGCAAAGCCGCAACGAACGGCAGCAGCCCAATTGCGACAAATGGCGACCAGAAGACGCTGGCGCCCACCACAACACCGGAGACGGCAAGAAACCGCCGGTGTTCGCGCAGTTGGACCAATAGGAGGACGCAGAGCACACCCGCCATGAAGTGCTGCGGCACCCACATGAGGCCTACCATGTGGGACAAGAACTGGACTTTCACCTCCCAATACCGGTCCCACTCTAAGAAGCCGCGACCCAGCGAAAGATCCGGCCAGCCATGGAGGTCTAACCGAAATTCAAGCCATTGCCAACCCTCGAACAGCCCAACGGTGACAATGTCCATACCGCTGAAGAAAACGAAGACAGCGGCGGCAGCGAGCGACCTCCAGCCAGCAAACCCTCTCGTGAAGAGGGCCAACATCAGCGCGACGCCGCACCACGTCCAAAGCGGGACCGCCCAGTTCAGGCTCGCAACGCCAAGCCACTTGCCAATGAAGCCCGGGACCATGTAGTAACCCAGGTAATAGCGGAGTAGACTGCCGGTCAATTCCACGTCACCCGGGAAGTAGACGGCCATATCCGACACCCAGAGGGGCAACGATACCGGCCAATCTCCACGCGCGAGATCGAGAAACACGCCGCGGTGCTTCGGCCAGTCAAGATTGAAGACGTTGAAGACGCCGCCGGCCGCCGTGGCCATCACCCAAGCCGCCGCTATGAGCATGAGCGCCACGTGCAGTGGGCGCACCGAAACCCGCCAAGAGCCCGCAAGCCCACGCCACAGCGCGAGCACGACCGCCGCCGCCGCCGGAACACCCACCCACCACTCATGCCATCCCACAAGCCAGATGACGACCGGCAACATGAGGTAGACGATGGCAAGCCGATGCAAGAGGGGAATCGCATCGGCACTCTGATTCCCGGCGCTGGGTGGGCCCAGGAACAATCTCCGCGACACCGCGGCGCAGAGTCGCAAATGGTCTCCGCCACGGAATCCAGGGGCAACGGGAACGAATCTACGCATGTGCTGGGTTACGGATTTCTAGCCGCCGTTCGCTCAAGAATGGGTCTTCGTCGCCTCGCTGCCGAGTTCACGCTCAACAAAGTGGTTTCAGTCCCCGTCTATCTGTGCGAGACTAATTGCCGCCATTCAGTTCTTCGCCACTCCCGTCCCAATGCTGGGACAAACTCAAGCCTAGGCTTACGTGCCAAGGACACTGCTGATTCGGCCAAGGGCGCGTGTCGGCTCAACCGGTGCCGGACGGCGCCGGTCATAGCCACCGGTGACTTTGAGGCGGCCGCAGCCAGCATCCAACCGCACGCCGTCAAGAGCAACGCAACGCCAGCCGACTCAGAGACCCGCCAATACGGGCCGCGTTGCGTCCGCCGCCATGACTGGCGCAAAGATCTCTAACCACCCCGCCAACCGGGTCAGCACCGCCGGCATCGCGTAGATGATAGCAAGCCGGTGCGCGAGAGGAATCCGTTCGGAAGGTCCACCTTTTAGCTGGCCTTGGTCGAGGAGCCGTTCTTTCAGTGCCGTGGGATGGCGTCTCAAGGCGGTCTCCTGCCGTGGGCGAGCACGGTTGCCGGCAGTTCCAGGTTCGAAACGGGCCACGAGTGCGGGCAATCTCCATTCTGAGCGCCTGTTTGCGATCTTCTTGGCAGTGGTCTGCCAGTCTGATAGCGGCCGCTCGTGCTGAGCACTTCGATAAGCTCAGTGCAGGCTACTTCGACAAACCCAATGCAGGCCCATGGGAGACATGTTCGGCCATTTGCCTCCTCGCGTCGGCCCAATTCCCCCTTCGACAAGCTCAGTGCGAACGGTGCTCGTGCAGACAAGCAGATTGTAAACAGGCTCTGACAAGCCGTGCCAAGCTAGACTTGGCTAGCGGCCTCGTGACCAGTACACCGTCCGGGCTGTCCGCCACGCCCGACGCCGCACTGCCAGAAAGCTCCACCCATCGCGCGCAAGCCGGTTCTGGTTCTCGCCAACGCGTAGCCCGGCCGGCGTGCCGCGTCAAGCCGGCGTCACGCCACGCGGCTTGTTTTGGCGATCGCGGACTCGCTCTCGATGCGGCGCCGCGTGCCCTGCCTCACCGTACGTCCACCAGCCGTACTACGCGCCGCTACCAGGTCCAGCGAGCGGACAGGTCGCCGCGTTGCCTGGCATTTAGGCCACCAAACCCGGGTTACCCGCTAGCGCCTGTGCGCTGCCTACGGCACTTTGACCGTGAGCGAATGCTAAGCCGGTCACCGCCAAGCGCGTGCGCAACCCCAATCTCGCCGCGCTGCACCCGCTAGCCGCACGTTGACCGGCGGGCCCCGCTCCTGCTCCCGCCGGTCAGCATGGGGAAGTGGGCATGCCGCCGGACAGCCAATGCGCGCTGTTTGCTACCGGCAGACCAGTACGTGCCGCTCTCGTCACGGGTGGTGACAACAAATGTGCTACGCAGATCCTCCGGCGGCGCGGCAATTGCTGCCACCATCGCGTGGGCACGCGTGCGTTGCCGTGGCACGGTAGAGCGCCACCGGCATCGGCTGCGGACCCTCCCCAATCATCGTCTACTCTACCAAATCCTCAGCGCCGGGGAGTTTGCGCGAGCCTGCCCACAGCACGCAACCACGTCCGTCCGGACGTGCCGCCTGCGGCTCCACGGCTAGAGACTCCTGCCTCAAATCATACCAACTAGCCGCTTGGCGACAATGCGCGCACAGCGGCCTCGATCGGCTCCGGCCACGCCGGGTGTCGTGCATGGTGATCGGCCCGGCGTTGCGCGGCAGCCCTGCGTGAGCGCCCGGTGCATGCGTTGCCACCAGCGTGCCCGGCCCGGTTCTTTACTAAGTCGCTTCATTTAGATAACATACAATGTAGACAGGACGCTGCCCGTGTCCGCGGGCGCGGGTTCACAGATAATAGCTTCGGCGTCACTCAATCTTCCGGAGGCTCTCGATGGCACAACAGGCAGATTCCGAAATCCCATTTGGCACCGCCGACTGTGCGGAAGCCAAACAGATGATCGACAGCGGCGAGTACCAGGTCATTGACGTACGCATGCCCAACCAGTTCGCTAAAGGGCACATTCCCAATTCCGTCTTGGCGCCCTTGCCCGACCTCTTGCAAAAGCCGTGGGAATTCCTGGAAGACGACAAGATCATCTTCGTGTGCGACGTCGGGCAGAGCAGCCAGGTCGCCTGCGAGATCGCCGCCGCCATGGGGTTGGACGACCTCTACAATCTGGGGCCCGGCATCGTGGGCTGGCAGCAAGACGGCTTGCCTTTGGAAGAGGGGCTTCCCGCAGAGAGCTAATCCTGCTCTTTGCGGGCTGCGGCGATCCCCCCGCGGGCTAATCCGTCCGCTACAGTCACGTACGCAGGCGCCTTGCACCCCCTCCCCGCTCCGGCGCCCGCCGTCGCCCGGCGAGTCTCTGCCGTATAATGTACGCAGAAATGCTGCGCGTGCGACAGCGGACCGGCAACGCCAATTGCCTGTGATACGGCCCAGTTGATGACCGACCAGGTACCTTCCTTCATCTTCCAGAGCATCGGGGCGACGCTGGCAGTGCTGGCGGCGCTTCTGTTCTGGTGGCTGAGTAGACGCACGGTCGTTGCGGAATCTGCCACTCATTCCGGCCCTACCTTCCTGCGGCGCATTGCGCGCAATGCCCTGGTGCCCCTGTTTGCCATGGTGGTTGCCCGCGGGCTTACGTGGGCGTTCGCCATCTACTATCTGCGCGTCATCGGGCCGGAAAACAACGGCTTCTACACCGTAGCCGTCAACATCATCGGCTTCTTTGGGCCACTCACCGACTTCGGCCTGGGCACGCTGCTCACCCGCGAGGTCAGCCGCCGCCCAGGTGACGCCCCGCTCTACGTAGCCCTGGTGCGGCGACTGCGGTTGCTGCTCTCGCTGGCGGCGGTCCCGCTGGTGCTCCTCATCATGCTCGGCTACTGGCTTGCCGACAAAATTCCGGCGGAGACCATTGTGGCCGCGGGGCTGCTGGCCGTGGCGCTCATCCCCGGCAACGCGGCCATCACGGCCACCTCGCTCTTTGCCGCCCGCGAGCGCATGGACTACACGGCGCTGGTGCAGATCGGGACCGCCATGCTCACGGTCGGCCTGGGCATGGTCGCCATCGCCTTCGGCTGGGGCTACGTCGGCCTGGCGGCCTCGGCCCTCATCGCCAACACTGCTACCGCTGCGGTGCTGCTGCGCGCGCTCGCCCGCGAAATTGGCACGGCGGCGCCTTGGGATAGCCATCTGGCGCGCGGCCTGCTGCTGGTATCCCTGCCGCTCATGCTCAACGCGTTGCTCAACGGTCTCTTCTTCCGCATCGACGTGCAAGTACTCCACATTATGCGAGGTGAAGCTGAGGTCGGCGTGTACGGCGCCGCGTACAAGTACATCGAGGCATTTGCCCTGCTCCCATCCACGTTGGTGCTGGCGCTCTTCCCGGCGCTGGCGCGGGTGGCGGTCTCGGACCGCGCCGCGCTGCAGGGTATCTATGACAAAGCGCTGCGCCTCATGCTGGCCATCGCCGTGGGCAGCGCCGTCTGCGTGAGCTTCTACGCCACGTCATTCATCTGGTTGCTGGGAGGCAGCGAGTTCCTACCCCACGGCGCCGCCGCACTGGCGATCCTCATCTGGTTTCTGCCTATCAGCTACGTGAACGCCATCACCCAGTACGTGCTCATCGCCCTGAACCGGCAGACGTGGATTGCCGTCGCCTTTGCGCTGGCCACGGCCTTCAATCTGGTGACAAACATACTCTTCATCCCGCACTACGGCTACGCGGCGGCGGCGGCGACCACGGTAATTTCCGAAATCGTGCTCTTCGTGCCGTTCTTGCTCGTGGCGCGCCGGCTCCATGTGGCGCTGCCCGTGGTCAACGCCGCGTGGCGGCCGGCCTTGGCGGGTGTCGCCATGCTGGCCGCCGCCATGCTCACACGCGGGCTGCCCGCGCTGCCGAGCATGGCGCTGGCGGGGCTCGTGTACGCCGCCTTGATCGTCGCCCTCGGCGCATTGCCGCGGGAAGACCTTGCGCGCATCTGGAGCGCGCTACGCGGGGCACGAGACTAGACCGGAAAGTGATTCTACGGCAGCCATTCGCCCTGCGACAATCCGGCTCAAGCCTGCGCAACCGTTCGGCCTGAGCCCGTCGCAGGTTGAACGCGTAGGGGCGGTTCTTCACGGTAGCACCTGCTGCGCGCTCTACCGGCAACCCACCGTCCCGCGTAGGGGCGGTTCGCGAACCGCCCCTACCTGCTACAAGTAACTCAGGCCTTGAACGCGCTCATCGCCCTTCCTACAGTTCTTGCACAATTCCCGCCAGCCGTTTCTCGCCTGTGCTATGCTCGTATGACGCGCTCCACCGCCAGCACTCTATGCCGCCCTGGGAGTACAAGACGCTTCCGAGAGGCCGCCCAATTGACCCACCATCGCGCGAAGGGGCGGTTCTCCACGGTAGCACCTGCCGCGCGCTCTACCGGCAACCCACCGTCCCGCGTAGGGGCGGTTCGCGAACCGCCCCTACCAAATGAGCGCAGCGCGGGAACGTGTCCCCCGCATCGATATGAAAAGTCAAGAGGAGGCCTTCGCGGTCCCTCCCTACACGCCTGGAGAAGATAGCATGGCAACGGAGAGTGAGCGAGCAATCGACCACCGCGCGGTTGGCGAACTTTGGGACGAGAACGCCGAGGCTTGGACCACGCTCACCCGCCTGGGCTACGATAAGTACCGCGACCACATCAACACGCCGGCCTTCTTGGACATGCTGCCCGACGTGGACGGCTTGCGCGGTCTCGACGTCGGCTGCGGCGAAGGCCACAATACGCGCTTGGTTGCGCAACGCGGCGCACGCCTGACTGCCTTGGACATTTCCGGCCGCTTCGTCCGCTACGCCCGGGAACAAGAAGCCCGCGATCACCACGGCATCGTGTACCTGCGCGCCAGCGCCGTTGCCTTGCCCTTTGCCGACGCCGCCTTCGACTTTGCCATGGCCACCATGAGCATGATGGACGTGCCGGACCAGGGCCGCGCCATCCGCGAGGCAGCCCGTGTCCTGAGGCCCGGCGGTTTCTTCCAATTCTCAATCCTGCACCCCTGCTTCATGACACCGCGCTTCAAGTGGGTGCTCGATGAGAACGGCCAACGCGTGGCCATGGAGTGCGGCGACTACTTCCATCAGGAGCAGGGCGCAATCGAGGAGTGGATCTTCGGCTCCGCGCCTGACGAATTGAAAGAGCGTTTCGAGAAATTCCGCATTCCGCGCTTCTTCCACACCCTCAGCACGTGGCTGAACATGCTGACCGCCGCCGACCTCATCCTGGAAGACAGCGCCGAACCTTACGCCAGCGACGAATCTATCGCCATTCACCCCAAACTCGCGTCCACCCGCGTCATCGCCTGCTTCCTCCACCTCCGCTGCCGCAAGCCCACCGCTTGATTGCCGGGTGAGGCACGCCGGCGCTCGTCCGGTCACATGCCGACGCTACGGCCACGGTGTCATACCCCGGCACTGTGCAGCGAGGCAAAAGCAACCCAATCCGCAGCCCTGCCGTCCCCTTGCGGTACAGTGCCGCCCAGGCATGCCGGCGCGCGGCACTCTCTGCGTCGTAGCGTCACTTATTGTAGCCGTAAATTAAACATACCGGCTCCGTCAGCGTCTTAACCCATAGGATGGGAGCCAATCGGTGCAAAGCGCAAGAACCAAACGGACCGTTCATGTCAAGCGCGATCGTGCGCAGCGGCTTTTCGCCCAACTGCACGCGCAGTTGGAGCCGGCGGTGCGGCGTTTCATCCGGCGGCTCATCGGCGCCTCGGCGCAGGAGGACGACATTATGCAAGATGCCTTTCTCGCGCTCTATCGCAATTTGCACCGGGTGGACCCGGCCATGCTGCGGCCGTACCTCTTTCGCATCGTGCGCAATCTGTGCTACGACGAGTTGCGGCGCCAAGGACGCTACCGCCTGCGCACCCTTTCATTGGACGCCAACAGCGCGGGCGGCGAGTCGTTTGCGATGCGTGACGAAAACTCGTTCGGCAATCCCGAGCGCAACCTGGAGCGGCGCTCCGCCTACGCCACGCTGGAGCAGGCCATGGAATTCCTGCCGGAGCCGCAGCGCCAAGCGGTGATTCTCTACTACTACGAAGACTTCTCCTACGCGGAGATTGCGGAAGCCACGCGCGCGCCGGTCAACACAGTGAAGGCTCGTCTCCATCACGCGCGCAAGAACCTGCGGCGCATCCTGTCCGTTCGCCCTGAGCTGCCTGTCCTGCGCTTGTCGAAGGATCGAAGGGTGAACGGATAGGAGGCGCAAGGCACCGCTGGCGGCGCGCCTCAGTAGAAACGCCCGACAAGCGGCAGAAAGGAGAATACGCGCATCAATCCCTGCGGCGCGGGGTCGTCCGTCGCCCCGCCACAGCAGCAGCCAATTTCAGAACTGCTCATTGCCCATAAGGGGAAGACCGACGTGAACCAAACCACGAACGACGTGTCGCAAGCAACCAGAGAAACAGGAGTCAATCCCATGCCCGAGAGCGCAAACACACTGCGCGCGCTGATCCGCCTTATTCACCCCACGCATACACTCAAAAGCGACCTGGAGACCAGTATTCACGCCGAGGAGTTTGAGGGTATCGGTGAGATTGCCCTGCGAAACTTCACGCAACTCCAGTCCGCCGCCGCCAGCCTGCTTGCCGATGACCCGTACGTCACCGGACTGGGCGGCGCGCTGCCCGAGAACAGCAGCGATAAGGAAAAAGTCTGGCATAGCTATCTCGCCGTAGGGCAGCTTGCGGCCTATCTTGAGTCACACGTAGGGGTGAGCGCCAGCGCGGGCGGGAGCGGCAAAGAAGCCATCTACAACATACAGAAGGGACTCACCGTCGGCTCGCTGCACGCGCAGAACCCTGAGGAGTTGCTCCGGCAACTGCAAACTGGATCAGAGGTGGCTGCCAACGACGATTAACACCACAGTGAGCCAATAACGGGGCCGCTTTCGGTTGCGTCTGCCGCCTGTGTCCCGCGATCCAGAGCGGTCCCGGGCAGTCTCGCGCGGGCTGACACGAAATGAGACGTCGTTTCCCTTTGGCTTGCCGCGATGCCCATAGTTGACAGCAACCGCAAACGGTAGTAGCCTACCGGTGGAACGCCAGTTTCCGGCAGTGCGGCAAGGAGGGGACAAACGAATGCGACTTAGAGCCCGAGGCATCCGGGGGATTCTGCTTGCGCAGGTGTGGTTGTTGGGCTTTCTCGGTGTGATGCTGCTGCCGCTGCTCGCGGCGGAAGCCGGCTGGATTGCCTCGCTTCTCGGCAGCGAACGCACGCTGCTGGTTGCATTCGTCAACGCCATGCTCATTGGCGCGACGACAGGGCTCTTCATCGGCCTCGCCGCCGTGCTGCTGCTCGGGCTGCTCCCCCTCGTCACCAAGCGGGATTCCTTTACGGTTAGTCTCGGCCGCATTCCCATCGTCGTGTACACATCCGACGCCGCCGGCTGGTCTCACACGTACTGGCTTGCCGTGCCCTTGCTTTTCGCCGTGCTCGTAGGGCTGTTGGGCGGCTTCGGCGCGCTGCTCTTGCGTCATAGCGAGCGCGCCGCCCACGAGATGCTCCGCGGCCTGCGCGCACTGTGCTCTGCCTCTAGGAATCCCCCGCCACGCGCCGGGGCATTCGCCAGCGTGCAACTCGACCAATGGCAGAGAGATATCTGGCCGTGAGGAGTGAAAGGAAAAGCACGTACCGACACTTGGCACAGACCAAGTGTCGGTACGTGCTGAGACCTTAACCCACTCTCCCCCGTCGCGGTCCCGGTAGGCTTACTACCTTCTTCACTTACTCGGGATAGAATGCGTTCGCCAGCAATTCAATGGTGTCAATGGTGTAGATGCCCGGGTTCGCGACCGTGAAGCGCACTTCCACCTAGCGCTTGTTTTGCACGGCCTTGATGGAGTGAAGCGCCTCGGTGTTTTCCAAGTACTCTATCTTCTCCGCAGCCGTAGACCATCCAGGCATATCGAACAGCACGATGACGTCGGGGTCCCGTTCGACCACGGTCTCCCAGTTCACCGTCGCGTAGAGGCCCTCGACGTCAGCAAAGATGTTGACCCCACCCGCCTCTTCGACCAACGCATTCCCCATGCCCGTACCCACCGCGGCATATGGCGAATCAGTGCCGCCGTCATAGATGAAGACCTTTACCTTCGGATCGGGCGTCCCCACCTTGGCGCGGATTTCCTCCAGGCGCGCCCGCTGCTCGGCGACGTATGCTTCGGCGCGCTCCGTTACCCCGAAGATCTGGCCGATCTTCACGAAGTCTTCGAAAACGTCCTCAATGGTCACCTTGCCGTCCTTGCAGTTGGCGGCCACCTGGTACGACGCGATGCCAAGCTCCAAGAGCGCATCGCGCGGCCCCGCCACGTCTTCACGATTCCAGGCGCTTACGAAGGCAGCGTAAACGAAGTCGGTCTCCGTTCCCAGAATGACCTCATGTGAAGGATACTTCTCGGCTAGTATCGGAATCTGGTCGAAGGCCGCCTGGAAATCAGGGTGCACCCAGTCTCTGAGATACGACGTGCCAACCATGTTGTCTTGCAGACCCAACGCCAGCATCAGTTCAGTCGATTCCTGAGAGAGAGTGATAGCGCGCTGGGGCGGCTGGTCATACGTAATGGAAAAACCACAGTTTTCGACAGTCACGGGCGTATAAGCGGTTTCGGCTTCTTGCGCCGGTTCAGCCGGCTCTGCCGGCTCCGCCGCCGGTTGCGGTGCGGCTACCGTGCCGCAACCCGCCAGCAAAAGACTGCCGGCGCCAGCTACACCGATGGCGATAAGACCGCGACGGGTCACGCGTTGAGAACTCATCCTAATCCAATACCCTTTCGATTTGCACTAGAGCCTCTCACGTACATTCCCAGATATTACTAGGAATGCCTTTCAGTTGCATTAAAGAAGATTGTGATCGCTTTGTCAAGTGCTGTGCCTGGGGGAAATAGTAGAATTAGACTTGAACTCCTTGCTGGGCAATAGCTCATGTCATTATGAGCGCAGCGTCGATCAGGGTTCGCTGACTTCGTCAAAGACGCGGAATCTAGCGTTTGCCGGGCACTAGATTCTTCGTCGCTGCACTCCTCAGAATGACATTTCGAGGAGCAGTCGTTCACGTTGACACTTATACCTGTGTAGTCTAAGTCAATACCTACTAGTCGCGGCGCCTGGCTTCTGGGCGTAGTCCGCTTTTCTGCCGCGCGGGCCGCCGGCTGCGCGGCCCGGACACCCGGTAGGCAGTGCGCCGGCGCTCTTGGCGCCTTGGATCATCGAACCGCGCGCCCTGCGGGCCTTGCGCCACCACCATTTGCACATAGCGCCGCCTGCAGTCTCTGTACGCAGTCTCAGGGCAAAGAAAAACGCCCTGTTCCGCAATGAACAAGGCGTCCTTCAAATGACAGATTCGAGGCGATATATCCGGTAGCTTGCGTCAGTAGCCAAAAAGAACTGGGTTCTCTAGTTTTCGGCACATGCTATGTGCCCGGCGGCGGCGAAGAAATAGCTGCCCTAAGACCCTGGCTTGCTCCGCGCCGGCGCGCCGGGTACGCACGCGTATTCCGGCACTGCTTCTCCGTCCACGAGGTGCTCGGCCACGATGCGGTCCACGGCGGCCTCGTCCACGCCGCCGTACCACGTGCCGTCCGGATGCACCACCATGATCGGCCCCAGATCGCAGGGATACAGGCAACTGGTGCGCACAGTCATCACGCCCTGCTTGCCCCGTAGTTCATTCTCTCTGAGTTTCTCCTGAAAATAAGCCCACGTCTTCGGGGCGTTCGCCAGCGTGCAGCGGGGCCCGTGGCAGAGAAACACCTGGTGGCTGTGGGCGGGAATCTGATTCCACGACCGCGCCCGATCCTTAATGGTCGGGTCCTTGCCAATATCCGTGCAGTTCCGCGCATCCATCGCTGCTGCGCTCACCGCATCTCCCAGGTGCTTGCTATCGCCGAGCGGTGGGGCCAATGCGATTTCCACGGTTCCGTCTGTAATATGCTCCCCCACCCAGTCCCGGATTGCGAGCGGCAGCCACCAACGCAGCGTGCGGTCCATGGGCACCAGGGCGGGCACGATGAGCAGACGGCGGGATCCTGCGTCCACGCACGCTGCCAGCACCGCGGGCAAGGCCGGCTTGCCCTGCTCCATAAATGCGTAGCGCACGTCCCGATAGCGCCCGGAATCCGCAACAGACGAGACAATCCGCTCCAGTTCTTCTCGCGGCGCGGCGCCATACCCGCCGCGACCCACAATCACAACCGTATCAAACGGCATGCTGTTGGCATCCAACGGCCTGCCGTTGGGTTCTACTGCGGCTCTTGGGGACGAATCGTTCGTCCCTTGCTCACTTTGGGGGTCTGACATGGTGAAGTGCTTTCACTGCGTGCGCTTGGGTTCTAGCTCCCACCAACCAGCACTGCTGAGGCAGGCGCCTCAGCCGGGGCCGTAGCTGACGGCACGGCGGCGTGTGCGGGTAGGAAGACAATGTGGAGTTTGCCGGTGCGGGGATGGACTTGCACCTCGGCCTCTACGCCGAAGACCTTGCGCAGGATCGCAGGCTGCACCACCTCTGCCGGGGTTCCCGCCGCAACTATCTCCCCGCCCTCCATGAGGTAGAGGCGGTCGCAGTACGTGGCGGCCAAGTTGAGGTCATGCAACGCCGTAAACGTCGTTACCCCAAGTCCGCGCACGAGATCGAGGACTTCGAGTTGGTAGCGTACGTCCAAGTGATTGGTCGGTTCGTCAAGGATGAGAAAACGCGCTTGTTGCGCCAAA
The DNA here is from genome assembly GCA_022824225.1 of Chloroflexota bacterium. Taxonomy (GTDB): domain Bacteria; phylum Chloroflexota; class UBA11872; order VXOZ01; family VXOZ01; genus VXOZ01. Next base: position 47,092 of record JAJEAH010000068.1, read on the forward strand.
GCGCGGGCTATCAGGACTCGCTGCTTTTCGCCGCCGGATAGCGTCGCGAACGAGCGGTCCGCGAATGAGAGCATACCGACTTGCGTCAGCGCGTTCTCCACCAGGTCGTGGTCCTCTGCGTTTTCGCGCGCGAACATGCTCTTGTGGGGTGTGCGGCCCATCAGCACCATTTCCCACACCACGAACTCAAACTCGCCGGGCGTCTCCTGCAAGACGGTGGCCGTCCGCCGAGCTGCCTCTTTGGCATCGAGGTTCCACACGTTGTCGCCGTTCAGGGCAATGTAGCCGGCATCGGGCTTGAGCGCCCGGTAAATGCAACGCAGCAGGCTCGATTTGCCGCTGCCGTTGGGCCCGAGCACGCCGACAAGCTCGCCCGCCGCCACGTCTACGGCAACATCACTTAGAATCGTCTGATCTTCCACACGCCACGTTACCTTTTCGACGTGCAACGTCATGATCGGCCTCCTCCCAGCGCATTTCGATTCCGGCGCATCAACCAGATGAAGAACGGGCCGCCGAGAAAGCCCGTAATCACGCCCAGGGGCATCTCCTCAGGCTGCACGATCGTACGCGCGAGCACGTCCACCCAGACCAAGAAAATGGCGCCCGCCAGCAAGCTGACCGGCAACACCCGGCGGTGGTCGGAGCCAACGAACAGGCGGACGGTGTGGGGCATCATGAGGCCCACGAAGCCGACGGCACCGGCGAGCGCAACCATCACGCCGGTGATCATGGCCGCCACCACCATCAGCACACGGCGAAAGCGGTTGGTATCCACGCCGAGACTGATGGCCGTTTCCTCTCCGGCAACCAGCGCGTTGAGCGGCCGCGCCTGCAAAATCAAATACGCAGTTCCGATCACCAGCGCAATGAGTGGCAAGGTGAGGTAGCTCCATTTGGCGCCTGCCACACTCCCCTGGAGCCAGAAGAGCACCGACCTGATGCCCTCGGCGTCGTCGGCCCGGAAAATGACAAAACTTGTAGCCGCCGAAAGCACGTACGACAACGCTACGCCAACCAGGATCAGCCGGATTGGCGAGAGGGTGCCGCGGTTTTGCGCCAGCGTGATGACAATGACAAAGGCCATCACCGAGCCAAAGAATGCCGCCACCGAGAGGGAATAGATGCCAAAGAACTTGAAGACGCCCATCAAGATTACCAGCACCGCGGCCAGCGACGCCCCCGACGAAATCCCGAGGATGTAGGGGTCCGCCAAGGGATTGCGCACGGCTGCCTGCATGGCGACGCCAACCACCGCCAGCCCCGCGCCGATGATGGCCGCCAGGAAGACCCGGGGCAAGCGGATGAGCCACACAATGTTCTCATGGGCGGCAGACCACTCGCCCGCGGCAAGACCGGTCATGCGCGCCAGGGCAATCTGCCACACCGTTAAGGGTGAAATCGCCACCGGCCCGATGGTCACGGCCAGTGTCAGCGTCACCAACAAGGCCGCCGTTAGGGCGAGCACAGCCAAAGGAAAGCGCGCGTCCCGGCGCTTGGCTCGAGGAGCCGGCGCCGGGGGCGTTTCGCCTGGGTCCTGGCTCGCTTGTTCTACTGCTGTCCCCATGCAGTTAGCTTCTCAGCTTCTAGGTTACTCAGGGTAGAAGCCCTGGAACAGGGTTTCAATTACGTCGACGCTGCGAGGACCGGGCTGCGTGGCCGTGAACTCCACGATGACGAAGCGCTCTTCTTGGACAGCCCGCAGCGCTGCCAGTGCCTCGGTGTTGTTCAAGTACTCGATCTTCTCCTCCGCTGTGGACCACGAAGCATGGTGCAGCACGATGACGTCCGGGTCGCGCTCGATGACGGCCTCCCAGTTCACCGTGGCGAAGCCGCCTTCCACGTCCGCGAAGATGTTGACGCCGCCGGCCTCTTCCAGCAGCGCATTCACAATGCCGGTGCCGGCGGCCGTATACGGCGCTTCGTCGCCGCTGTCAAAGACAAACACCTTAACCTTTGCGTCCGCCCCCTGCGTCACGGCGTGAATTTCCGCCAACCGCTCCCGCTTTTCGGCCACGTATGCTTCCGCTCGCTCCGATACGCCGAAGATCTTCCCAATAGTCAGGAAGTCGGTGAATACGTCCTCGATTGTCGCCTTGCTCTCCAAGCAATTCGCATGGGCAAGGTAAGAATTGATGTTCAAATCCAGCAAGGCTTCACGCGGTCCGGCCACCTCATCGCGGAAGGCGCTTACCCAACCGGCGTAGATGAAGTCAGGCTCCGCTCCCAAGAACACCTCACGGGACGGATAGGTGTCCGAGAGCACGGGTATCTGTGCGTACGCGTCGGCGAGATTGGGCAAGATTGGGTCTTCCAAGTACGCCGTGCCGACCATGTGGTCTTGCAGTCCCAACGTCAACATCACCTCAGTGGCGTGCTGCGCCATCGCTACGGCCCGCTGCGGCGGCTGATCGTAGGTAATGGTCACACCGCAGTTTTCGATGGTCACCGGCTCGTAGGCTGACTCACTCATCTGCTCCGGCTCTGTTTCCGCCTGCGGCATAGCCACCGTACCGCAGGCAGCAAGCAAGGCGGCGCCGGCATTCGCGAGACCAGCGGCTAGCACCTTACGACGGCTCATTGACCGAACGCGAATCATCTGCAGCAATCCTCCCGATTAAGTTTATCACTACTCAGAACCATTCTCATATACTAATGAGAATAGATTTCATTAAAGAGGAGTGCGTTTGCTTTGTCAAGGGCCGGTTGCGGCTTTTCTGCGGTTTTTCAGGATGCGCCGGTCAGTACTCGCTGTGCCTCACTCACGGAAACTGATCCCTAGCTCGGCTTGCCGGTGGGGTAGAGAAACGGCACCCAGGTCTCATGGGGTTGGGCCGGGACGTTGCGCAGGTGGGCGAGGTAGCCGTTCAGACGGGGCTTGCCGGGACTGGCCAGCAGCCGCATGCGGGCCTCATCGGCGGTGCGGCCGCCCTTGCGGTGGTTACAGTCTTTGCAGGCGGAGACGAGGTTTTCCCAGGTATGGCCGCCGCCTCGATGCCGGGGCATGACGTGGTCGATCGTCAACTCGCGGGACTGCACCCCGCAGTATTGACACGTATGCCTATCGCGCCGGAAGACCTCCTGGCGCACCAGGCGGGGGCCGGTGGGCGGCCGCTTGACCAAGTACTGCAGCTTGATGACCGACGGCCGGGAGAAGCGGGCCTCGGCGGACACCAGGTCCTCCGCATAGCGCTCGACCATTTCCGCCTTGCCGTTCAGCAACAGCAAGAACGCCCGCCGCACGTTGCAGATATTCAGCGGCCGGTAGTCCAGGTTCAAGACCAGAACACGCTTGTCTATGCCGTTCCTCATCAGCCGCGCCTACCAAGAACCGCCGACACGTGTCCGGCCTATGCTTGGTCTGTTGGTGGATAAGCTACGGAACTCGCGCCTCCTGACTGCGGTAGGCGACTCTTGCCGCGCCCTTTTTGCTGTGCCTTAAATGCATTCTAGTCTGCACCGCCCGTGTTCACAATACCGTTGACCGCCAGCATACCCCAAAGTATACTGAACATTAGGGGCAACATGCTGCGCATACGCAAGAGTCCGATTCGGTCATACCCTACCCCAAGGCACACCAGTGCCGCACGCAGCATGTTCTACACTCACTCAGGGGTGCTTCATCGAGAAACGCACATTGCGCTCTCCTGAGCATTTAACAAGGGGGCATGAATGTATTCCAGTCTGATTGGCAAAGTGGAGAAAGCAAACCGCTATACGGAAGAGCGGGACCGCTTTAGCTTTACCGCGTTCACCGTCAGTGTCCGGGGTGACAACAACGAGCACGTGGTCGCGTTTCAAGACGGCGAGTGGCGCTGCGACTGCGACTTCTTCACGATTTACGGACTGTGCAGCCACGGCATGGCGCTCGAGCGCATCCTGGGCGAGATGGTCCCCGCCAAGATGACGTTCGCCGATCTCATCAAGGCCAAGACCGGCATGGCCCTGCCCTAAGCTCCGCCCCGCGCTCACCGCGCGCGGACGCGCCGCGCCGCTGATCCCAGCATGGCGGTGGTTCTGAGCGCGCGGGGCCGGACCGCATCCCACTCCCGCATGTTCAAGCTAGACCCACAAGACATCGAGGTCGTGCGCAGCGTCCAGCGCAGGAAGACCGTCAGCGGCGCTCTCAAACACGGCAAGCTGCGTGTGCTCGTGCCCGCGCACCTGAGCAAGGCGGAAGAAGCCTATTTTGTTGCAAAGGTGCGCCGCCGCGTCGAGTTGCAGGAGACCAAGGCGCGGCTCAACCACGGCGATCCACTCCGCAAACGCGCCGACGAACTCAACCGGCGGTACTTTGGCGGCAAACTGGCATACGCCTCCGTCACCTACGTCACCAACCAGAACAGCGTATTCGGCAGTTGCAGCGTGCGGCGCGGGACGATTCGCCTCTCCCACCATCTGGCCGGGATGCCGGAGTGGGTGCGGGACTATGTCCTGATGCACGAATTGGCGCATCTCGTCGAGCCCGGGCACAACCGGCGCTTCTGGGAGATCGTGAACCGCTACCCCCGCACGCGGGAGGCCCGCCGCTACCTGAGGGCGTACGCCAAGGGCGAGCCGGTCTCCTAGCGGCGCACAGCGCCGCGACCCGATGGGCAGTTGGCGTGCGCGCCAATCCGCGGTCTCCTAGCCGCACGCAGCGCCGCGTCGCACCGTCCCGTTGGCGCGCCGGCCTCGCGCCGTCACGTTCCATCCACGGCAATCCTATGGCATGCTGAACCAATGGCAACCGCAAAGAAGAAGAAAGCGCGCCGGGCCGCCGAGGTCCGCGACCCCAACAATATGGCGGTGGCGGCCAATCGCCGCGCGCACCACAACTACCACATCGACACCACCTTCGAGGCCGGTCTGGCCCTGCTCGGCACGGAGGTCAAATCGATTCGGGCCGGCCGTGTCAACCTGGCCGAGGGCTTTGTGCGCGTCATCGACAGCGAGGCATGGCTGTGGAACGTGCACATCTCGCCCTATCGGCGCGGGGGGTACGTCAACCACGAGCCGACCCGGCCCCGCAAGCTGCTGCTGCACAAAGACCAGATCGCCGTTCTCCAGCAGCATTCCCAACTGAAGGGCCACACCGTAATCCCGCTGCGCCTGTATCTCCGCAACGGGCGGGTTAAAGTCGCCGTGGCCGTCGCGCGGGGCAAGAAGCTCTACGACAAGCGGCAGGCCTTGGCGGCCAAAGACGCCCGGCGGGACATGGACCGCGCGGCGCGGGAGTTTGCCCGGAACCGCTGGTGATGAAAGCGTCCGCACTGCGGTGACCGGCAAGCCCGCGCGTGCACTTGGCTTTAGGCGCGGAGAGTGCGCGTTCCGGACCCAACAGGCGGAACACCCGGGCAGTCACGTGCCGGACTCTGCCCACCCTCCCAAGCCGGCCCGCCGCCAATTCAGCTTGCGCGCCGCCAATTCAGCTTGCGCGCCGCCGCTGGTATACTTGACCCACCACGCACGGCGCATGCCATGCCGCGTGCACGCAACGTGGTTTCCGGCGGACGCCGGAGAATAGCAACCGGCAACGCAAGCGCACGCAGAGCAGGGCGCGTGGATCAATTGTGCGCGTTTTCCATTGCGATGGGAATCCACCTCCCCCAAATCACTGAGGCCCTTGCCCATCGTTTCTTGCACCACCCACAAACTGGAGTACACCTGTGGACGAAATCCGAGTTGGTCTCACCGGACTGGGCGCCCGCGGCCGCCACTGGCTGAAGACGCTGGACAACTTCAACGGCTACCGGGTGACGGCGATCTGCGACCCAATCGAGGAACTTCACGGCATTTCGTTGGACGCCCTCAGCGACCCGGATTCGGTGAAGGTATACGCCGAGTATAAAGACCTGCTGGCGGACCCCAACGTGGACGCGGTGGCGCTGACGGTGCGCTGCCAAGAGCAGGGCGCGCTGGCCGCCCAGGCCCTGGAGGCCGGCAAGCACGTCAACTCAGAGGTGCCCGCGGCGCACACGCTGGAAGACTGCTGGCGCATAGTAATCGCGGCGGAGCGCAGCGGCAAGGTCTATCAACTTGGGGAACAGCGGCGTCACTCCGGCGAATTCGCCGCCTGGCGCGAACTGGTGCAGGAAGGCAAGCTCGGCAAGATCACGTTTTGTGAGGGCCAGTACATTGGCTACAAAGAACCGGCGCGCTACCACCGGCTGCCGGGCACGGCGCAGCTTGTGCCCATTGCCGATCTGCCCAATCACCCCGAGGCGGAACCCACCTGGATCAACCTCATGCCGCCCATTCACTATCTGCCCCACGAGCTCAGCCCCATCCTCATGGTGCTCGACGACCGCGTGACCGAGGTTACCGCCATGAGCACGCGCTCGCCAAGCTATATTCATGAGGAAATTCAACAGCCGGACATCCAACTGGCAATAATGAAGACGGCGAAAGACACGCTCATGCGCCTGGCCGTAGCCTACACGCAACCCACCCCCCCGCGAGACAACCACTGGTGCCACATCATGGGCACCAAGGGCTCGGTGGAATTGGCGCGCTCGCTGAAGGACTCCCCCAAGCTGTGGCTGGCGGATGCGCAAATGCACGATCACGCGGAAGTTGATTGGAAACCCCAACGCACGGATGCCCCCGCGGAAGCGCGCGGCAGCGGCCACAGCGATACCGACTTTTACATCCACGCCACGTTCCGCGATGCGGCGCTGCACGACAAGCCGCTGGAATTCGACCTCTACAAGGCCATGGACACCGCCGCGCCGGCCGTCTTGGCCTCAGAGTCCATCGCCCAGGGCAGCAAGCTCATGCACGTGCCGGACTTCCGCCCCGGCCCAAACCGGCGCAAAGGCGAATTGCCAAGGTAGGACTACGTCAACCTGACGAGCGCCAAAACATGCGTTAGTATTGCGCCAATAGAGGCGAACCGCCGTAGCACGGGGGCTTGCCTCCGGAGAGAAGGATGGCCTCGTCATTTCCATGAAAACAGAATGCCGACCTCCGTCATTGCTATGAAGATAGACTGCAACCGCGACCTCAAGGACGTGCTGGACGAGCGGCTCTTTGGCAAGATCGGCATGGCGCCCACTAGCTGGGACTGGTACAGCGGCGAGACCGTGCAGTCGCAGCAATACTTCTATCCCACCATCCCCGATTCCTACACCTATCTCGATCCGCCGTACCGCGTCAACGGTCACGTGGTGCGGAGCGGTCCCGGCTGGGCGGTGATGTGCGCCGCCGACATCGCCCGCTTCGGCCACCTGCTCGCCACGCAGGGCCTCTGGCAGGGCGAGCAACTCATAGACCCCCAATGGCTGCGCGGCCACGGCGGCGGCACCCGCAGCGGCGTCAGCGGCGAAAGCACCCACTATACTGCCTTGGCCCAAGTCACCACCGAGGGCGTCGAGCACGTCCACTCCAGCGCGAGAGAGAGCTTCATACCCGAGCACGTATTTGCAGGACCCGTGCAAGTGTAGGGCAGATCATGGTTGGTTGGGAGCCGGTCAGTCAGCGGGGCCTCAACCACTCTTATTTTAAATCCCACGCCTATCCGGTACCGCAGGTTTGCAGCCTGCGCCCATCCCCAGCAAAAGGAGCCTGAATGGGCATCCTTCACTCCAGAGCAGCTATTGGCCCAATTCTTGGTCGTCCAATGGTCAGGTCGTTAGCGATAATCGGCGCGTTCTTGCTGGCCCTCACGGCTTGCAGCGCAAGCGTACAACCCGCGTCACCTACGACTATGCCAACCACAGCGCCTGAAGTCCAATTGCTCGCCACTGCTACGTCCGTGGCGCCATCCGCGCCGGAAGTGCGGATACGCCTTGAGCAAGAGTGCCGCCAGTACGGGAATTGTGGTGATCCAACCAATTGGGACGCACTGGTTCTCGCGCTGGAGCAACGTCCGCTGCAACTTCCCGATCTGAATCCGGGTGAGGCCTGTCCGGAACCATCCCTCCGCCCGGTGGAAGGCTACCCGTTTGAAGTCGTCGGCGACGGGCCCGTCTACGAACTAGGGTATCTGGCAGTGGTGAGCATCGATGGGAACGTCGCTTATGCGCATGAGGGATGGCATTGGAATAAAGTGGTCTGGGCGCGCGACCCGCAGTATACGGGCCCCATTGTCATGCGGGGCCGCCAACTGAACGGCCCGGAAACGCTGCGCTTCCAGAGAATCGAGGGCGCCGGCCCGACGCCGGAGCTTGCGCTTCCCTCGCTGCATATCCCCGCGTACACCACCGGCAACCGTGATGACGCGCCGGGTTGGGAAGACATCATGACCTGGGTAGTCGTCCGCGCATCGGGCTGTTACGGCGTGCAAATCGACGGCGCCGGCTTCAGCACGACAATTGTCTTCGAGGTGTTAGCGCAGTAGGCATAGAGAACGTATACCAGCCTCAGGCCATTTCGTTCTGCGTGGACAGGATAAAGGCGTCGTAATCCTCGCGATCGCGCAGGAATGAAACCGGTGAATCTTCCGTGAGAAACCCCGCCGTGCCGCCGTATGCTGCCAGTTCCGATGCATATTGCTCCGCCAGATACGACTCCTCCTGTGAATCCTCAGCATCCCCGTCAACGGTAACAGTCTGATCTAATGCAAAATGATCGATTCCACTCAGTTCGCGAAATCGGTACCCCATAGGTAGATGTCCCCAGAACGCGGTTTTTGCATGGTGACCCCAGCCACACCAAACAAGTAGTCTCGTTCCTGGCGGTAGTTCATCAAGAGTGTTGGCGATGGCGCGTGCCTGCTGGTCTTCGCGCCAATTTTGACTCTCCATGAGAGCCTTGCTACGGCTGTGCGCCTGCTGCTCTTGGTTCAGGTTGATACTCTCCCATTTCTCGAGTTTTGCAGGATGCGCCTCATAGTCCGCCTCATACGGCACCAGAGTCCAACCGAGGTCGAGTGCCGCTTGGATGAATAACCGCATCTCCGGTTGGGTCAGATACCCTTCTTCAGGCATGGCCGGTACCTGCCGCGTGCGATTCGCCTCAGCGGCAAACGAATACGGCCACAACACCTCCATGGCCAAGTGACGCGCACCGGCCTGATGGGCAGCAGACAAGATACACCGGCCAATCTCCCGCGTACGGATGCACCGCTGCAAGCCACTGTGCGCCTCATTCATCATGACGACAGAGGAACGCTGAAATCCAATGGCGACCAGGGCTTCAGGGCTGCGCCAGACCGTTGTGTCATTCACATTCAGCCGACCCACAATCCGCATAGATCTATGGTAAACCAAAGCCTACCATATCAAGAGGCACAAGCCTTAGGGCCAAGAATCGCAAGGCATCCCACGCTGCCGCCTAGGAATTACTCGTCGGCGCCCAGTATAGAAGATCTGCGTCTCGCTCAAAGCTGCAAGGGGCGGTTGACTTCGGGTAGAACAACCTCGACGTCATCGTCCGCTAACGCTTCTTGAAAGAACTTGGGATCTTGGGTGTGGATGGGAACGAGACGCTGGGGGCGAACTTGGCGGATAATGTCGATCAATTCCCCGCCGCTGGCGTGGCCGGAGGCGTGCAGCGGGCCGTCCTGCGATTCGTCGAGACCGTGGATCTCTACTCCGAAGTGATCAAGCCAGTTTCGCAAGCGTTTGCGGTCCATTTCCATCTCCTCATCGTACGCCTCGCTGCTGGAGTAGATGTAGGTCGCCGGTACCGGCGCGAGGCTGGCGAGTTCGTTGATGTCCCAGAACGAGAAGCAGAGGATGTAGTCGCCGGGATTGCAGCGAATGTCGTCTGCATGCACTAACCTCGCGCTGTGGCGTTCCAGCAGATTCTTCTCCCAGCCGCTGACGCGCGCGCGCGCCTTTTGGTAGAGCACAAAGCCCGGCACAGAACCGAAGTCCGGCACCTCGTCCGGCGCGGCGTAATGCATCGCTTCAAGCAGGTAGGCGTCCCTATTCAGCACGGCCAGTTGACGGTTCGTGTTCTGCGCTATCTCGTGGAATATGAGGAGCCGTTCCACGTTGCGCGGGCCGAAATCGGCAAAGACGAGCTTCCCCGCGGCCTGCCGGACAATTCCCTCCGCGGTCTTGTGCACGTCCTCTTCTGTTCTTGGTGCGCTTGCCCGGCCCGCGCTCGTGCCTTCACACAACAGCACCGCCGGTTCGAGCGCCGCCATCTCCGCTGCCGCCTGCCGGGTCTGCGCGCCGTGCCGACCGTGCAGGCGCAGATCGCCGGTATAGGCTACCCAACCCGCCGACGTTTCCACCGCGAACGCCGCGGCGCCATAGATGGAGTGGTCCACCGGAAACCAGCGCAGCCTGTTGCCCGCGCCAATCGTCTCGCCGGCGGCTGCCAGTGGCGCGGGGGCCATCTTTCTGCTGGCCTGCGGCGAATCGTGCCAGAACCGTTCGGCTGCCAGCGATAGGGGTCCATCGAGCACGCGCAACGGCCGCTGTTGCAACGGCGCGCCGCGCACGGTCCGCAGCACGCCGTCTTTGCTCTCGCGCGGCACGGCATACACCAACTCCCGCTCTAGGTCAGTCGGGGCGCTATCCTGAATGGCCTTGGAGATAAGCGCGGTGAGGGCCGTAGTATAGAGCGGAATCTCCGGGCGCAGGAACGAGACGGAACCGGTGTGGTCCACGTGGGCGTGGCTGAGCAGCACGCCATCCACGTGATCAAGCGTGCGATGCAGGCCATGTGTTTGCCAGCGTGACCAAAAGTCTGCGTCTGGTTCTAGATCGGACCGGTAGATGCCCTGCAGCAAAGGCAACATGCCGGTCTGGAAGAAGTCATTCAGACCGTAGCCGGGCCGCGGATTGAGGAACTCCTCAAAGTACTTGCCCCGCACTTTGAAGGAGATGCCAAAGTCGAAGAATAGGCGAGTGGCGCCGTCAACGAGCAGAATCTTGTTGCCGCCAATCTCGTTGCGACCGCCGTAGAAGTGCAATTCAGGCACGGTAGAACCTCGGCAAGACTACACTCATGGTTGACACTCCCCAATCAGTCCTTTCAATGGCTTTCTGAGGCGCGCAATTTGGCGAGTGCCGTTGAGATGCCGTTCGCCCTGGCCCTCTTCCCTGAAAGAGGGCTGACAGGCGGATGAAAATGTCATTCTGAGGAGTTGAGCGACGAAGAATCTAGGCTGGTGAGTGCACTAGATTCCTCGCTGCACTCGGAATGACATAGGTGTAGCTTCGCATAGTCATCAAGTCTGGTGCTCTGAGGAGCTGAGCGACGAAGAACTTAGGCTGGTGAGTGCACTAGATTCCTCGCTGCACTCGGAATGACATAGGTGTAGCTTCGCATAGTCATCACGTTTGGTGCTACTTATTCCTCTCTTGATTACACTTGACCTCTAACACAGATACTCCTAGCGCAGCGTCGCATAGGGCTCGCGGAACGCAATGACGCTGACTTCCCTGGGATGTACTTTAGATTCCTCACTCCGCTGCGCTGCGTTCGGAATGACACGTGAAGTCGAATATATTACACACACCACTGTCAGTCCAGGAGAGAGAATGGTGTCTTGTCAGTCTAGGAGAGAGTAGGGTTTCTCATCAGTCCTGGAGGGAGGAGGGTCTCTTGTCAGTCCTGGAGAGAGGGGTTACCTACCAGTCCTGGAGAGAGGAGGGTTTCTTATCGGTCCTGGAGAGAGGGCGGGTCTCCTTTGACCGCCGGCCCGGACTACGAGTGGTCTGCAAATGAAACGTAGGGGCGGTTCGCGAACCGCCCCTACCGTACTCAATACTCTTGTCGGCAACGCTACACGTACATCGGCGACTCTAGATGAACAACGGCGCCAGCACGAGCGTAATCGTGGAAAACAGCTTGATGAGCACGTGCAGCGAGGGGCCGGCCGTATCCTTCAGCGGATCGCCCACGGTATCGCCGACCACGGCCGCATGGTGGGCCATGGAGTTCTTGCCGACGGGGTTGCCGTCGTCGTCTTTCAGATTACCCGCCTCGATGAACTTCTTGGCGTTATCCCACGCGCCGCCGCCGTTATTGAGGATGGTCGCCAGGATGATGCCGGACATGGTACCCACCATGAGGAAGGCCGCTTCCGCCTCCCAGCGGAGCGCAACGCCGACGACGATGGGTGCGGCGACCGCCAGCAGACCCGGCAAGATCATCTCACGCAGAGCCGAGCGCGTCGTGATGTCCACGCAGCGGGCGTAGTCCGGCCGCACGGTGCCTTCCAAGATGCCTGGTTCTTCCTCGAACTGCCGGCGGACCTCCTGGATGATGTCGCCGGCCGCGCGACCCACGGCGCGAATAGCCAGCGCGCTAAAGAGGAAGACCACCATGGCGCCGATGAAGCCGCCGATGAAGACCTCCACCTTTACCAAGTCAACCTGAATAGCCTCGTGGGGCAGGCCCAGTTTGTGCCGCACCTCATCCAGAAACGCCTGGAAGAGCAGGAACGCCGCCAGGCCCGCCGAGCCGATGGCGTAGCCCTTGGTGAGGGCCTTGGTGGTATTGCCCACCGAGTCGAGTTGGTCGGTAATCACCCGGGCTTCTTCCGGCGCGTCCGACATTTCGGTGATGCCGCCGGCATTGTCGGTGATGGGCCCAAACGTATCCATAGACAGCACGTACGCCGCGCTCATGAGCATGCCCATGGTCGCCACCGCCGTCGCGTAGATGCCCTGCACCGCCGCGCTCACGCCTTCCACTTCGGCCAACGTGCCCAGCCAGAAAGAGAGACCGAGGGCAAAGACGATTGCCAACACGGACGTTGCGGTCGTCTCGAGTCCGATAGCGAAACCGCTAATGATATTCGTCGCCGGCCCGGTGCGGGATGCCTCGGCAATCTCCTTCACCGGCCGCCAGCTACCCGAGGTATAGTATTGCGTTATGTAAACAAACGCCAAGCTGGTCAGAATGCCAACGGTCCCTGCCCAGAAGAACATCATGTCTCCCAAGAGGTAGTAGACCGACACGAACATAAACACGATCGAGAGTACCGTAATGACGTAGTAGCCCTTATTGAGGGCATTCATCGGGTTCTTCGGATCTGCGCCCCGCGCCAGCATGACGCCCACCACAGACGCTACCAGCCCAAATGCTCGTACGATGAGCGGGAAGAGCACCCAGGCCAGGTTGTTGGTCGCCACCGCCAGGCTCGCGCCGAGGATCATGGCGCCGATGTTCTCAGCAGCAGTAGACTCGAAGAGGTCGGCGCCGCGGCCGGCGCAGTCGCCGACGTTGTCACCCACCAGGTCTGCCACCACCGCCGCATTGCGCGGGTCGTCCTCAGGAATGCCCTGTTCGACCTTGCCGACCAAGTCCGCGCCCACGTCGGCGGCTTTGGTGTAGATACCGCCGCCAAGCTGAGCGAAGAGCGCCACGAAACTGGCGCCGAAGCCGAAACCAACGATACTGCTGACCACTGCCAGCGAATTCTCCGGCGTCAGATCGTTGCCGCCGTAGACCAGCAACATGGCGCCCACACCGATGAGGCTCAGCGCCACCACCAGGAAACCGGAAACCGCGCCGCCGCGCAGCGAGACTTTCAGCGCTTCTTCCAGACTCGAACGCGCCGCATTGGCCGCGCGGCCGTTGGACTGCACGGCAATGTACATGCCCACAAACCCGGAAAGCGCGGAGCAGACCGCGCCCACCAGGAAGGCGATGGCGGTCTTGATGCCAAGTTCGGTGTCAGAAGCAAAGTAGCCAATGATGCCGCCAATCACGACGGCAGCGATGATTGAGAGAATGCCGATGGTGCGGTATTGCCGGTTTAGGAAAGCGGTCGCGCCTTCGAAAATCATGCCGGCGATTTCCTGCATCTGCTCGGACCCGCGGTCGCGGCGCAGAACATCGTATGCCAACCAGATCGCGAAAATAACAGAAATAAGACAGGCTATCGGGACTGCCCAGACTAGTTCCACGTTACTGTGTACCTCCCGTCGTTGGCACGTTGCTTTGCTTCAACACCTCGCTCAAGGCCTTGAAGAACTCATTCATTTCTTCTTCTGTCCCAATTGTGATGCGCAGGTAGCGCTCCAATCCGTGTTGCCGGAAGTAGCGCACCAGCACCTTTCGCTCTTTCAGTGCTTCGAAAACGTCAGCCGCCGTGTGCGTCGTGGGCTCGACGAAGAGAAAGTTGGCGTCCGAAGGATACACCTTGCAGGGGAATTCCCGCGCCAGGCGCGCGGCCACGCGCTCGCGCCGCTCCCGGATCTCCGCGCACACTTTCCGCATCCACCCGTAGTCATCCAGGGTTGCCAGCGCTATCGCCTGGCTGGGTCGGCTGACGCTGTAGGAATCGCGCAGCTTCCACAAGGGCTCCAGTAATTCCGGGCGGGCAAACGCGTAGCCCACCCGCACGCCGGCGAGCCCAAAAGACTTAGACATGCTCCGTGACACGATGATGTTGTCGTACTTCTCAATCAACGGAAGCGCGGAAGCCGAGGCAAAATCCACGTACGCCTCATCCACCACGACCAAACCGGCGCATTGTTCCGCCAATCGTTCTATCTGGTCTGGCGGCGTAAACGTGCCCGTCGGTGAATTGGGGTTAGATATGGCAGTCAACGTCGCCTGTTCCGCGGCCAGGGCGTCGATGGGAACGGCAAAGTCGGGGCCGGGTTCAACGGTCTTGATGGCCGCGTCCTGCATGTGCGCCCACACTTCGTAGTACGGGTACGTGGGAAAAGTGTAGGCTACGGTCTGACCCCGCTCGACGTAGGCGCGGAAGATGAGGTTGAGGATTTGGTCCGAGCCGTTATCCACATACACCCAGCCCACGTCCAGGTCATAGATCTGGGATAGTTTCTCTCTCAGGTCCGCGGCCAGAGGATCTGGATACCGCGAGAGCGCCTGGCTGGCTTGGCCTTCCAACGCCGCCAACGCTTTAGGCGACGTGTAGGGATTCTCGTTCGTATTGAGCTTGGTCCACCCAGCGCCTTGGGGTTGCTCCCCGGGCACATAGGGCGCCAAGTCCTGTACTGCTTTTCGCGGGGCCGGGATCACCAATCGTCTCGTTTCCTGGGAGCGAAACCTGCCGCACCACGCGCCGTGGTCTGCGATTCAGCGCCGGACTTCGCCGCACGTACGGGCCAACCACCTGGCTGGATGGCGCGACATACCAACGCCAAGCCTACTGGCAACTGAGGCATTATAGCGAAGATTGTGAATAATGTCACGTGTGGAGGGTGCGCCCACGGCGAGTGGGCGTACGCCTACGGCGAGCGGGCGCATGCCCCGCCGCCTCGACGCTCTGCCCCCCAAATCCACTGCTTGCCGGCGGCAAAACTCGGGACGAGACTGGGCCGTCTCGTTCGCGAACACCCCGCCACACGCCCAACCGTCATGCGCGGCCGCGAGGCAGCCTCGCGCCGAGATCACGCGCTGATTCCTTGCGTGGGAGCCGGCATGCGCAGCGCCGCGTCGCCCTGGCAGGCTGCGCCCCATCCGCACACCCGCACGTCGGCAGATGAACGGTCGGCGCCGTAGCAGCGGCCCTTGATATCGGCGCACTCTTAGCGGCGCTCTCGCAGCGGCGCAAAAGTGCAAAGGCAGAGCATCCCGCTAAAGAATGCTCTGCCTTTGGTCTCGCCGATTGATACTGAGACTACTGGATGCAGCCGCCTTCGGCCAGCCAGTTCTCCAACTGACCCTGCGTGCGATCGAGAGCCTCGGGCACCGTCAGGGCGCCTTCCATCATCTCCGCCCACGTCTCTTGCCAGGCAGCGTTAAATTCAGACTGCATGAAGATCGTGGGGGTAATGCGGCTGTTGGCAGCCTGCATGAGATAGACGTCAATGTCCTCGTAGTCCGTAGTCGTAGCCGGCGTAACGTTCTTGTTGGCCACGTAGCGGCCGCCGCCGAGCGCCGCCACCTGATCGACCACGTCGGCGCTGACGGTATGCTTCAGGAATTCCCAGCCACCGTCGGGGTTCGCACCGGAACCGCCGAGGTACATGGCGTTGTTCGCCAGCGCGATTTCACGGCCGGCAGGACCATTGGGCATCGGCGCCATGCCGATCTCGAAGAGCGCCTCCGGCGTGATGTTGGCCTCAAACGTGCGCACGTTGAAAGAGCCCGTGTTGAACATGGCCTGGGTGCCCGCAATGTAGGAGCCGCCCATGACCTTGTGCACCAACCCCACGTCCACGTGGAATTGCACGGCCTCACGGAACGCGTCTGAGGTAAACGTGGGCATGGTGCAGCCTGCGTCCCAGAAGTCCGCGCCGTACGCCCACGCGTACATGCACAGATAGGACGTGAAATTCGCATAGAGCTGCACGCCGCCCTGCACGATCTCATCGCCGTCCACCTTGGTCAGCACCTTGGCAGACTCCAAGAGCGCTTCCCAGGTCCACTCGCCGTCCGCTTCCATCTCTTCCGGGTTCTTCAGGCCGGCTTCGGTGAAGAGATTCTTGTTGAACCAAATCTCCTTGCCGTTGCTGAACCAGGCCAAGCCATACGTCTGGCCCTGATACCGCTCCTTGGTCGCTTCGTAGAAGTCATCAGGAGAAACGTCGGCATCCGCAGCCAGGTAGGGATCGATGTTTGTAATGATCTCGGAATCGATGAAACCACCCAACCAAGCAAAGTAGCCGTAAACGGCATCAAAGGCGATGCCACCCGCCTGCGCGGCGCCGGCCTTGGCTGGCAGCTCACCAAAGCTCGTACCCGTCACCGTGAGTTCCAGGTCCGGGTGCTTCTCCTTGAACGTATCGAAAATATCGCCGAAAGAATTCTGCCAAATCTCGTTCTGGGCCAGGTCTACGTGCAGGTAATTTACGACCTTAGCATCCATGGCCTCGGTCGATTCTTCAGCCTTTGGCTCCTCTGCCATTTCCTCTTCGGCCGGAGCCGATTCGGCCATCTGCGCCTGGCCGCAGGCAGCTAGCAGCAGTCCCGCGCCCGCCAGCGCGCTGCCGCCGAGAAACGCGCGGCGTGATAGTCCCTTACGCATGCTCCACCTCCTAATGTGGCACATGATCTCTCTG
The DNA here is from genome assembly GCA_022824225.1 of Chloroflexota bacterium. GTDB lineage: Bacteria > Chloroflexota > UBA11872 > VXOZ01 > VXOZ01 > VXOZ01. Next base: position 63,957 of record JAJEAH010000068.1, read on the forward strand.
TTTCCGGTTCGCACCATCTAACAGAGACTTACCCTCAATCGAAAGGGCAAGTTACCCAACTCCTTCAAGACGAGCATACACCCGTCCCTAGTTTGCAAGATTATTCTAAGCTCTCCCATCCGTCAAGCCTGTGAGAAGCGCGCCCGGTCCGGGTGCGGCCCCCGGCAGCCCGGCTAGAGAGCGCCCGGCCCGTGCGGGTGACGATTTGCTAGCGCTCGGTGCGCGATTCCACGTGCCACTCAGCGCGCTGCAACTCCGCGCGGCGCTGGCGCATCCGCCACAACCGCGCCCAGAAGAGGCCAAGGGGCGCGAGGAGCGCAACGATGGCGGCCGGCGCAAACCAATGGGTGCCGATGACAAATACAAGCGCCTTATCGGCATTGAAGAATACAAGGATGGCAACCCCGATGAACATTTTGACGAAGATGAGCGACCAAATAAGCACCCAGCCGGGCACGGGGCTTTCATCCACCGACGGCTCGATGAGTTCCCGTGGGCGTTCGGTGAGCAGGCGCCAAATGTACCTGTCTTCCCGGTCGTGTCTTGCCGCTTGCTTGCTCATGGCTATTGATTATACCCCATCCTGCCGCAAGCCAGCGCAGATGTTGGGTTTACCCCCCACCCTACGGTATCAGTTCCAGAATGCCGCTCCAGACCGGCGCGACCGGGCAATCTGGATCGCCCCCGTATCCCGCCCATACGTCCGCGCGGCCGGGTTTGGGCTATAATGAGGGCTGTGCGTTCGCGCAACTGCCGTGCTCGCATGTGCACGGGGCGCAACACGAGAAACGCGCGCGGGAGTAGCTCAGTTGGCAGAGCGCTAGCCTTCCAAGCTGGATGTCGCGGGTTCGAGTCCCGTCTCCCGCTCCTTTTTTCGCTCGTTCTTCTGCGTGGCTTGGACTTCGCTTTTTCGTTGCCGCATTGCGTTCCGACGGCCCATCAGAATATAGCTTGAACAAGCGGGCCTCTCCGGCTCGCCCCACGGGCCGGCCCCCGCTCCGGCGCTCAAGGAAGCACAGCCCCGACGCGCTCGGCGCATCGGCTACGAGGGTAGATTCGGGCGAGCGCCAGTCCGATGGGGAACGTCGCCCCTAGCGCACAGTCACAGCGCCGCATGCCGGTAAGCAAAGGAGAAGCCAACGCAAAGCACGCGGGATAGACGGTGTTTGCTTCGCCGTTGACGATTCGGCGTCCGCTCGACAAAACGGGAACCCGCACGAATGCGCATACCATACCTGCATATAGAAGGAGATGGACGTTCATGCCTAATCCGGTCGTGCATTTTGAGATTGTCGGTTCCGACAATGCCAAGACCCGACAGTTCTACACCGATCTCTTCGACTGGACCATTGACGCTGACAACCCGATGGATTACGGGATGGTGAATACCGGGAGTGACCGCGGCATTGGCGGCGGCATCCTTGGCGTGGAAGAAGAGGATGACCGCCCCGGAGTGAAGCTATACGTCGAGGTAGACGACCTGCAAGCCTATCTTGACAAGGCGGAGCAAATGGGCGGGAAGACCATTCTGCCGCCCACCGTAATCCCCGACATGGTAACCTTCGCGTTATTCGCCGACCCGGACGGCACCCTGATTGGCCTCGTCCAGGGCGAGTAGGACTCCGGCCTCGATTCATGCACAACAAGAGAGCAGTACGGCGGCTTGATCCGCCGTACTGCTCTCTTGTATTTCCGATCGCGCAGCGCTGCCATCCGACAAGCATTGCGGCCAGCGCCCCTGCGGTCCCGCTACTCCCAACGGAAGAACCGCCAGGAGAGGAGCGCGGCGGCTACCATGAAGAGCAGCAGGACTCCCATGCCTTGCAGCACTGTCGCATACGGGGTCGCGTCCACCATGATCTGGCGCAGAATGTCGGCGAGATAGGTTAGCGGCAGCGCCACGGCAATTGGGTGCAGGAACTCAGGTAGGAAGTCCAGCGGGAAAAGCGCGCCTGAGAGAAACATCATGGGAAAGTTCACCATCTGCACAATGGCGATCAGCGCTTCCGCGCTGGGCGCCAGCGCGCCCAAGAAGAAACCGAGCGCAATGAACACCAGCGTGCCGAAAATGACTATTCCGATGATCGCGGGCCAAGACCCGACAACCTGTATGCGGAAGAGCGCCAGCGCTACCGCCAGCAGAATCCCCGTCTGCACGAATGCGGTGACGAGTCGGACGACTATCATGCTGAGCAACATCATCCAGCGCGAGACCGGGGTGGCCTGCAGTCGCCGCAGGAGCCGTTGCTGGCGCTGCTCCACCAGGGTGGTCGCGCCGAAGAGTCCAAGCTGCGCAATGGAAAGCGCCAGTATCCCCGGCGCGATATAGTCGATGGGCCGGAAGCGCTCCGCCTGCACCGAGTGAGTCTCAATGGCTACCAAGCTCGGCTGCTGCGTGAATTCGCGCTGCACGCCTTCCACCACCTGCTGCACGATAGTCAACGCGGTACCCGCGGACTGCTGCTGGCTGGAGTCGAGGTGAATCTGGACCGTCGCCACCTCCCGCCGCTGCCACGCGCCGGTGAGACTCTCCGGGATGATTACGACCGCCCGCCGGTCTCCTTCACCGAGAGCGGCTAGCTCATCGGCTTGAGACCCGGTGGTGACCGCGAAGATCGGGATCCCTTCAAGCGCTTGCGCCACCGCTTGTCCGGCCGGGCCTCTGTCTGCAACGACAATGCCCACCGGCAACGACGCTGAGCCCGATTCACCAAAGGCAAAGCCGATGATGACCATCAAAACTACGGGAAAGGCCAGCGTCCAAAAGAGCGCCACCTTGTCGCGCGCGAACTGCACGCCGGTGTAGTAGGTCAGCGTCCAGAGCGCTTTCATTCGCGGATGGTCCTTCCCGTAAGCTGCAGAAAGACGTCTTCCAACGTGCCGCGTTGGATGCGCAATTCATCTAAATCTACTGCCGCATCGCCGGAAGCTTGCAGCAACGCCGTCAAGGAACTGCGGATGTTCGTGGTGTGGATTGCGGCAAAGCCGTCCTTCATGTCGATATGCGTAACGGCCGGCAGCGTTGCCCACCGGTCTTGCGCCCCGCTATCCGATATTGGAATCTCCATGGCCCGTTCCGGCACGTATTCATCCACCAGGTCGCGGGGCGTGCCGAGCGCGAGGATCTTGCCGTGGTCGATGATGGCCACGCGTTGGCACAAGACCTCCGCTTCTTCCATGTAGTGCGTGGTGAGCAGCACGGTCTTGCCCTGCCTGCGCATCTGCCCCACGATGTCCCAGAGCGCGCGGCGGGCCTGGGGGTCCAGGCCGGTCGTGGGCTCATCGAGGAAGACGAGCTTGGGGTCGTTGATGAGGGTGAGGGCCAACGAGAGCCGCTGCTTCTGGCCCCCGGAGAGATTGCGGTACCGCGCCTTGCGGTGTTCCCGCAGGCCGACAAGGTCCAACAGCGCTTCCAGGTCCGCGCCATTGCTATAGAAACTGGCAAAGAGCTTCAGCACCTCTTCCACGCTGAGCAGTGGATAGAGGTCCGTCTGCTGGAGTTGCACACCGATGAGCGTCTTGACGGCGTCGTTCTCCTGCGCGGGGTCCAACCCCATCACCCGCACGTCGCCGCCGTCCCGCTGGCGCAAGCCGATGAGGATTTCGATGGTGGTGGTCTTGCCCGCGCCATTGGGACCCAACAGGCCGAAGACCTCGCCCTCCTCCACGGCGAAGCTGAGGTCGTCTACGGCTTTCAGGTCGCCGTAGGCCTTGCGCAAGCCATCAACTACAATCGCTGACACGGATGGTCCTTTCAGTTCCCGCGCATCCAGCTTCGGGCCGGCTGCGCAAAACCATACCCTTTATAAAGTTGACGCTGAACATCTGCAACTAGGCCTGTACAGTACTCTCCAGATAGTAACATCAAACTTCAACATTCACAACTGCAATTGTCTCTACTCGAAGTCTTCGTTCCCATCGAGCCCGTTCCGGCTCGGCTCCCCCCAAGGGGAGAACCAACATCACCAGCCGCTCCCAACCGTTCGCGCTGAGCCCGCCAAACCGCTACCGCCCCCCATCCCGGTCGCGCTGAGCCCAGTCGAAGCGCTACCGTTCCCAAACCCGTTCGCGCTGAGCTTGTCGAAGCGCTGCCGCCCCCAATCCGTTCGCGCTGAGCCTGTCGAAGCGCTACCGTTCCCAAAACCGTTCGCGCTGAGCTTGTCGAAGCGCTACCGCTCCCAAACCCGTTCGCGCTGAGCTTGTCGAAGCGCTACCGCCCCCAAACCCGTTCGCGCTGAGCTTGTCGAAGCGCTACCGCTCCCAAACCCGTTCGCGCTGAGCCTGTCGAAGCGCTACCGCCCCCAAACCCGTTCGCGCTGAGCCCAGTCGAAGCGCTTCCGCTCCCAAT
>JAJEAH010000003.1 GCA_022824225.1 Chloroflexota bacterium
TTTTCCTCCGAATGCCGCTCTCCCAGAGCTTGTTGAAGGGCGAATGAAACCACTGCAAGTTGCCAAATGGCCGTTCATGCTTCGACAGGCTTGTACTGAGCTTGTCGAAATGCTCAGCACGAACGGCTTACATCAGCCTTGTAGCCCCCTAAGAAGATCGTAAACAGGCTCTCAGAATGACACGAGGCTCTCAGAATGACACGTCGCTCCACTCCTCAGAGTGACACCGCGGTTCGCTCCTCAGGGTGGCACTTTGGGAAGCAGCCGGATGCGTTGACCCTCTATTCTCCCCTGCCTAGGGCCGGGCTTGCCCATGCCGCGCAGGGGAATTCCCAGCGTAAATGGAGGCTGACAGCCGGTGAGTCTATCAGGGCCGTTTGCCCGCCCGAAATTGCCGCAACTCCCTTGCGGGCTGACACCGAGTGTGGCGGCGGTCGTCCGCGCAGCTTGAAGACACTTTGAGAAGCTCTGGCGGGCGCGCACACCGGCGGCCTCGCCCTTGCCGCACTGGCGCTATCCGAGCCCCTAGGAGCCGGCGCGCGTAGCAGCGGCCAGCGCGCCTTAAAGGAGAAACCGGGAACGTGCTCCCGGTTTCGTGGTTTCCAGACTGATCAAGCGCCCTTGCCGGAGGCGCTTTGCCGGCGGATGGCGGCTTAGTAGAGCGGATGGTCTTGCCGCATCCAGTTCACAGGCTCCAGCGATTCAGAGGGGCCGGCGTCGTCGGCGAGTTCAGGCTCGATGTCGGTGTCGTCGTAGATACCTTTGATTTGGTTTGTCTCCAAGAAACGCATTTCCACCAGATCGTCAAAGAACCGTTCGAGCACCTTATACCGGTCATACCATTCGGCGGGGTTCTCGAATTTCTCGGCCCATTCCGCAAAATAAATGACGACGTCCCGTACCGAGACATCGTCAATGGACTTGCGCGCACACATGGTGCGGCTAAAATCTTTGAGCCACTTGATTCTTCTGCCCGTTTCCGTGCGCGAAAGCTTTCTCTGATTTGCCAAATAGGAGGTATATACACGCAAAACGGACTCTACATCGGTGCTACTCGCCATCTGTTGCCTCCTCTCCCGCAGAGATGAATTCCTCTCTGAAACGCTCTCCTTCATTTTAAGGGAATTCTAAGTTTTCGTCAACCGTTTTATGTCCGGCGCTGCGGCTTGGAGCGAATGCGATGCGCGCGCGGCGCGCGGCGGGATAGATGCGTTTCCGGCCTGTGTGTGTCATAGTTAAAATACGTGTGCCAAGTGCGATGAGGACAGTGTAGAGAACGAATGAGCGGCATCAAAACGCTTACCCGACCGGACGACGCCCCCCAAGAGGAGCCGGAGCGCCCCGCAGAGTCTCTGACATCGGAAGTCGAGCCGAGGCCCAGTGTGACGCCGCCCAAAGGTGTGCGTTTTTCCCCGCGAACCAAGGCCGTGGTAGCGATTGCCCTGCTGGCGCTGGCGATCTTCTTCGTCTATGGCGTGCGCGCCATCATCTGGCCGTTCATTTGGGCAGGCGCTCTGGCGTATCTCCTGGCGCCCCTCGTGACGTGGCTCTGCAAGCACACGCGGCTCCACCGCTTCTGGGTGACGCTCATTCTCATGACGTTCTTCTTTGGCGGTATCGTGCTGCTCTTTACGTTTGGCTATCCGCCGCTTAGTCGCGAATTGGAAGGGCTGCGGCGCAGCCTGCCGAGCATTGTGGCGAATCTCGAGAGTACGATCGCCACGTATGCGCAGGTGGACTTGTTTGGCTTGGAGGAGGTGATTGGCACCTCCGGCGAACTTTTGGCGGCGGCTGTGGATTCGGCAACGTCGCAAGTCATCGACGCTGCGCTGGAAATCGCGATCCACGTGGTGGAACTGCTCCTCAAGTTCCTGCTGTGCCTCTTTGCCACGTTCTACCTGTTGCTGGAGTCGAAACGCTTTGGCATTTGGGCGCGGCGCATGGTGCCGGCGCCCTACCGCAGCGAAGTGACCATGCTGGGCCGGCAGATTGACCGCATGGTGGGGCGGTTCATTCGCGGACAATTGATGCTGGTAGTCATCATGTCTGTGGCCACCTACATATCCCTGCAACTGCTGGGCATACCCTATGCCCTCGTCCTGGCGCCGGTGGCTGGTTTCCTGGAACTCATTCCCTTCATCGGTCCGGTATTGGCGGCAACGCCGGCTGTGATTCTCGCCCTCGTCTATCCGAGCCCCTTCGGGTGGTCGCCGGTGGTGTACGCGATCGTGGTCGCGCTCACGTACACGGTGCTGCGCCACATCGAAGACTATCTCATCATCCCGAACGTGGTGGGCAGGTACGTGCAGCTCAATCCGGTAGTAACGCTTTTTGCTATCCTAGCCGGTGGAGCGCTCTTTGGCATATCCGGCATGCTGCTGGCCATTCCCACGGCTGCCATTCTCCGTATTGTGCTCAGCTATCTCTACGTCAAGCTCACCACTTAGGCCCCCGCATGCGTGTACGCCGCGCTGACCGCAGAGATATTGATTTGTGTGCTCGGCTCGACGCGTCCTATCAGACCCGGACCGTCTGGGCTATGGAAACACGCTGGGAGGGCAACCGGAAGCTCTCCGGGTTCCAGGTCCGGCGTCTGCCCCGCGTCCTGACGTTGCAGCCGCCCCTGGACCCTGAGGACTTGTACGGCGACTGGCGCAACGGCGACCTATTCCTGGTGGCGGAGGAGTCGAATGTCGTCGTGGGCTACCTGGACATGCTGACCCCCCGGCGGCTGGGCACGGGCCTGGTGCAGAGCATTGTCGTGCGTCCCGATTTCCGGCGGCGCGGGGTCGGTTCGGCGCTGCTGCGCACCAGCATGAACTGGGCAAAGCACAATGGCTTGCAGGGCCTGTGCATTGACGTGCAGTCGCGCAACTACCCGGCCATCCAATTCCTGCAGAAGAACGGCTTTGTGCACAGCGGCTACAATGACCGGTACTACCCCACCCAAGACGTGGCGTTGTTCTTCGTCTACCGTGTCGGCCATACGTAGCAGGCGGGGGCCGAAGGGGTTTGGGACAGTCGCCCCGGAGTGGGGGCGCGAACGTCAAGATGCCCGTGTGATGCGATCGAGGAGCGTGACTCTGCCGTGAACGATGAACGGACGATCAATATCGGCCTGATGGGCCTGGGGGTGGTCGGCAGCGGCGTGCTGCGCATCATCCGGGAAAAAGCCCGCGTGCTCGCCAAGGAAACAGGCCGGAATCTGCACGTTAAGCGAATACTGGTGCGGGAAAAAGGGAAGGACCGCGGGGTGGACGTGAACCCCGCGATCTTGACCAGCAATCCGGACGACATTCTGGACGACCCGACAATTCACATCGTCATCGAGCTAATCGGTGGCGTCGAGCCAGCCTATGCCTATGCCAAGCGCGCTATCCAAGCGGGCAAACATCTGGTCACCGGCAACAAGGACGTAATGGCCGAGCACGGCCCGGAACTCCTGCGCCTTGCCGGCGAACGCAATGTGGACGTCTACTACGAGGCCAGTGTGGGCGGCGGCATTCCCCTGATCGGCTCTTTCCGGTCGGACCTGGTAGCCAACGAGATTCACGAATTCTACGCCATCATCAACGGCACGACCAACTACATCCTGACCCGCATGTCGCGGGAAGGGGCGGCCCTGCCCGCCGTGCTCGCCGACGCGCAACGCTTGGGTTACGCGGAAGCGGATCCGACCAAAGACGTGGAGGGCATCGACGCCGCGTTCAAGTTGGCCATCTTGACCTCACTCGCGTTTCGCACCCACGTGGACCCGGGGGCAATCTACCGCGAGGGCATCATGCAGCTTGAGCCCGCGGACTTCCGGTATGCGCAAGACCTGGGCTATGTAATCAAGCTGCTGGCCGTGGGACGGCAAGACAACGGCCGCTATCAGGCAGCGGTCTATCCCGCACTGGTGCCCCAGGCCGCGCCGCTTGCCAACGTAGACGGCGTGTATAATGCAGTGTACGTGGTGGGAGACTTGGTCGGAAACGTGATGTTCTATGGCCGCGGCGCAGGCTCGGAACCGACGGCCAGCGCTATCGTCGCCGACGTGATCGACGTGGCCCACAATATAATCAGCGGCGTAACCAATCGCATTCCCTACGCGCTGGACGCCGCCAAGACACTGAAACCAATGGCCGAGATCGAGTCGCGCTACTACTTTCGCCTGTGGGCCGCGGACCGGCCGGGCGTGCTGGCGAAGATTGCGGCGGTCTGCGGCACGAATCACATCAGTATCGCTTCCGTGATCCAGAAGGAAGCCGACCCCGTGGATCGGACGGCCGAGTTGGTGTTTACAACCCATGCCGCAAACGAACGTGCGATGCGGGACGCCGTGGGGGATATCGAAGGTCTGGACGTTGTCAAGCGGGTTGCCGGCTTCTTGCGCATCGCGGACGTGGGCGAGACGGCGTGAACTCAGACGCAAGGATACGAGCATGGAGACTGGTAGGCCCGGCGTGAAACGGCTGCCGCGTCGCGGATGGAGGCATGGGGGGTGACTGCAGAGCACGACGGCGCCGGAGAGCGTGCGCCCGTGGGAGATACCGCGCCCGCCGGCCGCGGCTTGCTGTCTCACTACGGCGAGTTTCTGCCGGTAACGCCGCAAACGCCGCTCATCAGCCGGGGAGAGGGCTTCACGCCGCTGGTGCGGGCCCACGCCCTGGAGCGCCGCGTGGGGTGTGCGGAGCTGTGGCTCAAGCTGGAAGGCTGCAATCCCACCGGCTCGTTCAAAGACCGGGGCATGGTGATGGCGGTGGCCAAGGCGCTGGAGGAAGGCGCCGAGGCCATTATGTGCGCTTCCACCGGCAATACCAGCGCCGCCGCCGCCGCGTACGCCGCCGCCGCGCAAATCAAGGCCGTGGTCGTGGTGTCGGCGGGCAAGATCGCCCTGGGCAAGCTGGCCCAGGCGTTGATCTACGGCGCGGTAGTCATCGCCCTGGACGGGACCTTCGACGACGCGCTGCGCATCGTGCGCGAAATCACGGCGCGCAATCCCATCACGGTGGTCAACTCCATCAATCCCTACCGGCTCCAGGGCCAGAAGACGGCGGCATTCGAGTGCAGCGACGTGCTCGGCGACGCGCCGGACATTCTCGCCATCCCGGTCGGCAACGCGGGCAATATCACCAGCTATTGGATGGGCTTTCGGGAGTACCGCCGGGCGGGGCGCACGACCCGCCTGCCGCGCATGTGGGGCCTTGAAGCGGCGGGCGCGGCGGCAATCGTGGAAAACCGGCCTATTGCCAACCCCGATACCGTGGCGTCTGCGCTGCGCATCGGCAACCCCGCCAATTGGCAACGCGCCGTGCGCGCCCGCGACGAATCCGGCGGCCTGATCGACACGGTGAGCGATCCCGAAATCCTGGCTGCCTACAAGCTGCTGGCGGAGCAAGAAGGCGTCTTTGCCGAACCGGCGTCAGCCGCCTCGGTGGCCGGCGTGCTCAAGCTGGCCGCCGCCGGCGAGGTCAAACCCTCCGACCGCATCGTCTGCGTGCTCACCGGCCACGGCCTCAAGGACCCCGAGATAGCCCTGGACGTCGCCCGGGAGGTGGTGCCGGCTCCCAACGACGTCCACGAGATCGAGAAAATACTCAAGCTGCGCTAGGTTGTGTGGACATTTTGCCGTCATTGCCATGAAAATAGCACGACGGGATTCGTCATTCCCGCGAAAGCTTGCCTCCGTACTTGATACGGTGGCGGGAATCCATCATCGCCGCGAGCGCCCTGGATTCCGACGCAAGCCGGAATGACGATCGGGAAGCCGGGCGCCATTTTCATGACCGTGTGCGGCCTGCGCAAGGCCATGGTGATTCCCGTGAAAGTTTGCCCCGTATCCCGATACGGGGCGGGAATCCATTTTCACGTTGCGCCAGATTGTCCTTCCATGAGGGGTAGTGAGCGATCTTACGCGCGAGTATTCGCTTTGTCACAGGTTTCTTCTGTCGCCCCAAAGAGCAAAGCAACCGTGAAGCCCGCACAAACGCTTGAGATTCCTCGCTTTCACTCGGATTGACAAGAGTCCTGTCCGGTGAATGCCTCAAACCTAGACCGACTAATTCCCTTACTACAATCCCTTGACACCTTTATAGGTGTGGTAAGATATAGACGAGGCGAGGCGCGGCCTCGGCGCATCTCTTCTCTAGGAAAGCTGGGATGCTGGGCCGCGCCTCACTCCTATCCTAGCAGCGTTACAATCCCTCGACACCTTGGTCAAGCCCGTTTCTACTAATTCCCTCAACTGGGCCACTTGCATGCCCATCAATATACGTATACCATAGCCCAATATACGTATACGGATTCAAGAAGTGAAAAAGCCACTAATTAAGCAAAAGCTCACCATCACCGTCGACGCCGAACTCGTGCCGGCGGCCAAACGCTACGCCCGCGCGCGGGGCGTGTCTCTTTCGTCGCTGATCGAGCAGTCTCTGAGAGAACTGGCAGGAGAGGGCGCACCGTCCTTCTCCGCGCGGTGGCGCGGCAAGTTCCGGGCGGCGGAACGCAAAGACGACCCACGCTACGCCGCCTTGGCCAAGAAGTACCTGCAATGATACTGCTCGATACCGACGTGCTCATCGATGTTGCCCTGGATAGACGCCCACACGCAGACTTGGCCGCAGAACTACTTGATCGCGTTGAGCATGGCGCGGAGGCAGCCTTCATTGCCTGGCATTCGGTAGCGAATTTCTATTACCTCGTGGCTCCGGCGCTGGGCGGCGCAGATGCCCGCGACTTCATTGTCGATCTCACACGCTTCGCGGCGGTGGCAGCGACCGGCACGGCAGGCATCCGCAACGCTGCCGCGCTGCCGATAGCTGATTTCGAGGACGCCATGCAGGTGGCCGCCGCCCAGGCATGCGGGGCGCGGCACATCGTGACCAGGAATATCCGGGACTACAATCGTTCACCCGTTCGCGCGATCAGTCCCCGGGAAGCGCTCGACGAACTATTTTGAATCTCGGCGCTACGGTGGAATGGGGTGGCAAATGCGCGCAAGAGTACGCGGTATCTTGTCCGGCCTCCTCTACGTGTGAGGGGGGCACGTAAGGACGGTCCGCGGGAATGTCCGCTACGCCCAGCCGGTAGTCTGCCGGTGCGCAGCAATGGGCACACATTAAATGTGTGCGGCGCGTGATGCTTCGCATCCCCTAGCAGGAAAGCGCCTCTTTCCGCGCCTCGTCGCGGTTGGCTTCGCTGGTGCGGCCCATGGCGCGGAAGATTTGGGCCCGGATGCTGAACACGTCCCGGTCGTTCGGTCTGCTTTCCGCAGCCGCGTTGGCGTCGGCCAGCGCCGCATCCAGCCGTTCCTTGGCCAGGAAGACCTTGGCTCGTCCCACGTAGGCCCAACTCGCTTGATCGCTCAATTGCAGCGCCCGGTCCGCGTCGGATTCCGCCGCGTTGAGGTTGCCCAAGCCGAGCTGGGCCAGCGAGCGGGTATCGTAGCACTCGGCGCACTCGTCGTCGAGCTGGATCGACCTGTTCGCGTCTTCCAAGGCCTTGGCATATTCGCCGGCCTTGGCGTAGGCCCAGGCGCGGGCGTTGTAGCCGTAACTGACTTCCGGCGCCAGATTGATCTCCAACGTCGCGTCGGCGATGGCGTTCTCATACTGTTCCAGCGCCAGGTAGGCGGCAATGCGCGCCAGATATGCGCCGGAGAGGCCCGGGACCATCTCCGTTACCACGTTGGCGTCCGCCAATGCGGCCAGGCAGGCGCCCACTTTGATGCTCAGATAGGCGCGCACGCGGTACGACTCCGGCTGGGTGGGGTCGAGCAGGATGGCCTCATCGGCGTCGTCCAGCGCTCTTTCATATTCGCCCATGTCCTGATAGATCTTGGCCCGGGTCAAGTAGCGGTGGGCGGAATCCGGCTCAAGCGAGATCGCCTGGCCGGCATCAGCCAGCGCAGCGTCGTGGTCGCCCTGCAGCAAGTGCACGTTCGCGCGCAGGCCGTAGGCGTCCGCAATGGTCGGGTCATTGGCAATGACCGTGTCGAGGTCGTCCAGCGCCTTGCTATACCGGTCCAACTGCACGGCTACGATAGCGCGCAGCAGGCGGTACAGCGGCTCCTCGCCGTCCAGTTCAACGGCGCTGTCCAATTCACGCATCGCGCCGTTGAAGTCGCTCTGTCCGATGCGCTCGATGGCGGCGCTATAGTGATCCTGTGCCGCCGCGACCGGGCCGCCCCGCAGGTTGGCGGCCGCGCGTTGCTGCACCGGTTGCAGAAAGCGGGGATAGATGACGAACGCGATGAGCGCCACCACCACAACGACGCCGACGACGATTATGCCCAGCATGCGCTCGCGCTCTTTCTTGAGCGCTCCCTCCGGGTCGTCCGAGTGCGCGTCTTGTGGGCCGCGCGGCGGCTGCGGCTCCGGTGTCTCCTCGTCTTGGGGATTTCGCTCGCTCATGGGACCTTCCACGTCCTCGTGCTCAGAACCATGCTCCCATGGTACGGCAACCGGCTTTCCCCTGTCATGCCGTAGCCGGAGACTACCCGCCGGTGCGGTATGCCACCTTGGGAAACGCGACCCAAGAGGTCACGTCCAGGCCGCAATTCGCGGCTTGGCCGATGCGCACGTCGCCATAGGCGCTGATGAGCATGAAGCCCTCGTGGTACGGAATCTGAAACTGGCGGGCGAGCAGCGCCGCCATGCCGGCCGCGGCTTCCCGGTTGGCGATTTCAAGCGTCTCGCCGTGACCGTAGGTGATCCACGAGTCCGGTGTTTCCCACCATACCTTTTCCCAACCGGCGTTCTTCACCACCTCGACCCGCACCGTCACGTCAGCCGAGATTTCGATGGCGCCGCCGGTGGCTTCCGCGTCGCCCATGGCGGCGTGCACGTCGCCCAGCGCAAGGCGCGCGCCCGGCACCCACACCGGCAGGTGCACCACCGTGCCCTCGGCGATGCTGTTGCAGTCCATGTTGCTGCCGTTGATGTCGGGGTCGGCCGTATACACCACGCGGTCGGGGAGGGCGGTGCCGATTACGCCGACCATCGGTCGCGCGGGCAGGCGGATGCCGTTATCCAGCAGCAGCGTATTGCCGTCCACGTCCGCGATGATGATACCGGGCTTCGGCCCCGCATCGGCCAGGATGCCCAAACCCGGCGTGAAACGCAGGATTCCCGGCGGCACCAGCGTGATGTCTTCGATCAGTACGTCCAGGCCGTCACCGGGCAGGGCGCCGCGCACCGCCAGCGGCCCGCAGGCCGGATTCGACTCCCGCACCTTACGTACTGAGAGGTAGTATCCCAGGTCTTCGCGGCGCTTGATGCGGCCGGTGGAGGAGTCGTGGGTCTCGAACACCACGCGGTCGCCGGACTCGATCTCCCCGATGGCGGGCGCGTCTTTGTCGAAGCAATACGTGTATTGGGCACGCGCGAATCGTTGCATCGCTCGCCTTTCGTCCCCTGCGCTCACAGGGGCGGATTGGGTTCTCCGTCTTGCGGTTTTGTTTTCTACGGCGACGATAGCACAGACGCCCGCGCGCTGCCTACCGGCAAAGGGGCGTCCGCCGGGCGTGGTATAATACGTGCATAGGTATATGATTGACAATGTCATCAAGGATAAGAAATGCTCGCGCCCCGCTACCGGTGGGAGGTGGCCGCTCCCGCTCCCGCGTCGCTCTATTCATCCGTTCCGGAATGCCATCGGGTGGTGGTGCAACTGCTCTACAATCGCGGCTACAGCTCCGGACAGTCTATCCAGGGCTTCTTGGCGGGCCAGGACGCCCAGGAACACGATCCGTACCTCTTGGCGGGTATGCAAGAGGCCGTAGACCGCATTCGCCGCGCCATTCGCGCCGGTGAGCGCATCGGGGTCTTTGGCGACTACGATGCGGACGGCGTGTCTGCTGCCGTGATCATGCAGCAGGCGCTGGCGTTCCTCGGCGCAACGGTCGAGGTCCGGTTGCCGCACCGGGTCGACGACGGGTACGGTTTGACCGAGCGCGCCGTCGCGGCGCTGGCCGACCGCGGCGTCGGATTGCTCATTACGGTGGACTGCGGCATCAGCGCGGTGGGTCCCGTCGCGTTGGCGCGGAAGCAAGGTATGGACGTGATCGTCACCGACCACCACCAGCCTCCCGCGGAGTTGCCGGCGGCCCACGCCATCATCAACCCGTGGCTGCCTGAGTGCGACTATCCCTTCCGCGAGCTCTGCGGCGCCGGGCTGGCGTACAAACTGGCGTGCGCCTTGCTATCTGCAGCGGAAGGCAACGCGGTTGACGCCACGCAAGACGAGTTGCGCGGCTTTGCCGCGATAGCCACGGTTGCCGACGTGGTGCCGCTGCTAGGCGAAAACCGCGCCATCGTCTTGGCGGGGATCGAGGCGCTGCGGCGCACTGAGCACGCCGGGTTGCGCGCTCTCATGCAGGTGGCGGGCGTGGAGGCTGCTGCCGTGGATAGCGGTGTGATTGGGTTTGCCCTGGCGCCCCGCATCAATGCGGCCGGACGCATGGCGCATCCCGGGTTGGCATTCGACCTCCTCACGTCGCGGGACCGCATGCGCGCGCTGGCGTTGGCGGCGCAATTGCAGCAACTCAATCAAGAGCGGCAACGGGTGACCAAGCGCGCCTTGACCGCCGCCCGGCGGCAGGTGGAACGCGGCCAGCAGGATGAATCGCTGCTCTGGGTGGAAGGCAAGAACTGGGGGGCCGGAATCATCGGTCTGGTGGCGGGCCGCCTGGCCGACGAATACGGCAGGCCGGCGCTGGCCGTGGCAGTGGATGGCACGGCGGCCGTGGGATCCGCGCGCAGTATTCCGGAGTACGACATTGCCGCCGCGCTCGCGGAGCGGGGAAGTCTCATGCAGCGTCATGGCGGGCATCGTCAAGCCGCGGGCTTTTCGCTGGAGAAGGACAAACGCGGTCAGTTGCGGGAAGCGCTGCAGGATGACGCTCGCCAGAGTCTGGACCCCACGAAAGTGCAGCCCAGGCTGCAAATCGATGGGGAAGCGCCCGCCCAGGACATGGACCTGGACTTGCTCGCCACTGTTGACGTTCTGGCGCCGTTTGGCGCCAGCAACCCGGAACCGAGCTTCGTCAGCCGAAGCCTCCCGGTCAGCGGCATACGGCCGGTGGGCACGGACCACCTGCGGACCACGTTTGCCGTGGGCCGGCGGTCTATCACGGGGATTGGCTTCCACATGGCCGACCGTGCGCCCCATTTGCGCGTGGGACAGGAACTCGATGTGGTATATTCGATGCAAGAAAATACGTGGGGCGGGTTCTCGCGCTTGGAGTTTCGCCTGCAGGACATGCAGGTGACCGGCGCTGACGGAGAACCCGCCACGACATAAGACCGCGTGGGGCAAGGCGATGGCACTCGCACACTCAGCCACCTCACCTGAAGAGACGCCGCTACACACGATCGAGGAATTGATCGCGTCTGTAGCCGCGTATGTCAGCGATCAGCCCGCCGCCCGCAAAGCGGAACTCAACCGCATCCGGCAGGCTTACGCCTTTGCCGCCAGGGCCCATGACGGGCAGATGCGCAAATCGGGTAGGCCTTTTGTGCAACACCCACTGGCCACCGCGCTCCTGCTGGCGGAAATCCGCATGGACGCCGGCACGATCTGCGCCGGGCTGCTCCATGACTGCGTGGAAGACACCGAGGTCACCCTGGATGACGTGCGCGCGCAGTTTGGCGAAGACGTGGCCCTGCTCGTAGACGGCGTCACGAAACTCACCCAACTCGATCTCCTCAACTTGGAGGACACCCAGGCGGAGAATCTGCGCAAGATGTTCCTGGCCATGGCGCGGGACATCCGCGTCGTGATCGTGAAGCTCGCGGACCGCCTGCATAACATGCGCACATTGGCGTACGTGGAGCCGGAACGCCAGCGCCGCAAGGCCCAGGAAACGCTGGACATATACGCGCCCCTGGCGAACCAATTGGGTATGGGGCACTGGAAGTGGCAGTTGGAAGACGCGGCGTTCGCCGTCTTGCAGCCTGAGGTCTTCCGGCAGATCGAGGCCACGTTGGCCAAGCGCACGCTGGCGCAGAATGAAGTTCTGCAAGTAGCGGTGCAGACCCTGACCCGCGAATTGAGGAAGGCCGGTATCGAAGGCGAGGTGAGCGGCCGGCCGAAGCACATCACCAGCACGTGGTTCAAGATGCAGCGCAAGGGCGTTGGCATCCAGGAAATCTACGACCTCATCGGCGTGCGCGTCGTGGTCAGCACGGTGCAGCAGTGCTACGCGGCATTGGGGTTGGTGCACACGTTGTGGAAGCCGATTCCCGGCCAGTTCGATGACTACATCTCCATGCCCAAATCAAATAACTACCGTTCCCTGCATACCGCCGTCATTGGGCCCAGCGGTCAGCCGGTAGAGGTGCAGCTCCGCACGCAGCACATGCACCAGGAGGCCGAGTTGGGTGTGGCCGCGCACTGGCGCTATAAAGAGGGCGAACGCGGGGCCAACGTGGATGAGCGCCTGGCCTGGCTGCGCCAGTTGCTCACCTGGCAGGAGGACCTCTCCAGCGCACGCGATTTCGTGGAGACGGTCAAGGCGGATATCTTCCAAGACCAGGTATTCGTCTTCACCCCGCGCGGGGACGTGAAGGACCTGCCGGCCGGATCGACGCCCATCGACTTTGCCTACCGCATCCACACCGACGTGGGGCATCGCTGTCTTAGCGCCAAGGTCAACGGCCAGATCAAACCGCTCTTCACGGAGTTGCAGAACGGCGACGTGGTGGACATACAGGTCAGCAAGTCACCCAAAGGCCCCAGCCGCGACTGGATCAACGTGGTCAAGAGCCGGCATACCCGGGAGCGCATTCGCCAGTGGTTCAAGAAGCAGGAACGCGCCGAAAACGTCGCCCGGGGCCGGGAATTACTGGATAGAGAAATCCGGCGGCTGGGGCAAGGCGACGTAAACAGCATAGATGAGGCCCGCCTGCGCACACTATGCAAGTCCTTCACCATCAATACGGCGGATGATCTCTTTGCCGCTATTGGCTACGGAGCAATCTCCACCCAGCAGGTGGTGGCAAACTTGAGCCGGGCCAGCGAGCAACCGTCCCCTGCCGTGAGTGAGCCGGAATTCACGCCGTTCGAGACCCGCGCCGACAAGACGACTGGCACGGTTCAGGTGATGGGCGAGAGCAACATGCTCACGCGCTTGGCCACGTGCTGCAAGCCGCTGCCCGGCGATCAGATCGTGGGTTACATCACGCGCGGGCGCGGCGTTACCGTGCACCGGCGGGACTGCCGCAACGTGCATAGCACCAAGGACAAGGAACGCTTGGTGCCGGTGGACTGGGGCGACCAGGTGATCAGTCACGAGACCCGCAACCTGCCGCTGCAATTGGCTTTGTGCTGCAGCCCGCAGGCCAGCGACAAGATACGGGGCTACGTGGCGGGCGGCGGTGTGGAAGTGCACCGGCACGACTGCCGGCGCATCGGCCAGGACGGGCCGCCGGGCACGTCGGTGCGAGTCTCGTGGTCCCGGGCCAGCCAGCAGCAGTCGCTCTATCCGGTGGCGCTGCGCGCCGAGTGTATGGATAGGCCGGGGCTGCTGCGGGACATCAGCGCCGTAGTCACTGAAGAGAAGCTGAACATCAGCGCCGCCAGCGTGCATACCGACGGCGGCGCGGCGACGATTACGTTCACCGTCGAAGTGTCCGGCGTGGCGCGCCTGGCCGACCTCATGGCCAAGATCGAGCGCGTGGGCGGTGTGGTGGGCGTGGAACGCGACGTGCGCGCCGACCGGCCGCAACCGGGCAACTGAGCGCGGACGCCAATCATAGAGGGCAAGTATGCGTGTGCGTGGAGCCGGGCACTGCCGGCCAGCAGACTCGCCCCCGCTAGCGCGCCGACCACTGTCCCTGGCGTTACCTGCAACGCGGCCGCAACCGGGGCAATGGGGGGAAATAGTGGATTTGGGCCTGAACTCCTTGCCGGGCCAGAACTCCTTGCTGGGCTAGATTTAATGTCATTCCGAGCGCAGCGAGGAATCCAGGGTGCTCCCGACTCTAGATTCTTCGTCGCTGCACTCCTCAGGATGACATTTTGGCTGCACTCCCCAGGGTGACCATTCGGCTGCACTTCTCAGGATGGCATTTGGGCTGCACTTCTCAGGATGACAATTCGGCTGCGCTCCTCAGAATGGCATTTCGACGAGCAGCCGTTTACGTTGACACTCATACCTGTGCGGCCTAGGTCAATAGCTACTATTCGCGGCAATGGGCGCGCTAGTCCAAGTCCAGCGCGTGGGGATTGAAACCGGCTATGTCGAACATGGAGTAGGCATAGCCGCTGGTCTGGCCCGCGAATGCCGAGGGCGTGAGCGGCGCGGCGGGGGTCTCCAGCGCCATCTGCGCGAAGAATTTGCTGACTTCCGCCAGTTCCCCCAGCGCTTCGAATTCGTGCGGCGCCAGAAATTCGGCTCGGTCTACCTCCACTCCGTCGCATACCGGACCGCCGCCCAGGTCTCTCATGCTAAACACGATGTAGACGTTGCTGTCGCGTTGCGTGAGACTGTTGCGGGCGGCCAGCACGCCTTGCACTTCCGTCCGAACGCCGGCTTCCTCATAGAGTTCGCGCACCACCGCGATTTCGAACGGCTCGTCCTGCTCCACGTAGCCGCCGGGAATGGTCCAGCGGCCCTTGCCGGGATCTTGGCCGCGCCGGATGAACAGGACCTTGTTGTCCCGCACCACGACACCGCCCACGCCGAGGGAGAAGGTGCTGAAATGAATGAACCCGCAGGCCTGGCAGGCGGCGCGTTGTCGTCCGCCGTCAGGCCGCAGCACGAGAGATTCGCCGCAGCGGGGACAAAACCGGTAGTGGTTGGGTACGATCGGGAGTTCTGACATGGCCTCAGTTCGCTTTGGTGTGGCGGTCGTTTCGTTAGATTCTATGGCGATTGGCGCGTGCGGTCAATTCGGTGATGCTCGTTGCAGACAGATAGTGGATGTGCGCGTGTGGGCGGGTACGGGGCGTGAGGGGCTGCGTCGGGGGAACACAGTGCTGGATTGATTTACAATAACAGGGATGGTGTGGAGCATGGGGGTTGGTAGGGAGCGGGGGCGTTCTCAGTGGTATCGCATTGGAGCCGAAAGCCAGGATCAGATTGCCGCTACCCGGACTGTCAACCACGGTAGAGGCACGACATGTCGTGCCCCTACATCATTGAGACAATGTTGCCATCGCGTGAGCGAGGCAGTTTTGCCGCACTTGACCCAGTCTGAGCTTGATGCGACAGCATTGGGGGGCGCACTTGGGACTCCGGGGGGTGGTGTTACGGGGGAGATGCCTGGGCCCCAGGAGTGCTCGGATTGACGGCGCTTCGACGAGCTCAGCGCGAACGGGGTGGCGCTTCGACAGGCTCAGCGCGAACGGGGTGGCGCTTCGACAAGCTCAGCGGGAACGGAGAGGCGCTTCGACAGGCTCAGCGCGAACGGGTTGACAGTCGCGGCGGCCGGATGCGCGGCGTGAATTGACATAAGGATCGAATTGTGATGGAGGAAACATATGGCTGGCCTCTGTTTTGGTAAGGGCGAGAAGATCGTCTTCATCGGCGACAGCATTACGGACTGCGGCCGGCGTACGGCGCAGGACGGGCCGTACGGCCGGGGCTACGTGAACCTGGCACAGGCGTTGCTGCACGCGCGCTATCCGGCCCATGATTTGACCATCGTGAACCGGGGCATCGGCGGCAATACCGTGCGCGACTTGGCGGCGCGGTGGCAAGAGGACGTGCTGGCCGAAGAACCGGACTGGCTCTCGGTCAAGGTGGGCATCAACGACGTGGGACGGCTCATCGTCGGGAACCTGGTAGACCACGTGCCTCCGGACGAGTATGAAGCCACCTACCGCTCGCTCTTGCAGCAGACTCCGGCGGTGGCGAACGGCAAGCTGATTCTCCTGGACCCCTACGTGATCGAGCGTCCGCTTACGGGCGACCCGGCAGCAACGTCCGGCGTGAGTCTGGCAGAGGTGCAGGAGAAGTTCGCCGACCTGCGCGCCAGCGGCGTACAAGACGGCCCGGTCTACCATGCCGGTTGGCAGTACTTCCGGCACTATATCGACGCCTACGTCGAGGTCGTCCACCGCCTGGCCGCGGAGTTCGATGCGATCCTGGTGGAAACGCAAGTCGCCTTCGACGCTGCCACCGCGGCGCAGCAACCGGCGGTGTGGGCCGCGGACCGCATCCATCCCGATACGCCCGGACATGCCGTCATCGCGCGGGCGTTTCTGGCGGCGGTGGGCTACGGCGACGTGTAGCGCCGGCGGGGACGCGTAATGTCGCGCGGGCTCAGGCACACGCGTGAGAACGATCTGAGCGCCGCGCGCCGGCAAGGGGCAGACGGCATGCCAAGCATCTGCGGCAAAATGCGTAGGCTAGGAGCACAGGGAGGCAGGCGTGAGTACGAAACTTCGGGTAGGCGTAGTTGGTCTGGGAGGCAACGGCGGCCAGTTTCTGGAAGCCTATGCCACGAATCCCCGGGCGGAAGTCGCGGCGATCTGCGACGTGCGGGACGATCACCGCCGGGCGCTGCAGGAGAAGTATGGTGTGCCGACCGGCGTGGCCGACTTTGCGGCGCTCCTGGACATGGACGACGTTGACTACGTCTCAATCCATGCCCCCGACCGGCTGCACGCTCCCTTTGCGCTGGCTGCCATCGACGCGGGCAAGCACGTCTTCGTGGAAAAGCCCATGGCCACCAGCGTAGAGGACTGCATGCGGCTGGTGGCTGCCGCCGATGGAGCGTCGACGGGGGTGGCGGTGGGACACGTCCTGCGGACGCGGCCCTTCTACCGCGCGGTCAAGGAATTGGTTGAGTCCGGCGAGATGGGCGGCCTCTACGCGCTCCGCACCCACTATCTCACGAATGCCATGCGGCAAAGCCCCGGCTTTCTGACGAGGGCCAATGCCAGCTACGCGCCGCCGATGCTTACCATGGGTGTGCATCCGGTGGACTTGATGCGGTGGTACGCCGGCGACATCGTCGCGGTATCGGCCATGGGCAATCAAGGCATGGCCATGCCGGGCAATCCCATTGACGATGCCGTGACGGCGGTGTACCGCTTTGAATCCGGCGCGACCGGCTGCATCACGGTGTGCTGGGCCTCGCACTACAAGTTCGATTCCTTCTACGGCCTGGAATTGCACGGCAGCAAGGCCAGCCTGCTCTGGGATAAGATCCACCGGGTGGAGGAGAGGCAGACTTCGCCGGTCTCCGTGCCGCCTACCACGGCGCGCCCCGGCTACGCGGCTGAGGTCGACAGCGTAGTGGACAGCTTGCTCGACGACACGCCGCTCTTCTGCGACGTGCGCGAAGGCGCGCGCAGCGCCATCGCGTGCCTGATAGCCATCGAGGCCGCGGCAACAGGCGCGACGCTGGACGTGCCGAATCCATAGCCGTAGCGCTGCGGTTGGTTTGGCTAACGCCTCTGGGGGTTTGCGGCCCGCGCTCTATAGCGCAAGCAGGACGTGCCGCACTGTCGGCGGCGGTTGGGTTCTCGCCCATTTGGGCACATAGCGAAAGCCCGGAGAGCAGTACGCTCTCCGGGCTTCTCTCTCCCAAACCGAAACCGTGCAAGGCAACGAGCCGGGTCGTCAGCCTACAGGTTCGCGGCGTTCCACTCGTCCACGATCACCTGGCAGTCTTCCTCAGCCTTCTCCAGAGCCTGCGCGGCGGTCGTTGCTTCTTCGTTCCACCACGGTGACATGGCTTCGCCGTAGGCGCCGCGCAACTCACCGTATTGGGGATGCGGGAAGTACGGCTTGGCATAATCGGCCGCACGTGCGAATGCCAGCAGGTTCGCCGGATCCGGACTGTCTTCCGAAGGCACGAAGACTTCCTCGGCAATTGAATTGATCGCCGGGATGATGTTGCCTTGACCGCCGGTCCAGCTCAGGTGTTCGTCTCCAACGAGGAAGGAGAGGAACTCTGCAGCGGCATCCAGCTTTTGCGTGGTGGCCACCGTGAAAATTTCCTCGATGCCGAAGAACGCGCCCTTGCCTTCCTCGCCGCCGCCAACCGCCGTCGGCTGCTCGACAATGTCGAAGTTCACGCCGGCCTCGTGGCGCCGGATCGGCTCCAAGCCCCACGTGCCGTACACGGCCATGGCGACTTTACCGTTGGCAAACGAATTGAAGAACTGTGCGTCCTCTTGGCGGTTGTAGTCCTCAGGCCGCGGGCCGACCTCATACTTTGCCCAGTTGTCCCGCCACCATTGGACGGACTCGAGCCCCAGCGGGCCATTCACCGTTACATCGGTGCCGGAATCGTCCATAAAGCCCTGATACATGCCCGCGATCCAGTAGGAGACGTAGTGTATGGTCGCCACGCCCCAGATCTTCTCATCGGACGTGCTCAGGCTGGCGGATACTTGCTGCGCGGCGGCAAGACGGTCATCGAACGTGTCGCTATCCTGGGGATAGGGTACGCCGGCTTTGTCGAAAAGGTCCTTGTTGTAGAACCACGCCGTGGTGTTGATGCCGATGGGCGCCGCAATCAATTTGCCCTGCCACGTAAGACCGTTCACCAGCGTCTGATTGAGCTGGCTCATGTCGTACTTCATGCCCTTCAACAGTTCGTTGGCGTCGTACAAGATTCCGGAAAAGGGATGCAGCCCCACGCCAAACCAGCCCATGTCTGGGGCCGCGCCGCCCGCCACCGTGGCGAGGAGCTTTGTTCTGGGATTGCCGCCAAAACTACCGGCAACGTCCAGGGTGTTCACATGGACACCGGTTTCTTTGCCGTTGTAGGTCTCGATAATCCACTCCAGCCAGCGGGTCTTGCCGGCCGAATAATGGGGCCACAGGAAGGTTATTTCCGTCGGCTCCATCATCGCTGGCTTTTCGGCCTCTGCGGCCATTTCGCCATCGGCCGGAGCCATTTCCGTGGTGGCTACCTGCCCGCAGGCGGCGAGGAAGAGGGAGCCGCCCACCAGGGCAGCGCCGCCGCGCAGAAAACTACTGCGAGAAATTCGCTTTTCGCTAAGCATGCAAGACCTCCTACTTTTGGCCTTTCCGCATCACTCCTACCCAATCCCAATCCGGCGCTGCGCCGGATTGATAGTACCTACCATCTTAACACAAACTTCACCGATGCATACCTACGTACCTGTCGGTTTCCTGCGGGGTTCGCGCAGGCGAGCCGGGCAGGGGCGCGGTCAGTCGCCCAACGTGCGAATCATGGCGATCTCATCGCACTTGGAAAACTTGGGGCAACGGTAGCACTCCTGCCACACCTTGATGGAGAGCGTATCCCGCTCCACCTGTCGGAAGCCGCACTTCGTGAAGAACGTGGGCTCCAGCGTCAGGGTGAACACCGTCTTGATGCCCAATTCTCGGGCTTCCGCCACGCAAGCGTCCACAAGCTGCCGGCCGATGCCTTGGCCTTGGTATTCGGGCAACACCGCCAAGCCGCGCACCTCGGCCAGGTCTTTCCACATGACGTGCAGCGCGCAACAACCGGCCACTTTGCCGTCC
Organism: Chloroflexota bacterium; assembly: GCA_022824225.1. Classification (GTDB taxonomy): domain Bacteria; phylum Chloroflexota; class UBA11872; order VXOZ01; family VXOZ01; genus VXOZ01. Next base: position 19,436 of record JAJEAH010000003.1, read on the forward strand.
TGCCGCCACACCACGTAGTCGCGGATGCCGCCGTAAAGCTCCGCCAACGAACGAAAGAGCATACGGTTCTGCTTAGCGTAGAAGTCGATAATCTGCTTCATGGCGGGCACGTCGGTTACCTGCGCCCGCTCTGCCGTGCCGGTGTTCACGATCCGAAGGGCTGCCACGACCTCAAATCCTCGATTGCTGCTGTTGCGACTGGAAGATGGCGAGAAGAGAATCTTCCCTCCTATCGTAACGCATACGTCAACGTAGCAAAAGAGCGCGATTAGTAGGCATTGACTCAGGCTGCACAGGTATGGGTGTCAACTTGAACGGCTGCTCCCCGAAATGTCATTCTGAGGAGTGCAGCGACGAAGAATCTAGAGTCGGGAGCACTTCAGATTTCGCGAATCCTGTTCGACGCTGCGCTCGGAATGACATGAGATCTAGCCCAACAAGGTGATCATATCGAAAGCTATTTATTCCCCCAAGAGAGCGTGTAGCAGCAAACCGCGCCGTCCGGACGGCAGCAGCGAGGACGTATCCTGCCTGCTTTGCTGGTCCCTCTGCAGCGCGCTTCTCTCTCCAGCGCTAGTCCCTCATCACCACTAGCCCCTCTTCACCGCTAGTCCTCTTCCAGCGAAAGTCCCCATTTCAGCAACCGCCCGAGACCTCAGAACGACCCGAAACCTCAATCCGTCATACCCGCGAAAGCGGGTATCCATCCGGTCCGGGGCACGTGCCTAGAGTCGAGAGCGGGAACGTCACCGCGCCCTGGCAACGGAAAGGCCGCAATCCACTCAGTCTACGCCGTGCGCACGTAGCCAGACTACGCGGTACTGCGGCCTCAGCGACGGCGCATGGCGGGGTTCGAGCCATTCCATGGATAGAAACGGGCGAGCTAGGGGTCTTGCCCAGCGACGGACGCAGGTCGCAAACCTACGCTACCGGGCGAACAAGGGAATGTGCGCGCGATCTGGCCAGCAAGAGTACCGGAAAAGGAGGACACGATCCCGCACGTTGCTCCATCGTTGCGAGCAGCATCGCGCTGGGGTTGCCGGCGCTATGGCTCCAGATTTCTCGCTGCGCTCGAAATGACATGGCGCATCTCGAAATGACACGGCGCATCTCGAAATGACATGGCCCATCTCGAAATGACATGGCGCGCCTCGAAATGACACGGCGCAGCACGAAATGACACGGCGCACCCCGAAAAGACACGGCGCGCAAGGGCAAGTTAGAGCCTGCCCCCGCTCTTCGCATCGACAAGCACACGCCGGATATCATCGGCAAAGACGACCTCCGAGTCGTCCTGCGGCGCGTAGCCGATCACCTTGCGGGCGTTGGCAATGCTCCAGAAGGCGCGGGCGTTGTTGGAAACGCCGTAGAAGATCTGGAACGGGATGCCGTAGTCGTCTTCGATGTCGGGTGTTTCGAGAGACTTCACGAAGAGTTGCCGCAGGTCGCGGGGGCTGATGTAGGCGCCGAGGTTGCGTTTGTAGGCCGTTGGGTTCGCGGCGGCATTCTCCGCCGTGATCGGTCGCGGCGCGCCGATGCGCACCTGCACAATTTCCAGGGCGCGGCCCAAACGACCGGCGGCGAAGAGGAACCCCAGGTGCTCATAGCAGGCTTTCGCCCAGCCGTAGTAGTTGTCCGACAGCGGGGGCGCGGTGACGTCGAGCATTTCCAGCTTGCGCTCCCGCAGCAGGTGCTCGTACCAGTCGGCGGCATGGTTCGAGCTGGCCACGACCACGCGGCGCACACCTTCTTCGAGACCGGTCTGGTACACGTTAAACGCCAGGTCCAGGTTGGCGCGCTCGGCAGAGTAGTCGCCGTCGTTCATGGAGCGCCCGGTTTGGCGGTTGAACGCCAGGTGCACCACGGCGTCGGCGCCGGTGAAATGGCTGCGGTACGCCTCGCGATCGGGATTCCGCAAGTCGGCGATGGCGATGTCCGGCACCAACTCCCCGTCCCGGGTGCGTTCGCGGGTATCGAGCAAGACCAGGTCGTAGCGCTCGCGGAACGCGGGCAGGAGTTGCGACGCGATGTAGCCGGAGGCCCCGGTAACCACCACTTTCAGACGTGCCATAGAATGTTGCCCCCTATCGTGCTGGGCCGTCCCTGTTGCGGAATCACGTTGCCGCGCGGCCCCTACGCAAGCGTTACCATCTGGCCGCTCTCGGCGGACTCGTAGATCGCGTCCACGATGCGTTGCACGATCAACGCCTGTTCGGGCTTCACCAGCGGCGGCGTGCCCTCTTTGACATTGCGCACCACGCACGCAAACTGCTCTTCGTGTATGCGCTCCCGGCCCTCTTCGTGGGCGGGCGTGCAGTCGAGCAGACCGGCGTGGGGCACCTCTTTCAGGATCTTCAGCGGTCGCAGCGTCGCGCCGCCCTCGGTGCCGCAGAGATACGCGTTCACTTCATTGTCGATGTTCAGCGCCCAACTGGTTTCCAGATTGATGACCGCGCCGGTATCGAAGCGAATCTGCGCCGTGGCGAAGTCCTCCACGGTATACCGGTCCTGGTCGATGGGCTGGCGCCGTGAATAGAGGCCGGGCCGCTGGGCCAGCTTCGTGAAGACCGCGCCGGTGACCGCCGTCGGCGTGGGATGTCCCATGAGCCACAGCGTGAGGTCCAGCGTGTGCACGCCGATGTCGATGAGCGGGCCGCCGCCGTTCTTGTCTTTCTCCACGAATACGCCCCACCAGGGAATGCCGCGGCGGCGCAGGGCCAGCACGCGCGCGTAGTAGATTTCGCCAAGCTCGCCCTGCTCGATGAGGTGCTTGAGGAACTGGGCGCGTTCGCCAAAGCGCGATTGGAAGCCGATGGTCAGCATCTTGTCGTTCTGCTTGGCCGCGGCAATCATCTGCTCGCCCTCGGCGGCGTTCATGGCCATGGGCTTTTCACAGATGACGTTGCTCCCCGCATTGAGGGCGGCAACGGTGGCGGCGCAGTGCATGAAAGGCGGCGTGCAGACACTCACCAGGTCCAGGTCTTCCGCGGTCACCATCTCGTTGAAGTCGGCGTAGGTTTTCGCAATGCCGAATTCGGCGGCGACCTGCTGCGCGCGCGGCTCGTCGATGTCGCTGATGGCCACGACTTCCGCTTCATCCGCAATTCTCGCGTATCCCGGCAAGTGCGCGCCCCGGGCGATGCCGCCGGCGCCGATTACGCCTACCCGCACCTTGTCGCTCATGGCTCTCTCCTCAGTCTTCGTAGTGCCTTACGCCAGCATCACTCTAGCATACATTGACGCTGCCTGTGGCGCGCCTTAACATGTGCTGTACGAACGGGTATGAGCGAAATGAGCAGGCAATGTTGATTCTAAGCGGCGGCACAGTCTACACCCCCTTGCAGGAACTTCCGGACACCAGCGTGGCCGTTGTCGGCGGCCGTATTGCACGCGTCGGCCCGGACGGTGCGTGCGCCGAGCTTGGCGGGGCGGCGGAAACCATCGACGTTACGGGCTGCATCGTCTGTCCGGGCTTCATCGACGTGCACGTGCACGGGGCGTTGGGCTCCTCGTTCCGGTCGTCCCGGGCCGAGGACATTCTGAAGGTTACCGAGTACCGCGCGACGACGGGCACCACCGGCTTGCTGGCGACCATCGGCACGTCGGCGTGGGACGATACGCTGGGCGCGCTCAAGGCCGTGGTGCAGGCTGCCGCCGCGCCGGTGGGCAGCCGCCTGCTCGGCGTGCACATGGAAGGGCCCTACCTCAGCCCGGACCAGCCTGGGGCCATGTCCATTCCGCTCATGCGCGCGCCGAGCGTGGATGAGGTCGCGGCGCTGCAGGATACCGCGCAGGGCATGATCAAGTCCATGACGCTGGCTCCCGAACGAGAAGGCGGCCTGGTCCTGGCGGAATACCTTGCCAGCCACGACATCATTCCCGCTATCGGCCATTCCGACGCCACGTTCGCCGAGGTGGCGGCGGCGGTGCGCAGTGGGGTGTGCCAGTCTACCCATACGTTTAACGCCATGCGTCCGCTGCACCACCGGGACCCCGGCACGGTGGGCGGCATCCTGGCGCATCCGCAGATTACGGCTGAGTTGATCGGCGACGGCGCCCACGTAGACCCCGAAGCAGGCAAGCTGCTCATCGCGGCGAAAGGCTGGGAACGCGTGGCATTAGTGACCGACGGTGTGGAGTTCGCCGGTCTGCCGCCGGGCAGATACGAGCGGGCGAACGGGACAACCATCACGGTCTCCGAGGTGCTGGGCACACGCGACGACGGCACCATCACCGGCAGCGCCTCGTCCATGAACCGCAACGTGCGGGTCTATGCTGAGGCAGGAGTGCCGCTGTCTCACGTGCTGGCCATGGCGAGCTTCGTCCCCGCCCGCCAGCTTGGCTTGAGCGGACGCAAGGGCGTGATTCGTCCCGGGGCCGACGCCGATCTTGCTGTGCTTACCCAGGACTTCCGCGTCATGCTCACCGTGATCGGCGGCGAGATCGTTTACCGCGCGCCGGAGTTTGCAGCGTAAGGGGGGAGGGAGAGCGATGACGGGAATCGGCCTTGACATAGGCGGCACGAAAGTTGCCGCCGGCGTCGTTGACGACGACGGCCACATCTTGGCAACCGCGCGCGCGCCCATGGTCAAGGATTCGCACGCGCACATCGTAGAGAGTATCTGCGCGGCGGTGGACGACGTGCTCGCCCAAGCCTCAGAGCGGCCGCGAGCCATCGGCATCGCCGTGCCTGGCACGGTAGACCGCGATCAGGGCATCGCGGTGTCGGCAGTTAATATAGCCTGGCAGCGGCTGCCGCTGGTTGCGCTCTTGCGGGAGCGGTACGGTCTGCCCGGCGTAATCGCCAACGACGCGAACGCCGGCGCGTGGGGCGAATATGCGTTTGGCATGGGCAAGGGGTCGCAGAACCTCGTGTTCATTACCGTGGGCACGGGCATCGGCGGCGGCATCATCGAATCCGGCCGCGTGGTGCGGGGTTACGGCTCCGCGGGCGAAATCGGCCACATTCTCCTCAGTCCCGGCGGCCCGCTGTGTCCGTGCGGCGTGCGCGGCTGCTTGGAGTCCCTCGCCGCCGGGCCCGGCATCGCCCGGCGTGGGCGCGCGGCAGCGGCAGAGGATCCGAGCGACATCGTCCTGCAACTCACCGGCGGCGACGCGAACGCGCTGACGAGCGAAAACGTACGGGACGCCGCCGCGGCCGGCGATCCGGCCATGCAGGCGGTCCGCGACGATACGGCGCGCTGGCTGGCGATGGGCTGCCAAATCTGCCAGCAGATGCTCGCGCCGGAGTGCATTGTATTTGCCGGAGGCGTGATGCAAGACGGCGGCGGCCTGATTAGCGCCGTGCGGGGCTGGTACCAGCGCTTGTCCGGTAGCGAACACCCGGACGTTGAGTCCTTCATTCGTTTGGCCGGAGAAAGCGAACACGCCGGCATCCTGGGCGCGGCGGCGCTCGTGCTACAGCCGGAGGATCCTCTCCACACCGGTACCTAGCGCCGGGGGAGACGCCGGGATTAATTGTGCCTGGGCCGCACGCTCGGCCGGCGGAGCGTTACGCCCACGCCGCGGGGCGATACGGTTCACACGATCGCAACGCAGCACCACTTGCGGAATCCCCCCGCCTTGCCGATGACTGAGCAGTCCTTGCCCTCGGCGTGCTTACAGGTAAACGTACCGTCCACGTAGCGAAGCTCTGCCTCCTTCTCTCCCACCTCTGCGCAGCGGATTCCCGCGTGTATACCTCGTCAATCCAAGCGGACCCACCATGCTCGCGCCTGACCACGCATAGACACCCGCGCCGGGCAGGCGAACTGACCGGCGGTGCCATGGCGCACGTGTAGTACGGGTGCGCCCCCCGGTAAAGGCTCTCCCGCTGGACTCACGCCTGCGCTGCGCGGCCCCTTTTGGCGCTAGGTATAATCGTTAACAGAAGCCCTATTGCCTCAGAGGAGAATTTACACTGTCGATGGTTACGCGATTTGCTCTTGCGCTCTCTGTCTTGGCGGCGCTGGCCTTGGTTGCCTGCAATCCCCGTAGCGATGATACCGGCGGACTCGACGTGCGGATCGTTTCGATTGCGCCCGACCCGGCGGCCGTTGGCGATGCGACCCTAACCCTTGAGATACGCGACCTCGAGGGCGCGCCCGTAAGCGGCGCGACGGTAGAGGTGGAGGGCACCATGACCCACGCCGGCATGGAGCCGGTTATCGTTGCCACCGAAGAGACGAGCGATGGCACGTACGTCACGCAGGACTTTGCGTTCACCATGGGCGGCGACTGGGTAATCATCGTGCGGGCCATCCTCGCCGACGGTTCGACGGCTGAACAACGCGTTGAACTGCGCGGCGTGCAAGGCGAGATGAAGATGGACATGAACTCCGACAAGGCCAAGGAAGGGAACTAGCCCATGGCAACGCTGCGGGCGCACCAGCCCCGGCAGCGAGACCTTCTCGATGCGCCGGTTGTCGGGCGCTTTCTGCGGTGGAAGCATGCCCGCACCACGCTGCAGGCCGTGCTCCTGGCGGTGGCGGCGCTCATTCTCTACGACGGGTTTTGGGGTCCGCAGCTTGCGCCGAAGAACCTGGCCGGTGTGCTGCCCTGGGTGCACTGGCGGGGCTTTGTCGTGCTCGCGTTGCTGGTGGCGGGAAATCTCTTCTGCATGGCGTGCCCCTTCATGCTGCCGCGCCGCCTCGCCAAGAAGCTCTTGCCCGCCGACCGCCCGTGGCCCGCCTGGCTGCGCAGCAAGTGGCTGGCGATTGGCATCCTGCTCATATTCTTCTGGGCCTATGAAGCATTCGACTTGTGGGCCAGCCCGTGGCTCACGGCGTGGGTAGTCCTGACGTACTTTGCGGCGGCGTTCGCGATAGACGGTATCTTTCGCGGCGCGGCGTTCTGCAAGTACGTCTGCCCCATTGGGCAATTCAACTTCGTCCACAGCCTTGTTTCGCCGCTGGAGGTCAAAGTACGCCGGCCCGCGCTGTGCGGAGCGTGCACCACTAAGGACTGCATCAGCGGGCGGTACGAACCGAAACAGGAGTCGGGCGCGCCCGGTCTTGCCCCCGCAGGCGTGCAACCATCCTTGCTCCGGCAGCCCGGAGCCAGCGGCAACGCGCCCACACGCCGCCATGCCGGCGCCAGCGCGCTGCCCTCCCCATCCGGTCATTCCGGCGCAAGCCGGAATCCAGAGTTGCGTGGACGACCTGACACAGCGGACGAGAAGCCTGTGTCCCTCAAGCCCGACATGGATGGGGATGGGCGGCTCAGCCGTCATGCCGTCGGGAGCTCAATACAAGAGGAATTGACAGGGCAAGATGCAGTGCGTGAACAAGGTTCGGCCCACCACACCGGAGCAAGAGGTGATGCGCCGCATGTCGGCCATTCCGGCGTAAGCCGGAATCTATCTTCGCCTGATACGGAAGGGCAAACCCACGCGGCTGCCACAATTGCGTCGCTTCGCGCACAGGCGCCGGACAAGCCCCATTCCGCCGGTTTGCGGCTCATTCAGTCCGGCTGCGAGCTGTGGCTCTTCCAGGAGCGTAAGGTCGGCAACATGGACTGCACCTTTTGCCTTGATTGCGTCCAGGCCTGTCCGTACGACAACGTCGGGATCCAGCTCCGCGCGCCGACCGCTGAGCTTCGCCGGCTCGATGCCTGGCGCTCCGGCGTAGGCGCGGTGGTGCAGCGCACCGATATTGCCGCCCTCGTGATCGTGCTCGTATTCGCCGCATTTGTCAACGCGTTTGGCATGGTACCGCCGGTCTACGCCTTAGAGGAGTGGCTCGCCGCCGCCCTCGGTGTCCGCAGTGAGCCGGTGGTGTTGGGCGTGTTGTTTGTCGTCGGACTGATCGCGTTGCCCTTTGCGCTGGTCACACTTGCCGCTTGGCTCAGCCGCGCGTTGTCCGGCGGCCAAGAATCGCTGGGTGAAACTGTCACGCGCTACAGCTTTGCCCTCATTCCCATTGGCTTTGGCATGTGGCTGGCCCACTACGCCTTTCACTTCCTCATTGGGGCATTGACCGTAGTGCCCGTGGCGCAGAGCTTCCTGGCGGACTTCGGCGTGCCCTTCTTGGGCGAGCCGCGCTGGGAGCTAGCGGCTGTTGTGCCGGATGCGTGGCTGGTACCGCTCGAACTCCTGCTGCTGGAACTGGGTATGCTCGTTTCGCTCACCGTCGGCTTTCGCATTGCGCGCCAACAGCACGGCTCCGCCGCCGGCGCGGCCCGCGCGCTCTTGCCCTGGGCGGCTTTGATCCTCGCGCTCTTCGCGAGCGGCGCATGGTTGATGACCCAGCCCATGGAAATGCGCGGGGTGATCCTGGGATAGGCGGGAAAACGTGCACAAGATACTTTGAAGAATGCTCTTGGGCGGCAATGTGCTGATACGCTCAACAGCTTGGCTTTCAACTCTTGGCGACAGCAGGCGCGGGCTGCTGGGCCGGGCGAGCCGCGCGCGGCTTAAGTCTTGCCCCGCCCTTGCGCTGCCGCTCGCCGCGCTGCCGGCTCCCCTGGAACACGGCGCGGTGGGCGTGTGGGACGAAGTAGCCGTCGGCGCGCTCCTCATCGGCTGCGCGGTGGCGTATGTGGTGTGGTTCTACGTCACGGGGCGCGATGAGCGGCCGCGCGATCCTGATTAGGCGCCAGTGGCCGGCAAGGGCAGCCCCCAACTCAAGTCCAGGGAGTGAATCGGCGCAGAGCGGCGCCGCGGCCGGTGCGCGATCCCCTACCATGCACTCTGGATTCCGGCGTTCGCCGGAATGACGGAGAAGGCAGTGCTGTGGAATGACGGAGCAAGCGGCTATGGGGAATGACGGAGAAGGCAGTGCTGTGGAATGACGGAGCAGGCGGTAGTGCGGAATGTTGCGGCACGGCCGGAGTCTACGCGGGCGAGCAGTGTGCGAGACGACTCCGGCCCTTTTGCTTGTTCCGCTTCTTGCCGGTTACAGGCATGCGGCTGGGAAGTTACAAGAACGCGTCCCGGCCGGTCTAGTCGTCTGCCGTGAGTTGGCGTACCGGCGTAGAGAGCAAGCCGATCTCATCGATCTCGATTTCCACCACGTCCCCGGCGTGCAGCGCCGCCTCTTCCGTCACGATGATGCCCGTGCCCGTGCTCACCACCGTGCCCACCGGCACCGGATTGTTGCGCACGAGATACGCCGTCAGGGTTTCGAACGGATGCCGGATTTGATCGGTGTTGGCCGAACCCTCGAATATCACCGCGCCGTCGCGGAGGATTCGGGCCGTAATGTCCAGATGATAGGGGTCCGTAAGTTCGCCGGCAGTCACAAACGTTGGGCCCAGCGCCGTGCACCCCAGGAAGATCTTCGACTGCGGGAGGTAGAGAGGGTTTTCCCGTTCGATGTCCCAGGCCGACACGTCGTCGCAAATCGTGTAGCCGATGATCTCATTGTCGTAGCCCAGCACGTAGGCCAGTTCGGGTTCAGGGGCCGTAAATGCGGAGTCGACGCGAATGCCGATGGGTTCATTCGGCCCGGCGCAGTGCTGGGTGTCGCCCTTATAGAAGATCTCCGGACGGTCGGACTGGTACACCTTGTCGTAGATGCCCATGGGCCCTTCCATGTCGGCGTCGCGGAACTCCGCGCTGCGGCGGTAGGTAACGCCGCAGCCCCAGACCTGGGGCGGGAAGAGCGGCATGGTAAGGCGCGGTTCATCGGCCTCGAGCAGCTCGGCGTAGTCGTGGGCGCTCCCCGCGGCATCGGCCACCCGCTCCGCCACCACGTCATCCAGGGTACGCCGCTGGCGGCGGGCAACGTCCACGAAGTCGAGGGAGGTCGTAATGTCCTGGTCGCGATCGGAAATGTCGATGACTTGGCCGTCTTGCACCACGCCAACGTGGACGCTCTCATCGACATCATAGAATTGCACGAGCTTCACAATGTCTCTCCTCTAGATGCGGATAGATTCTCGCGTTCGCGGAAAATCGTACACATGTGACGGCTTTGCGCACGGGCGCCGCGCGCAGCGCCGTCTACCGCGCCGGAATAGCCTACGGTCTACGGCAACACGGCAGGCGTCTCGCAGAAAAAGCCTGTGTCTCTGCGCCTAGCCGCGCCGCCGGCGCCGTACTTCGTTGGCCTGCCAGTCGCTCACCTTCCAATGCCGGCAGGGCACACGACGCAACGCCAAGCGCTGAACGCGATGCTGCCATACGCGGCGGTGATATGCCTTGGACAGCGTGTCCCTATTCTACTGCTTTCACCACGTGAATGCCGTTCAAGGCCATGTGGTAGAGAAAGACCAGGTGCAGCAGATCGCCGTCGTGGGGCAGCGCGCCGATTGCTTGGGCGGCCGCGACCGGCAGGTCGTACGTCTGCACGCAGCTTTCGGGCACCACTACCCGGCACTCGCGCTGCGCGGCGTTGGCAGCCAGGCGCAGGAACATGGCGGTCTGGTAGACGCACAGGTCGGTGCAATCGCCGATTACCAGGAAGTACCGTACACCCGGATGCGCCGCCAGCCAATGCTCCAAGCCGGTGCCGTACGCCGGGTGGAGCGAATTCTTTGGAATGACGGTATAGTCGGCGGCGGCGGGCAGGGCAGTGAGCTCGGGGGCAGTCTCCGATTCGGTGTGGCCCGCAACGCAATGCGTGCCGAACTGGGCAAACTCCAGGGCGTCGGGCTGATGCGTATCCTGGGGTAAGAGAAAGTGGCGCACGCCCAAGGCGTGGCAGCGCGTGATCGCGGCCCGTACCGGCGCCAAGAGTGCCTGTACTCGTCCCCCGGCCAGCGGGCCCGCGTGACAGAAGCCGTTGACCATGTCCACGACGAATACGGCGACGTGCTGCGCGGAAATTTCGTGGGCGGCCCAGTCCGCCTGCAAGTTGAGGCTCTCCAGACCGGCATGCCAGCCGGCGATGAATTCCAGAAACGCGCCGCTCCCGGAAAGCTCCGCCGGTGAACGCTTGGCAAGGGGTGTGCCCATGGTTACGCCTCCATATCGAGATTCGTGCCTGCGCCGGGGTCTGGCAGGGCGGTCTATGGCTGTGCGGGCAGGACGTGCACTATTTCGCCCACGCCGACACCCAGCGTCTGCGCCGCGCTCGCGCTGGGCAAGGCGATTTCGATGCGCCCGGCGCTGTTTACTAGGGCTATGATGCCATTGCCCGCGGCGTAGTGCGACGCAATCCCCCAGATTGTCGCACCGCGCAGCCGCACCCGCGCGCGGCCGGGATCGGACCCCAGGTCCGCCAACCGCAGGTTGGTGATCAGGTTGCCAAAGCGGTCCACGTGTATGACCTCGCCGGTGACGGTGTTGCCATCGCGGCAAGGCTGCGGCCAGGGCAAACGTACCATGTCTTCGCGCGGCGTGCCGAGAGCTGCCGGCGGCACGCCCGTCGCCAGGTGGGCGGCAACCGGCGCGAACACGTCGCGGCCGTGAAACGTGTTGCTTACCCGCGACCGCCAGAATTCCGGCCTATCCAACGCATAGATGCTAACGCGACCGTCGGCCGGCGTCACGCTCGTGAGCACCCCGTTATCCGGGGCCAGAAACATGCCGTGGGGCGAGACGACGAGCAGCGCGTCGCGGTCGCTGCCCACGCCCGGGTCTACCACCACGACGTGGATGCTGCCGGGAGGAAAGTGCGGCAGGGCCGTTTCCAGGGCGAATGCGCCCGCCCGCACGTCGTGGGGCGGGATGTCGTGGGCGATATCGACGATGGTGGCCTGGGGCGCCAACGTCAGGATGACGCCCTTCATCGCGCCCACGAAACCGTCGGCGGCGCCAAAGTCAGTGGTGAGGGTGATGAGGTCCGCCATGGTGGAGAGGGCCCTGTCGCTGGTGTCAGTCCCGCCGCGGCCGCTCCCTGGCGTAGCGGTAGCGGACAGCACGGACTACCCAAAACCGCGCGCCACCGCGAACGGCAGCCGGTTTTCGTTGGAATTACCTCGGAGCGGCCGCCGCGCTGGGCGATCGGCGATTCTGCAAGCCGGTGTCGGGCGCAGCGACCGTACCAAGAGCGGCTAATTCGCCTCGGATTCAGACTTTCGGGTAGTGCGCGGACGGGAAGACGACCGCTGAGAACGACCGGAGGCGGACGTGCGGCGGCCGCCGCGAGCGCGGCTGGATGACGGCTGCCTGCTGCGCGTCGACCGGCGCCGCTGCACGGGCCTGGGCCAGAGGTCCGCCGGCGTGAGCAGCGCCTTGAGGCTCTCCTCTACCTGTTTGCCGTCTAGCTCCTCGGACTCCGTGGCAAACGAGACCGTTTCTTTTGCCACCGTGCGGGAGGCGCGCTTCTTCCAGACTTTCAGCATTGTGTCCACGAGTTTTTCTTCGTACTGCTGGCGCCACTCCTGCTGGTAGGCAAACTCGACCGGCCACGGCGCGGTAACCGTCTGCGCCAGGCAACGGACCATGATGCCGTCGGCAGTCTCATTCCACTTGGCCTGGCGGGCCACGGCGGCCAAGGCGAACAACGCCGACGGGCTCTTCTCCAACGCCCCGGCGGCATCCTTCACCAGTTGCTCGTCCCCCAGGGCGGCCAGTGCGGCGGCAAAGGCCTCGAAGGGGGCCAGTTCGCATTCGAAGGGGTCCACCGCCGCCGCCGCGGCAATGGCCGCCCGGGCCCAGCCCATTGCTTCCTCATTGTCGCCGTTGTCACCGCCCGCCTCCGCTAGGCGCTGGACTTCTTTGGCCGCCGTAACGAGCTGCGTGGCGGGAATATCGTTCCAAACTAACGAAATCATCAACGAGTCTTGCTTTCTACTACAAACAGACTATCATTCTAGCCTCAAGTTCCGTCTGGCTCTATGCTCCCTAGTTCTGCCTGTACACCCTCCTTAAGCTGCTCAAGCAGTTCGCTTGGGTCACGGATGCCGGACCGAAATAGTGTGCGAGCTTGGACTAGGACGTCCTGAACAATCGGACCGGGACTTAGGTTGAAAGCGTTCATGACATCGTTTCCGTTGATTGGCAGGATGTCACTCGTATGGTCCAGAATGTCGCGCTCTATTATCCCAATCACCTTCGTTCTGGGATCATCTTCTTCAGGAACGGTTTCAAGATATTGACGCCACTTCGGTAGCCTAGGCTCGCGGAACTTCATTACGTTCAGACTCAGCCCAAAGCGAGTGCATGCATCACTGACAACCTCGTCAAACCTGCAGGCAGGCCATGACCTATCTAGTCGACGCTGTAAGTCGGCAATTGTGTCATCCCTGTCGTCGGGGCTGCTCAATACTAAGTCTACTGCGCCCTGACAATGCTCTACGATTAAGCCAACTTTGTAACAGAGATCCTCAAATGACAAGCGCCAAGCGTCGTCACTATCTGGCGGGCACCCGCCGCATCGCTCAATGAACCAAGTCTGCACTTCGCGCATGATACCAGTGCTTCTGTCACTAGAGAAGCCTATGTCGTGAACACACCATGTTCTCAATGAGTTAACAAGGCCACGCGCTACTTGAGGGCGGACACTCCCGCTGGGAGTCCTGCTAGGTAACTTGAGCAGGTATGGTACAGTTATCCTTCCTGCCTCAAAGAGAAGAGCGTAACTCCAATTCACAAGACGGAAGAACGATGCTTCATCGCTTTCTCCCGCTGGAACTCTGATGGTAAGTTCACGGAGCGCTTCTTCGCCTACGGTGCTGCGTAGTGAGTTGCGCAAATCATGTACCGCAGCACTCAACTCAATAAAAGCCATCCCTATCGCCTAATTGGGTCCGCTATTGGGCCGATAAAATTGAAGGCGATACCAAAACCTCTTACGGTACGTCCGTAAGCGAGATCCTCGTTAGGAAAGTCGCGGCCCAAAATAACAATTCCTCGATTTATCTGACTTACCCGAATCACGAATCGACCCTCACTTCGCTCCCTCTCAACACGTCCCTCAAAGCGGAGCGGCGTACCATCCGAATCAGTCAGAATGTGTCGCTTAATGACGCGTCCAGAAAACTCGAAAGCTGTTTCCTCATCTAAGTCGCGAAAAACTTGATTGGCTGTATGTTCATCCCCAATCAACCAAGTTAAGACAGCCTCCAAATAGCGGGGCAAGCGACGCGAAGCTTCCCCTGATGCCTGATTTAGAGCTTGCACAATCTCCAAGACCCCCCGCCTGGTCACCTCATCAAAAGGCAAAGGTTGTCGCTCGCCATGCAAGGGCAGCGGCCATCTCCTCATCTCCGCAATCCAGCAGCAATCAAGCAATAGAGACAGGCACCTTGCGTCGCCCTCAATCTTGTTAAATCTGGCATGCAAGAATTCAGCAGCGCGCCTCGCATTCACCAGATCCTCTTTAGCAGTTACCTCAATCTTATATCGGTCCAACTCCTTTACAAAATCGCGTGCTCGCAAGAAGTATCCAGCAGTAGAACCGCTGTTCTCAAGCGCTGCGTAAGCATCATCGGTCAAACTGTTGTCTTGAAGCACACTCCCCGACATCATCCGTCGCGTTTCGAATTTCTCTCGCTGATTTGGCGGCAATGACTCTGGCTGAACCTGGTCTTGGGTAGAGTAGATGTCAGCCGCTAGCTCAATACGCTGTAATTCAGTCAGACTATTGGACTTAAGGAGGTCCAAAGGCGTCCATAGACCTACGTCCAAAGGATAGTAGCTGTCAGAAGCGCTCGCCGCTTCATGTATCGCTGTGCGGGCAGTCAGGTAAGACGACCAAATCAAGGCATCTGGACTATTTAGGTCTGCTCGATAGCGTGCCAGGAACCCATAAATTGCGGCGCGCTCGCCTAGCAGGTTTTGCTTCGTTCTTTTACCTGAATGAACGCTCCCATCTGCAATACCATCGAGGGCATACTGTATAGCGTCGCGTGCCTCTTCCAAGAGTGGTTCCCTATCCATGTCTTCCACCTCGTCGCAGCGAATTGCGCTCCGTCTGAATGCCGACTCCTGCAGAATCAGACTTGCATCCACAACATTGTACTTTTCGCGCAACGTCGTCAGGGTACGAGCAATTTCGACGTATACATGCTTGTAACGCTGTCCGCGCAAACCGTCGTCACTAACCTGCTGAAGAAGATTCAGCAAGAACCGGACTTCATACCTATCCCAGTCAATTCCGGTGCGAACCGCACCAATTAGCTCGAGAAGTCGTCTAGCCTCACCGTCTGCTCCACCGAGGCGACGCCAGCAAATGAGCTGCGCTTCAAGTATCAGCCTAGGAACTACAAGCAGTTCAGTGCCTTCAGGATCCGCATCTTCCCAGCGGAACAAATCCAAGTCATGGAATAGGTCAGCAATCAGCGAATGGTCGACAACTCCAGAGTGCTCAGTTACAGAACGCACAAGCAAATTGACAGGAATAGGACAATTTAGACTCCCAGCCAACATCACTAGATCGATAATACGCCCTGCCGCATCATCGGCCTCAATCTGCAGCAATTCACTTTGACGTTCATCGAATACTGGACCGTAGTCACTTAGCAGACCTGCATCTTTCATCGCCTCCTGCATTTGGGTTATTGGAAGAACTGGGCGAGACTGGCGACCACGCAAGCGCAGAACCTCTTCTGCATCGATTGCTTCAGAGCCAAGACCCGCACCAATGCGGGGACGGCTTGCAGGTAAGACACGGTAGAGGTAAGCAAGGATGTGATGGTCTAGCGTGGACGGATCAGGCGTTTTGAAGTCGAAGCGCTTTAGCAGAGCTTCAAGACTGTCCCATTCATCTCCTGAGAGGATGGTAGGGGCTTCACAGCTGACGTATGCA
Source organism: Chloroflexota bacterium (assembly GCA_022824225.1). Classification (GTDB taxonomy): domain Bacteria; phylum Chloroflexota; class UBA11872; order VXOZ01; family VXOZ01; genus VXOZ01. Next base: position 35,071 of record JAJEAH010000003.1, read on the forward strand.
CTGCTTCCTGAGCTTTCAGGAACCCGATACTGTGAGCCTAGCACTACTACACGACGCCCCCGACTTCTAAGGCCCGTCAGGAGTTCATGGTATTGATCTACATCCTTATTGGCATCACACACAAGCAGTGTGGCCTTCGCACCAGCCCTCTCAGCTGCCTCGCAAAAGTCCGATACATCCTCGGGTTGCGGGATGCGACCCATAGAATAGAGAACTGGCGCAATCTTCCTTTCGCGGACACGAGCTACAGTGCGAGCCAAGGCAACTGATTTTCCAGTTCCCGATTGACCTTCTACAATTATTGGGGTCTTGATACCGGCGTGGTTGTTGATGGCAGCAAAAACCTTGCGATGTAGCCTACGCTCAAATGTCCTCTCAATTGCAAAATCGCGCCGAACTCCCTCTACGAGCAGGCGAGGACCTTCCAGATCGCCATGAAAGCGGCGAAAGGTATCGTATTTTGCATCTTTGCCGAGTGGAGGCAGGAAGGCGGTCCAAGAATCATCCACAATTGAGGCTACAGCTTCGACTCGCAACCGTTCTTCAGGTGTTGTTTCTATGGTGCTGCTACCAAGACTGATTACGCCAACATCTTCCGACTCAGGAGGCGTAATGCTTGTTAGCCTATTCAATGCGCGAAGCTCACCTGCAAGCGTGCCGAGTCGCTGAGCTTCAACAAGGATTCGGTTTGATGCTACAAGTTCATCGAAATCTTCTGCCACATCGCCGTCAATACCTGGCCTGCCGCCACACCAGATTACTTGTCTTGGATATGCTTTCCCTAGAATACCTAGAAGGTCTTCGATCCTGAACCAGTCTGTGCCAGATTGGAACCCTTCGACAACAATTATGCCGAGGGTCGTAGCTGTTTCCAAAACACGATTGAGAAGGGGCACTGCATGCCCAGTCCGCCGGCTAGTTAGTTCTGTTCTGCTCGCCGGAGGCCGAGCTTGTGAGTCGAGTGTGACAGCGCCAGCGTGACTAAAGAGATAACTGAGTGGTGGACGTGCTCTGCTGCGAACACTGCCCGGCCGCTCACTCTCAGTAAGCACAATAGTAGGTTCGCGTCCCGAGCTTTCAAGAAGATCGCTCAACGTCGGGTCCAGACTGGAAGTAAACACTGCACTCCAGGGCAACTCTGCCAAGGCTTCCAACGATGATGAATGGACACGCCGCCTGTAACGTTCAGACAACCACTCATAGAACTCCGGAGACACTGGCTCTCTACTCAACAAGGCTGACCATCCACCCTGGAACTGGTTGTCACGTTCTAGCCTATGAAGAGCGCTTAATAGTAGTGAATCACCGTCTTCAGAGTCTGCCCATGCATCCTGTCCAAGGATCAGGACGATTGGCCGCTGCTCCTCAATAGCAGAAATTAGTAGATCACTTGGTGTCATCTTCGTTGCAGCTTTTCCCAAATTGAGTCGTTCCCTACCTGTTACGCAGCGAGAACTGTGTCATCAGGCTTGCCTTACCCCACCCAATGTATAGAAACCCTGAAGCGCCATATTGCTCCATTTAGTCCCGACTTGCCCTTGTTGCTGAAGCAAGTAACCTAGGCAGCAGTCAAAACGCATTCCTTCCTAAAGCCCCGCCAGGCGGTCGCTGATTTGCTGGGCGCGCAGTTCCAGGTCAGCCAGCTTGTCGCGCTCCTTTTGCACCACCGGCGGCGGGGCGCGGTTCACGAAGTTCTCGTTGGCCAGCAAGCCCCGGGCGCGTTCCAGGTTTGCCGACACTTCATCGTGCTCCTTTTGCAGCCGTTGGCGTTCCTGTTCCAGGTCCCGCAGTCCGGCCAGCGGCACGTACACTGCCAGCCGGCTGGTGAGCACCGACACCGCCGAATCGGGTTCTTCCGCCAGCGTCGCGTGCACGGTCAGAGGGCGCATCCGCCCCAGAAGCTCGATGACGGCGGTATTGGCCGCCACCGCGTCGCGCAGGTCGCCGGCGACCAGCGCGGCGGGAACGAAGCGACCGGGCTCCACCTCGTACTCGGCCCTGAGGTTGCGCACGCCGCGCACCGCCTCGATGATTTCGCCGAAGAATTCCTCCGCCTCGGCGTCCCGCGCCGCCGCGGCCGGCCACGGCGCCGCGATGAGGCTCTCCTGGCCGCTTGCCGCGGTTTCGGCGTAGAGGTAGCGCCAAATCTCCTCGGTCAAGAATGGCATGAACGGATGCAGCAGGCGCAGGATCACCGCCAGCGTGTTCTCCAATACGCTCTGCGTGGTGGCTCTGGCGTCAGGGTCATCGCCGTACAAGCTGACCTTGCTGGCTTCGATATACCAGTCGCAGAACTGGCTCCAAACGAACTCGTGAAGCGCCCGGCCGGCTTCACCCAGGTGGAACTGCTCCAGCAGCCGGGTGACTTCGGCAACCGTGTGGTTGCGGCGGCTGATGATCCAGCGGTCCACGAGGGACAGCTGGGAGTAGTCCGGCTCCGGCGCCGGTATGCCGGCGCCTTCCGGCCGGTTACCCAGCACGAACCGGCTGGCGTTCCAGAGCTTGTTGGCAAAGTTACGCGCCGCCTGAATGCGCTCCGTAGTGAAGCGCATGTCGTTGCCGGCGGTCGTGCCCGTGACCAGCGCAAAGCGCAGCGCGTCCGCGCCGTATTCCTCCACCATGACGAGGGGGTTGATCACGTTGCCCCGGGTCTTGCTCATCTTCTGGCCGTCCACGTCGCGAATGAGGCCGTGGAGGTAGACCGTGCGGAAGGGAATGTCGCCCATGTTCTCGATGCCCATCATGATCATGCGCGCCACCCAGAAGAACAAAATGTCGTGGCCGGTCTCCATGACCGCCGTCGGATAGAATCTGCGCAGGTCGTCGGTATCATCGGGCCAGCCCAATGTGGAGTGCGGCCAAAGGGCGGAGCTAAACCACGTGTCGAGCACGTCCGGGTCTTGCCGCAGCCCGCCGCCGCACGCTGCACACGCCACCGGATCCCGCATGGGGTCGTCCAGAGGCGGCGCCGCCACGGCGTCGCAGTCTTGGCAGTACCAGATTGGGATGCGGTGTCCCCACCAGAGCTGGCGGGAAATGCACCAATCCCGGATGTTTTCCATCCAGTTGTAGTAGATGCGGGTGAAGTGGTCCGGCAGGATGCGGATCTTGCCGCTGCGCACGGCCTCGATGGCCGGTTCCGCCAGGGGTTTGGTCTCCAGCCACCACTGGCGGCTCACCAACGGCTCCACCACGATGTCGCACCGGGTGCAATGGCCGATGGCATGGCGGTGGGCCTCGGTCTTCTCCAACCGCCCGTGCGCCTCCAGCTCCCGCACCACCGCTTCGCGGCAGGCATAGCGGTCCATCCCCGCGTAGGCTGGGCCGGCGTGCTCGTTCATGGTGCCGTCGAGGTTCAACACGTTGATGAACTCGAGGTCGTGGCGCTGGCCGATTTCGAAGTCGGCAATATCGTGGGACGGCGTCACCTTGAGCGCGCCGGCGCCGAATTCGGCTTCCACCGCGTCGTCGGCGATGATAGGTATTTTTCTCTCGGTGAGCGGCAGGTATACCAGTTTGCCCAAAAGGTCGCGGTACCGTTCGTCTTCCGGGTTCACGGCCACGGCGGTATCGCCCAGCATGGTCTCCGGACGCGTGGTGGCGACGGTGATCGCTGCCGATTCGTCGTCCACCAGCGGATACGAGATGTACCACAGATGGCCGTCTTCTTCCTCATGGGCGACCTCCAGGTCCGAGAGCGCCGTGGCGCAGCGGGGGCACCAGTTGGTGATGCGCTCGCCCCGATAGATGAGGCCTTTGTGATAGAGGCGCACGAACGTGGTGCGCACGGCGCGGGCCGGTCCCGGATCGAGGGTAAACGTATCTCGCGACCAGTCGCAGGACGCGCCCAGGCGGCGGTGCTGGTCGTCAATGACGTTGCCGTACTTGTGCACCCATTCCCACACCCGCGCTTCGAATGCTTCGCGCCCCAGTTCTTGCTTGGTGGCGCCTTCTTCCTGCAGCAGGCGCTCCACCACCACTTGAGTGGCAATGCCCGCGTGATCGGTGCCGGGCACCCAGAGGGTGGCATGGCCCTGCATGCGGCGCCAGCGCACGAGCACGTCCTCGATGGCGGCCGTGAGCGCGTGGCCGAGGTGAAGCTCCCCGGTCACGTTGGGCGGGGGCATGATGACCGTAAACGGTTCGCCTGTTGCGTCCGCGCGCGGCGCGAAGTAGCCGCCTTCCTCCCAGAAGGGATACCAGCGCGCCTCAACGGGCGCGGGATCATACGTCTTGTTCATCGTCTGCGGTGAATCTGCTTGTGGTTTGGCCTTAGCCATCCTGGCGCTTTCCTCTCTCGTCCACGCTGCGTTTTCTCGGTCCAATTCTCTGCGTCATAGCAACAAAAACCCGCTCTCATCACCTGACGAGAGCGGCCGGACGACACCTACTGCGGTTAGCATAGCAGTTGCCGCGCATGCAGCCGAGCGCGGCAACGCTAACCAATTAGCATCCTTGTAGTTTTCTCTCCGATACCCCACTGTCCATGAGGACCATCTCAATAAGCTATACGGCAATAGTGTCTCACGAAAATAGACTTCACAACAAGCCAGCTACCTGCTGTGAAGCCCAATCTTGGTAGCGCATACGGGATTCGAACCCGTGATCTCCGCCTTGAGAGGGCGGTGTCCTAGGCCTCTAGACGAATGCGCCACGTTGCGGTGCGCCGCACAATCTCCTCAGACTGAGTATAGGTAAAATCACCGTGCCAGTCAAGGCTATGGCCTGCCGGATGGGACACCACGCCATGGCAGTGGCAGGACACGACGGACAACGTCAATCGCGCGAACACTACACGGGCGCAGCGCGCGTACGCAGAGCCGGCCGGAACGTGAAGGGCTGCGGTCGCCAGCCAAATCGAGTCGCCGAGGTGTCCCTGCGCACCACCTTGACATACAATGGTGACGCGCCACACTGACCAGTCGCGCCAAAGTTTTCCTATGGAGCCGGTACGGATGAATACGGTCCTGCGCGTATTGCGCCCACTATGCTTCCTTCTGCTTTGCGGTAGCCTGTTGCTGACGAGTTGCCTGACTGCCGCTGAAGAACGGGCGATTCTCAAATCCGCGCTGCTGCTGACTGAGGTGCTGCCGCAGATTCCCTTCAAGCCGCTGGACACTCTTGGCAATCCCATGCGCCAAGAGCGCACCACGTACGGCGGCGACGATCCGGCGCTGTATGGCGATTACTACCTGCCGGAGGGGGCGGGCCCGTACGGCGCAATTCTCATCTACCTGGGCATCGCCTCACCGGCGGACGATCCCTACGCGCAGGCGCTGGTGCGCGGTCTGGCGCGGCAGGGCGTTGTGGTGCTCATCCATCAATCGAGCCGCATGGAAGCCGGCATCATCGATCCCATCGAGGTCGAGGGTATCGTGCAGGCGGTGCGCCACCTGCGGGACCGGCCGGAGGTCGACCGGGAGCGCATCGGTATCCTTGGCTTTTCGGTGGGAGCGGGGCTGGCCCTGCGGGCGGCGGCCGATTCCCGGGTGCGCGACGACGTGGCGTTCGTGCATAGCTTCGGCGGCTACTTCGATGCGGCAAGCGTGCTGAGCGCGGTGACAACCGAACAGGTACGGGTGCACGGTCGCGCCGAACCCTGGACGCCGGACCCTCTGGCCGCCAGCCTCTTCCAAAACGCGCTGCTGGCGACGGTGCCGAGCGCCGCGGAACGAGCGCAACTCCACGCCGCCCTGAACGGCGACGGCGAGCCGCCGGCAACGTTGTCCAGGCGGGGGCGGACGCTGCTCGCCCTCTATGCGAACCGCGACCCGCGCCGCACGGCGCAGATACTGGCGGACGACCCGATGCTGGCTCGCTGGCTGGCCGAGATTTCGCCGGCGGCTGTGCTGCATGACGTGCGGGCGCGGCTCTACATCGCCCACGACCACGCCGACGCGTTTCTGCCCTACAGCGAATCTCTGGATCTTGCGGCCGCCGCGCGTGAGCACACCACCGTGGTCTTCCGGTCTTTCGTTCTATTCGCCCACTTGTATCCCACCAACGACGCCGACCAATTCATCTTTTTGCGGGAGGTGTGGAATCTCTATTGGCACGTGGTTGCCGTGCTGGAGGAAGTTGCCTAAGGGCTGACGTGGGGTGATGCGCGTTCCTGCGTCAAGAGGCGGGGGACAAGCCCCAATAGAGTCGCATTAAAGCCAACAGCCAGGGTCGGATTGCCGCTACCCGGACTGTCAACCACGGTAGGGGCACGACATGTCGTGCCCCTACAACGTGGGACAGCGTTGCCATCACGTAAGCAAGGTAGTTTTGCCGCACTTGACCGAGTGTCTGGGCTCAATGCGACAGCATTGAGGACAAGCCCCCGCGCTACGCGCGAAGAGGTTGCCGTGCTGGAGGGGGTTGCTGTGGTCGCAGCGGCGGTGGACAAGCTGCAAGACTCGCCTGAGACCATGCGGATGGAGCGCGGATTCAGCGCCGCCTACATATGGTCTGGCGCGGACATGCCCATCAGGTGCAGGCAGCGCGCTAGCACGAGCCTTGCGGCGTGCACGAGTTGCAGCCGCGCGTGAGAGAGCGGGCGATCGTCGGCGTCCAACACGCGGCAGTCGCGGTAGAACGCGTGGAAGAGGCCCGCCAACTCTTGCGCGAAGAACGCCAGCCGGTGGGGGGCTAGTTGCACGGCAATGTCCTCGACGAGTTCAGGCAAGCGCACCATGTGGCGGAGCATGTCCAACTCGGCCGGATGCCGCAGCAGGGCCAGGTTGGCCGCATCGCGGTCGAAGCCTTCCTGTTGGGCGCGGTCGAGAATGCTCACCGTGCGGGCGTGGGCGTATTGGATGTAGTAGACGGGATTCTCGTCGGACTCTTGCTGGGCGAGATCGAGGTCGAACGTCATGGCGGTGTCCGGCGACCGAGCCACCAAGAAATAGCGGCTGGCGTCCACGCCAACTTCATCCACCACCTCGCGCACGGTCACCACGTCACCCGTGCGCTTGGACATGCGCACCTCTTCGCCGCCCCGCAGCACCCGCACGAGTTGATAGAGCAGCACCGTCAGCCGCTCCGGGTCGTGACCGAGGGCGGCCATAGAGGCTTTCACCCGCGGCACGTGCCCGTGGTGGTCCGCGCCCCACACGTCGATGAGGGTGGTGTAGCCGCGTTCCAGCTTGTAGGCGTGGTAGGCGATGTCGGCGGCAAAGTAGGTGGGGTCGCCGGTGCTGCGCACGAGCACGTTGTCCTTGTCTTCCTCCACGTCCGTAGAGACGAACCAGACCGCGCCCTCCCGCTCGGCCACGCGTCCGCGCTCCCGCAACGTGTCGATCGCGCCTTGCACGCGCCCCTCGTCTTCCAGCCAGGCTTGGGAGAGCCACTCGTCGAACTCCACACCCAGCAGGGCGCAGTCGTCCCGGATGGAGGTCAGCATCAAGGCCAGGCCGCGCTCGTGAAGTTGCTGCAGCGCCTCGCTTTCCGGCAAGTCCAGCAACGAGTCTCCTTCTGCTTCCTTGACCTGCGCCGCAAGCTCCACCATGTATTCTCCGGCGTAGCCGTCCGCCGGCACATGCGCGTCAACGCCGTGCAACTGCCGGTAGCGCGCCAGCAGCGTGCGGGCAAAGGTGTCCATCTGGCTGCCCACGTCATTGACATAATACTCCCGCTGCACCGCAAAGTTCGCGGCGGCGAGCACGCGGGCCAGCGTGTCGCCCAGCACGATGTTGCGTCCGCTGCCAATCGTCAACGGGCCGGTGGGGTTGGCGCTGCCAAATTCGATTTGCAGCGCCGCGCCGCCGCCCACGTCGCAGTCGCCGTAGGTGGATCCTTGCGCGCTGATGTCCCCCACCTGGCGTGCTAACCACTGTTCGCTCAGCCGGAAGTTGATGAATCCCGGCGGGGCCGCGGCAGCCTCCGCAAGGTAAGGGCTTTCCGGCAGCGCCGCCACGATGACCTCAGCCACCTGCATGGGCGGCATGCGCACCGCGCGCGAAAGCCGCAAGGCAAGATTGGAGGCGTAGTCAGCCTTCTCCGGCGGGGCGTACTCCACGGTGACGTCGGTGGTAGCAAGAGGCGGGAGCCGATTTTCCCGCTGCGCAGCCAGTAGGGCGTGTGTCAGCAGGTCGTGTATGTGGGCGCGCGCGGATTGTGTGCTCATCGTATCTCGTGACCAATGTGGGGGAGCAACGCGGCATCGTGCCGCCGCTGTGTGCCAGTTCGGCGCCGAGCGCTAAGCTCCGCTACTACGAAATGAAGATAGCGACCGGGTCGGGGCCGCTATTGGTACCCTCTATAGTACGCCAGCGGCGCCGCTTGTTACAAGCTCTGGCGCGGCCTGGCGGCCAAGGCGCGGGAATGATGCGCGGACCCGCGTGGTATCCTTACCGTAATCCAAGAATCTGGCGGGAAGAATCCGCGCTGACGCGCCAACGCACAGGAAAGCAGCAACCAACATGATCGTTGACGTTCACTCCCACATGTCGGACGCGAATCTGCATTTGACGGACGAATTCAAAGCCGATCTCGGTTCCTCGTGGCAGGGGCTTACCATCGACGCAACGCCAGCGATACACCAACAGGCCGTGGACGCCGTGGACGCCATCATCGTCTTCCCGCTCTACGCGCCGTACAGCGGCATCGTGGTGCCCAACGAGTACGTGGCCGACTACGTGCGCGGCGCCGGCGCAAACGTCATAGGCTTTGCGAGTGTCGACGCCAACGACGCGGACGCTCCCGATCAGCTCGAGCACGCCGCAAAGCAACTAGGCTTGCGCGGTCTCAAGATTGGCCCCATCTACCAGGGATATGATCCGCTTGGCCAGGGAGCGGCTGCCATGTTTGCCAAAGCGGAAGCCCTCGGCCTGCCCGTTATGTGGCACCACGGCACGACCTTCGTGCGCAAGGCCCCGCTCAAGTACGCGCAGCCGTATCAGGTCGATGAGGTTGCCATCCGCTTCCCCGATCTCAAGATTATCGTGGCACACATGGGCCATCCCGGCATCGGCGAGACGGTTTCAGTCGTGCGCAAGCATCCGAACGTCTACACCGATATTAGCGGTCTCTACCCCCGCCCGTGGCAGTACTACAACGCGCTCATCACCGCCATTGAGTACGGCACCGCCGACAAGCTGCTCTTCGGTACCGACTTCCCGCTCTTCTCCGCCGCCGACACGTTGGCCGGACTGCGCAACGTCAACGCCTTGGTGGAGGGCACGGCGCTGCCGCGCGTGCCGGAAGGCGTGATCGAGGGCATCATCCACCGTGAGAGCCTGTCGCTGCTTGGCTTAGCGTAAGTTCTACACCGTATGAGGCGCCCATGGCGTATCATTTGTTCCCTTGGCCGTACGCCTCCTGTTGGCAAGACTATCAAGGGAGAAGACAGCCGGAGTTGCTGCGAGCGAATCAGCCGTTCGTGCTGAGCTTGTCGAAGCACTCTTGGCATTGCGGGCAAGTGTGTAGCTAGTACGCTTCCTTCCGCCACTTGGACTTCGACAGGCTCAGTCCGAACGGTAAAGGGAGATTTCCGAGCGGTGATACGGTCAGCCCCGTGCGGTGAAGGGATAGTTGGTACGTGGCCGGGCCGGAACCCGTGATCAAGGGTCAGCCCCGTGCGGTGAGGGGATAGTTTCACCGTTCCGGTCGTGGTGCAGCGGAATCGCGTCAGCCCCGTGCGGTGAGGGGATAGTTCTAATGACGTGGTGCTCCGTGCTGGACTCGAACGTCAGCCCCGAGCGGTGAAGGGATAGTTTCGAACGGTGAAGTCTCACTGTTGCGGCGGTGCGACAACTTGCCTTTGTCCGCGGCTGTAAGACTCTTGCCGCTTACTCTTCCGGGACTTCTTCCGCATGCTCCACCGGCTCGCGTCGGAAGAAGCGCTGCGTGATCCAGTCGTTAATGCCCCAGGCGCGGATGGCCGAGTAGAGCACCCAGAGGCTGAAAACCCGTTGCAGCGTCGATTGTGAGAGTTGCTGGGCCAGCGTGGACGCCAGGAGACCGGCAGCTACCGCGCCGATAGCGATGAGGAAGACCGGCCGCAGCTTGAGGTTCTTCATGCGGTAGTGGGTAATCGCGCCGGCCAGCGTGGTGGGAATCATCACGGCCAAGGAAATGCCCTGGCCGATGTGCTGACCGTAGCCCAAGATGAGGACCGCCGCCGGCACCATGATGATGCCGCCTCCTACGCCCATGGTGCCGCTGAGCATGCCGGCGCCAAAGCCGATAACGAGACTGAAGAGAAAGACGGAGAGTTCCGGGCCGAGGTTCATGCTTCACTTTCCTCATCCGCTGCCGCTTCCTCGCTATCATCCCGCTGGTAGAGGACACTCCAGATGCCCATTACGACCATTACGACGAATCCGGCAATGAGGATAGCGTTTCCCAACACGGGGTGTTGCAGGAGCATGCGCAGCCCCACGGCGGTGAGGAGGATGGCAAAGATCCGCTTGAGTTGCTTCTGATTGATGCGGTGGGAAATGCGCACGCCGATGGGCGCGGCGATCACGGCGCTGATCATGAAACCGGCGCCGGCAATGTACGCGGGGACATCGTTGCCGGGCGGCTCGTCACGAGGCCACAGGGCGTAGACCAATGCGGACGCAATGGCTGTGGGCACGATCGCGCCCAGGCTGACCGCGTGGGCCTCGCGCTGCGCCAATGCCAGGTAGGCGGTTATCAGAGGGACGATGACGACACCGCCGCCGACACCGGCGAGACCGGATAGCGTGCCGCCGGCAACGCCAACGGCAATGAAGCGCCAAAGGGGAATGGAGTTCATGGCCTCAAAATACTAGCACTGTTAGCGCTCGGCTACAAAGCAGGGCAGTCAAGTTCCGCTTGGGCTGAGGCGGCACGTAGGGGCACGATATATCGTGCCCCTTTGTATCCTGCCCCTACTCTATGGCGTGCCCCTACTTTGCGCGGTGAATCCTCTCAACCGATTTCGCGCGCGCGACGCCTTCATCGAGAATTCGGCCGCATCACTTGGTTGGGAGAGGCTCGGTGCGCGGCAGGACGGCCAGCCGCAGGTCGTGGGCGCCGTCGGCGCGGGCGCACTCAAAATAGACGTACAGTTCGTCCCCCACGGGCACAACGTCCACGTAGCGCACGGAACGCGACCCGCCGGCCGCTTGCACAACCGGGCCGTCCACGCTGAGGCGGATAAACGTGCGTAAATCGGCGGACAGCGCCAAGCCGCACTGTTCCTCGTAATTCTGGGCAACGTCGGCGGAGCCGTCGTAGAAGGCAAGCCACTGGTGCTCCATACGCGCTAGGGAGGAAATTCTGCTGCAGTAGCTATCCCAGCCGTGGTCCCGGGGGGCAAAGATGTCCCCTTGCCACTCCCAGTCGCGGCCGTCGCCGCTGACCGCGAGGCCCGTGCTCGATTTGGCAATGCCGGTGTTATACACGTCAGCCGTGGCGTGCATCTCCTGCCGCGCGGCGGCGTCCGCCGTCGCGGGAGGCGGCGCATAGCTCGCGATCATGTGCCATAGGCCGGCGACGTTGATGACGTAGGGGTCTTTTACGCCTTCCGCGTGGATGTCCGCCGCCGTCAGCACGGGCCGGCGCGCGGCCGGATCGAATGCGGCGGGCGAGTCCGCTTCCAGCATATCGATGCGCCAGCGGTTGTCGGCGCTGTCCACATACGAGACGAAGAGCAGGAAGCGGCCGTTCGGATCACGAACCAGGCTGCTCTTCTCCACGGATGAGGAGTTTCCAAACGCCGCTTTGGGCGCCGACCAGATGTCCTCGAAGTGCTTGCCGTCCGAGCTGCGGGCCACGTAGCAGGCAAAGCCGCGGTCCGGTTCCTGTCCGCGCGGCCTGCGGCGGCGGTAGTAGAGGTAGAAAGCGTCTTCGTCCGGCAGGTAGAGCACACACGGCGCTCCCACCCAGTGGCCGTTGCCGGCTGCCAGCGGCTCCCGCACGACGTGGGCGGCTTCAGGATCGAAGAGCGTGATGGGGAGGTGGTACGTCTTGGCGTCGCGCATTGGTAGTGTCTCTCCTTGAACCGGACAGCCGCAGCGTGATTACGGGGTCTCTAGGCAGGTAGCAAGCTATGCGACGGCGGGGTTGCGCAAGAACTGCGAGACTGCTAGCCAAAGGACCTCAACGCCCATGATAGCGCCGATCTGCCCGCTGAGCCCCGGCGCAAGACGTCGTGACGCGGGTGGCGGGAGTACTCGCGCCGGCGTGCCGCTCGCGCCTAGGCAAAGATCTCCTTTTCGATCTCCGCCGGGGAGACTGTGCGCCCATGCTCGGCAGCGCGGTTGAACGACAGCGTGAGCGCCAAGGTCTTCAGCGCGTCATCCAGCGGCGACCGCAGCAGCACGGGATTGTCCGTTTCCACAGCGTGCAAGAACGCCGCCGCCATGCGCACCTCCAAGGAGGGTTCTTCGGCAGTGAGCGACTCCGTGCCGTCCGGCGTGATGTGCTGCAATCCACCCCCGGAGAACCGCAGCAACAATTCCTCGCTGACAAAGTCAAGGCCTGAGCTCTGCGGGAGGCCGAAGAAGAGGGCGTACGTGGTCGCCACGCTGCCGACAGCGCCGGAAGCAAAGGCAAACGTGCCGGAGTACACGTCCCAGTTTTGAAAGTCCGCGTCGTCTTGCCACGCGCGCCGGCCGAACTGCGCGTAGACGTGGTCGATTTCGCCGCCGAGCAACCGGCAGAGGTCGAAGAGGTGGGTTGCCTGTTCCACGATCTGCCCGCCGCCCTGGGCGGCATCCAGATTCCAGGGCACTTTTGGCACGCCCTGGTACCACCAAATGCGCGCCATGCCGAGGTCGCGATCGGCTAGGAGAGACCGGGCGCGCTCGATGAGGCTGGTGTAGCGCTGCTGGTAGCCCACGCAACAGAGCACGCCGCCCTGTTCAACCGCCATGCGAATCCGGCGGGCGTCCAGCACGGTAAGGGCCACCGGTTTTTCCACGAAGATGGCGGCTTTCTGGGTCGCGGCGTATTCGACTTGCTCCGCGTGCAGGTTCGGCGGCGTGATGATGTAGACGGCGTCAGGCTGCTCCGCGTCGAGCATGTCGCGGTAGTCCGCGTACGTCTCCGCACTGAAGGGCGCGGCGGCGGCTTGGGCGCGCTCCTCATCTACGTCGCAGATCGCCGCGACTTCGGCGTTTTCGACTTGCGCCAACGCGCGGTAGTGCGCCTGCGCGCGCCGCCCGGCCCCGATACCTGCTACCCGTAGTTTCATCTGGTCACCTCAATATCAACGAGGAATCCTAAATTAAGAACGTGCGACCCGTTACGCTAATGCTCGTCATGCTCAAGAGGCAAATTGCATCCGTTCGTGCTGAGCTTGTCGAAGTATGAACGGATGCAATTTGCCGTTCACTTTGGAACCGCAGAACGAATCTCAATGAAAAAGACAGTTCACTAAGCCACCGCCGTGCCGCGCAGCGAGTAGGCCGTCGTTTCGTCGATGCGCACGGGCAGAACCTCGCCCACCAGGTTTTCACGCGGATCGGCGAAGAACGTCACGCGGTCGGTGCGGATGCGGCCCCACCACTTGCCGTTGCGTTGGCCTTCCACCAGCACGTCTAGAGTCCGCCCCTGCAAGTGGGCATTCTTCGCGGCCATCACCCGTTCCTGCAGAGCTTCGACTGCCAGCAGGCGTTGGTGCTTCTCGTCGCGGGGCACGTCGTCGTCCATTTCCTCGTCGGCTTTCGTGCCCGGCCGCGGCGAGTACATAGCCGTGTGCACCACGTCGAGTTCGAGCTGTTCCAGCATCGCCAGGGTATTCGCGAATTGGCGCTCCGTTTCGCCGGGGAAACCCACGATGATGTCCGTTGCGATAGACGCGTTTGGAATAATCTCGCGAATGCGCGCCACCAAGTCCACGTACCGTTGGGCGGGATAACCGCGCTTCATGCGCCGCAGCACCAGGTCGTCGCCGCTCTGCACGGCAATGTTGAAGTGCTCGCACACGTTAGGCAAGCTGCCGACGGCTTCGATGATGCGGTCGCTCATGAAGAGCGGGTGCGAGGTGAGGAAGCGAACGCGCTCCAGGCCTGGCACGGCGCTGGACGCCGTGAGCAGGTCTGCTAGATCCGGCCGGCCCTCCAGGTCGCGGCCGTAGTCGTCCACGGTCTGCCCCAGGAGCGTCACTTCCCGCGTGCCGTGCCGCACCAGCCAGCGCAGTTCACGCACGACTTCAGGAATTGGGCGACTGCGCTCGGGGCCGCGCCGGATGGGCACGATGCAGAAGGCGCAGCGCATATTGCAGCCGTAGATGACCGGCACCCAGCGGCACGGCCCGCCCAGCGCCAGCGGCGAGCCCTCCAGGCAGCCCTCGTCCAGCATGCCCCGGTTGCCGGCCTTCTGCTGGGCGAATTCCAGGATGGGTTCGTACTCCACCGGCTTCGTGAAGACGTCCACCTGCGGCAAGCGCGCCTGCAAGCGCTCCAGGCTGTCCTCACCCACCATGCAGCCCATCATGGCTATGGAGAGATCGGGGTTTTTCTTCTTCATGCCGGAGAGCCAGCCGAGTTGTCCCAGGGCGCGGTCTTCGGCGCTCTGGCGCACGGCGCAGGTATTCACGACGACCAAATCGGCCTGCATGGGCTCTTCCGCATACGTGTACCCCAGCGCCTCCAATGAACCGCCGAGCCGTTCGGAATCGGCTTTGTTCATCTGGCAGCCGTATGTGATCAGGTGGTAGCGCAGGTCCATAGATTCGGGGCTTTCCCTGTCGCTGGGCAGTAGCCTGCAAATGTAGTTTCGTCTACTCATTGTAGCAAGCCCCGGCGGCAGCGTGAAGAAGGCGCCCGGTGGCGTTTGCCGGGCTGCCGCCGCATTTTCTATACTGGTGCTTTGGCAAGCTACGGAAGGCAAGAATGCAGGAACCATCCATGTCCACGCCGGTTCAACCCAAGGTCCGGCCGCTCATCACCGAATGGGTGCGGGCCGACGGCGACGTGTGCCTGGCGTTGCGGGATCCCGATGAATTGCTCCCGGGCACGGCGCTCATTCCCGCCGGTCTCGCGCCGGTGCTGGAGCTCTGTGACGGCGAACACACCCTTGCCGCCATGCAAGCGGCGCTCTCCGTACGCTACGGCATGTCGCTGCCGATTGAGGCGCTTCAGTCTCTCGTCGCGCAGCTTGAGGAGGCGTTGATTCTGGAGAGCGAGCGCGTGCGGGCGGCCCGACAGGAAGCCTGTCGCGCCTATCGCAGCGCGCCCTGTCGTCCACCGGCGCTGGCCGGGGCCTCGTACCCGGCCGACCCCGATGAGCTTACGGCAATGCTCGCGAGGTTCGAGGACGCAGCGGGACCTCCGGCGGAATTGCGCGCGAACGGTGTCCGTGGGATTGTCAGCCCGCACATCGACTACCAGCGCGGCGGGACAGTCTACGCCCGCACCTGGCAACACGCCCAGAATGCCGCGCGGGAAGCCGAGATCGTCGTGATATTCGGCACGGACCATGCGGGCAGCCCCGGGACGTTGACGCCCACGCGCCAGGACTACGCCACGCCGTGGGGCAGCTTGCCGACCGACCAGGGCATCGTGGACCGTCTCGAGGCGGCGTGGGGTGACGACTCGCTGTTTGACGAGGAACTACATCACCGCAAGGAACACTCAATCGAATTGGCTGCCGTGTGGCTGCACTACGTCCGGCAGGGCGAGCCGGTGGCGCTGGCGCCGATCCTGTGCGGGTCGTTCTTGCCGTTTACGACGAGCGAGGCCGGCCCCGGCGAGAATGGGCGGTTCGTAGCAAGCATCACCGCTCTGCGGGACGCTCTGGCCGGACGGCGCGCCCTCGTGGTCGCGGCGGCCGACCTGGCTCATGTAGGTCCGGCGTTTGGCGATCCGCAGCCCCTGGAACAGAAAGAAAAAGAGGACCTGAGGAGATTTGACCATGAGCTGTTGGCCGCGGTGTGTCAAGGCGACGCGGAGGGCTTTCTGGGACGCCTGCGGCAGAGCGGTGACAAACAGAAAGTGTGCGGCCTCCCACCCATCTATGCCGCTCTACACCTGCTTGGCCCCGTGGCGGGCCGCGTTGTGGACTACGCCCAATGCCCCGCCGACGACGCGGCGGGTTCGGTGGTCTCCGTGGCGGGCGTGGTCTGGACCGGCTAGCGCCGCCGGCTACGGCTTGACGGGCAATTGCCCGACCTAGCGCGCCAGCCAGCCGCCGTCGATGGGCACGATCGAGCCGTGCATGAAGTCGGACTCGCTCGACGCCAAATATACTGCCAGCTTGCCGATGTCTTCCGCCGTGCCCCAGCGGCCGGCGGGCGTGCGCAGTGTGATTTCGGGCGCGCGTTCCGGATTCTGCTTCAGGGCTTCGGTCATGTCCGTATCGATGTAGCCGGGCGCGATGGCATTGACGTTTACACCGTGAGCAGCCCAGTCCGTGGCCAGGGCCCGGGTGATGCCGGCCACGCCGTGCTTGCTCGTGACGTACGGCGCAATCTGCACCCCGCCCTGGTACGACATGAGCGAGGCGATATTGACGATCTTGCCCCGGCCTTGCGGTACGAAATAGCGGCCCGCGGCTTGGCAGAGAAAGAACACGGCGTGCAGATTTACCTGCATTACGTTGTGCCAGTCGTCTGCCGTAAGCTCCAGCGCAGTTTTACGGATGGTGACGCCTGCATTGTTGACCAGGATGTCGATCCTGCCGAAGTGCGCCGCCGTCTGGTCCACGAGCGCGTTGAGATCGGCAGCGGATGCCGCCGCCAAATCGGCTTGCAGCGACAGGTAGCGCCGCCCCGCGGCCTCCACCAGGGCTTGCGTTTCCGTGGAAGCCGAGCGCGAAACCCCGGCCACGTCCGCCCCCGCTTCGGCAAAGGCTTTGGCGATGCCCCGACCGATGCCCCGGCTGGCGCCGGTGACCAAGGCGACGTTGTTCTCTAAGCAAAACGCTACTTTTGACATCGCTGGAGCTGCTCCTCTTCGCCGCGTCCGTAGCTGCAGTTACTCGCGAATCCCTTGAAGGCTAGTTTACCTCAGGGACTCACGCCAAAGTATCCGCCCGCGCTCGCAGTGGGTAGGGTCCCAGCACGAAGAAGGTCAGTTCAACAGGATCGGAGGGGCAGGACTTGGCGGGCCCTACACTCCGCTGAAATCGATTCTGGCAAGTTGGCGCGCGCAGTGCGGGTATGCTATCTGACACCGTATTGATTGGCGGCCTGTCTAAACGCCTTCTGAGTTGCGTCTGTCACGGCGTATTCGTTTGAGCCGCTGCGATCATAGAAGACCGATGCAATACCAGTCCGTCTACGCTTGCCAATAGTAATATGCACTTTGACCACGGTAACAGCGCCATACTTGTCTTCGACTGTCTCGATTTCAGACGACCAGTCCTTATCGACTTTGTCCAAGCCATCTATGATATTTTGATCCATCGCTATGTCCTCCAGATAACGCTCTCGATTCTACCTATGAACAGCCGCACATCAGCGATGCACTCGCGCACGTCTTCCTCGAGCTTATTTCCTTGGTAAAAGTTCTCGTGAAGGCCATAAGCAGACCTGAAAAGGCGCTTTAGCTCCTGATCTTCTGTTGCACCGGCAATCTTCGCCACACTCCTGCGTATAGCAGTATTGGACTGATGTTTCCAGCCCCGCGTTACGCTAGCGGCCTTAACTGCACGCACAGCGGCGCCCCATGCCTTTTCCGAAGCCTGGAGAGTATCGCCCGCATTTAGCTCATCTGCTGCTTGTTCGATGAATTGGTAGCAGACCTGGAGATGCTCAATCGCTCTCTCGTCCAATAGGGAAACTCTCTCTTACTAGAAGAGGCTGCTGCAGGTATATGCATTCACACTAGCCTACCATCCGCAACTTGGGCAATTCGATAAACTGGCGACCATGCGCTCTGAGAATATCCCGAACGACTGTCTCAACTTCGGACGCCTGTGCGTCCACTGGCCCTCAACACAGCAAAGACCGGCAACGTCACCTGTTTTGCAAATCTATACGGACAGCCCTTCCAACAAAGAGGCGTGTCCCCATCTTGCTTGACGCTCGACGCACCTACGTGACAGAATGCCATGCGTAGGAGCAGCTTGTGTGTGACGGATTTACCGCCGAGAACGCTGCTCTTAGGCCCGACGTGATTGATCGCGTTTGGGCACTTCCCAAATCAATGGTGCCCAAGCGCAACTTCTACAACATGGAGCGCCACCTGTACCGCCTGTCAAGTAGCGCACGCCAAGCCCAACTCCATTGCGGAACTGACACTGAGGAGGCACGAATTGGCCGGGTTCAAGGAAGTCGGAGACCTGGACTTTCCCAGTATGGAGCATCGGATTCTCAAGTTTTGGGAGGATACCGATGCCTTTCAAAAGCTCGTTGCGAAGAATGAAGGCAATCCACGCTGGTCCTTCATTGACGGTCCTATTACGGCGAATAACCCCATGGGCGTCCATCATGCCTGGGGGCGCACCTACAAGGACGTCTACCAGCGCTTCAAGGCCATGCAGGGCTACGCCCAGCGCTATCAAAACGGCTTCGACTGCCAAGGGCTCTGGCTGGAAGTGGAAGTAGAACGCGAGCTTGGCTTCGACTCCAAGCACGAGATCGAGGAATTCGGCCTCGACAACTTCTCCCGCGAGTGCCGCAAGCGCGTGGAGCGTTTTTCCACGGTGCAGACGAACCAGTCCATCCGTCTCGGCCAGTGGATGGACTGGGACAATTCGTACTACACCATGGACGACTCGAACATCGAGCACATCTGGCACTTTCTGAAGCGCTGCCACGAGAAGGGCTGGCTCTACAAAGGCTGGCGCTCCATGCCGTGGTGCATTCGCTGCGGTACCAGCCTTTCGCAGCACGAGTTGGTCGGCACGGACACCTACCGCGAGGTCACGCACCCCAGCATCACGCTGCGGCTGCCGGTCAAGGGGCGGGAAAATGAGTATTTCATGGTCTGGACCACCACGCCCTGGACGCTCGCCGCGAACACCGCGCTGGCGGTCCATCCCGATCTGACCTACGTGGCCGCCGAGGCTGACGGGAACACGTACTACCTCTCCAAAGGAACCCTTGAGAGCGTCGGGCGCGGCACGCTGAATGTTGTCCGTGAGTTCAAGGGCGCTGAACTCGTCGGCCTGGAGTACGTTGGGCCCTGGCCCGAACTGCCGGCCCAGCAGGGCTTTGCCACCACCGTGGTTGGGTGGGACATCGTCGGCGAGGAAGAAGGCACGGGCATCGTGCATATCGCCCCCGGCTGCGGCGCGGAAGACTACGAACTCTCGCAAGAGCGCGACCTCCACGTCATCGTGCCCATTGACGGCAACGGCGTTTACGAGGACGGCTTCGGCCCGCTCACCGGCAAGAGCATCACCGAGACCAACGACATGATCTTCGCCGCGCTGGAAGGCGTCGGTTCTGTATATCGTATCGAGGACTACACCCACCGCTACCCAGTCTGCTGGCGCTGCGGCGAGGAAGTGGCATTCCGGCTGGTGGATGAGTGGTTCATCTCCGCCGAGGAGATCAGGCCGCGCATGTTGGCGGAAAATCAGACCGTCGACTGGGTGCCCGAATACGGCCGCAAGCGCATGGACGACTGGCTGAACAACATGGGCGACTGGTGCATTTCCCGCAAGCGCTTCTGGGGCTTGCCGCTGCCCTTCTACCATTGTCAAAGCTGCGACCACGTGACCATCGTCGGCACGGTGGCAGAGCTTGAGGAGCGGGCGGTGGATGCGGAGAAAGTAAAGGCGCTCCCCGAACTGCACCGCCCGTGGATCGACGAGATTGCTATCCGGTGCGAACAGTGCGGCGGCGAGACCGGGCGCATCCCGGAAGTCGGCGACTGCTGGCTGGATGCCGGCATCGTGCCGTTTTCCACCCTGGGGTACCTGGAAGGCAGCGCCGAGTGGGGCAAGTGGTTCCCCGCCGACTGGGTCAGCGAAATGCGCGAGCAGATTCGCCTCTGGTTCTACGCGCTGGCGTTCATGAGCGTCACCTTGGAAGACGTGCGCCCCTACCGCAACGTGCTCATCTACGAAAAAGTGAACGACGAGCGGGGCCGGCCCATGCACAAGAGCCACGGCAACGCCATCTGGTTCGACGACGCCGTGGAGCAAATGGGCGCGGACGTCATGCGCTGGCTCTATTCAGAAAGCAATACCCAGCAGAACTTGAACTTTGGCTACGGGGTGGCGGCTGACGTCAAGCGCCGGCTGCTGCTCTTCTGGAACGTCTATAATTTCTTCGTCACGTACGCCCGGCTGGAGGACTTCGATCCCACCAAGGTGAGCGTGCCGCTGGAAGTGCGGTCGATCCTGGACCGCTGGATCACCGCCCTGCTCCACAAGCTCGTGCGGGACGTGACCGCCGATCTGGAAGCATTCGACGCCTACAGCGTCTCGCGGCGGGTCAACGACTTCATCGACCAGTTGTCCACGTGGTACGTGCGGCGGGGCCGCCGCCGCTACTGGAAGTCGGGCCAGGACCGCGACACGCTGTCCGCCTATGTGACGCTCTACGAGGTCTTGACCACCCTGACGCGCACTATCGCGCCCGTGATGCCGTTCATGACGGAAGAGGTCTACCAAAACCTGGTCCGCGCGGTGGACGCCGCCGCGCCGGAGAGCGTCCACCACACCGAATGGCCGCGTTACAACGCCTCTCTCATCGACGAGGACCTGCTCAGCCACATGGCGCTGGCGCAGCGCGTCGTCAGCCTGGGCCGGGCCGCCCGCAGCACGAGCAGGATCAAGGTCCGCCAACCCCTCCCGGAATTGCTGGTGCACGTCAAGACCACCGACGAACAGGCGGGACTGGAGCGCTTGCAGGAGCACATCCTGAGCGAATTGAACGTGAAGGCGCTGCGCTTCGTGGGACCGGAAGAGGAGCTTGTAACCTATGAGCTCAAACCGCGCTTCAACCTGCTCGGCCCCAAGTACGGCCGGCAGGTCAAGGCTATCGCGGCAGCACTCGCTCAGGCCGATGCCCAGGAGGGCGCGCGGCTGGTCGCGCAGGGATCCTCGCTTTCGGTAGATGTGGACGGCCAGACCATCGCGCTGCTACCGGAAGAGCTAGACTTGCAAGCACGGGAGCGCGCCGACTATAGCGTTGCCACAGAAGAGGGCTATCTGGTCGCACTCCACACGGAGATTTCGCCTGACCTCGAGCGCGAGGGCATGGCACGGGAACTGATCCACCACATCCAGAATCTCCGGCGCGAGGCCGACTTCGCGCTCTCCGACCGCATCGTGACGTATGTCGGCGTGACCGACGGGGAGGCGGATAGTGCAGGTGTGGCGGCAATGCTGCAAGCGCACGGCGCCGCCGTGGCGCAAGAAACCCTCTCCATCCGCTTGGAGCCGTCTACCGCGCCGGAGCAGGCACAGCAGGAAGTCGTAAACCTAAACGGTATCGCAGTCAGGCTCGGCGTCGAGCGCGCCACATGAGCAGACGCCGGTGACTGGCTGTAGCTATTGGTGTCGCCCTCAAACCATTCAGACTCATCGTTGCGTTGGAAGTCTCCTGAGAGACTGGCTCGCAGCAGGACGTAGCCTGGAGTCACGTCTTTGGAAGCCTTTGTCTGTGCGCACATCGCCATAGCTCGGGCCACGCAGCGGTTTCCAAAGGAAGAGGCGCCGCGGGCCTGACCGTGAGCCCCAAGAGTGGTCGCAGGTTCGCCAATGGCGCACGTCCCGCCGCAATTGGTGCTGGGTTCAGTGAATGCTGCAGCCGAACGCGGACTCCGCGGCGTGAGTCCGGCGCACGCCGCGAGCAACTGACCGGATTTCCTCACCGCTCCCCGACATCGAACTGGAACCGTGTCTACGCGGGCACCGTCGTTGCTACGATGGCGCATTAGCTTGCGGAAGGGCGCTTCTAAGTAGTACAGTTGTTTCGATCTTTAGTACATACGTATCAGCACGTTTGGGTAATTGGAATGCAAAGGAGCTTTCCAGGTGAACAGACCTCTCGTTGGGATCTTGCTCGGCCTCAGCTTGGCCCTCTTTGCCGCGTCCTCCGTCCACGCCGAATCGGATTGCCGATTCGTGCTTGGCTTCAATACGCTCAGAGACCTTATCGGTCACGAAGTCGTCGGCGCATGTCTGGAGAGCGAACGTTACAACCACATCGGCGACAGCGTGCAGCAGACCACCGGCGGGCTGCTGGTCTGGCGCAAGGCGGACAACCGGACCGCATTCACGGATGGCTACCGCACCTGGCTCAACGGCCCAAACGGCCTGGAGCAGCGTCTCAACACTGAGCGCTTCGACTGGGAGGACGGCCTCGCCTTCCGCACTGCTTTGGAGACGCTGCAGACGACAACCAGCGGCCAAACTCTGTACGATCAGTTATTGGAAGCGGGCCCCGGCCTATCCTTCGACAAACTCCCGGTGGGCTGGAACTCCCATTACTTCGATCACCCACGCCACGAGCTTGTCAGCAACCAAGATCTGCGCAACGCGAGCGCCGACGTGATCGCGGCCCTCATCACCTATGAAACGGTGCTGGCGATAAATGCCAAACGAAACGGGCCGCAAGACGTACGCTGGCATTCCGGCGCCGATTGTCTGGATGAGGCGGTCGCGGCCAATATGGTCCTAGGGCAGTGGTGGTATGAGCGGTTTGGCGAGGAGGGCTTGCGCGATGTCAAGACTGTTTTGGAAGCTCAGCTGAATCGCGAAGCACGGGATTTCCGCGAACAGACTTTGGCGGCGAAAGTGCCTTTTTCACGATCTCTCCGTAGGTTTTGCGCTGAATTTGGCGCGCTGCCGCCGCTCCCTCCGCCCATCCCCGTCGCCGAGCGGCCCGTCGCCCCCTTGATCGAAGAGGCATTGCTGGAATTACGGAGCACGGAGTCCGGTGAAGTCCTCTACGCGGACTATGTGGCGTCCCATATTGCCTACTTAGGATTTGCCGAACTTGGTGGCGGAGACCGGATTACGGCCTGGCTAGCCGACGATGGCTTACATTACGAGGTCTTCTTCGACGAAGTGTTTCGTGAAGCCAGTCCTTTCGCTCGTACAGTGGCACTTGTCGACGTGCTCTACGTACTTCGTCCCTCAGGGAACTCTGAAATTGAGACTAGAGAGCAGTGCTTCGAGTATTATGTGCTGCAGAGCGGAGCGAGGGCCAAATGGTGGCACGAGAAATTCGGCGCTGTCGGCAAGCTGGACCCAACTGCCAGAGAACGGAATGAAAACGAAAACATGTGGCTGTGGCTTACGGAGAGTCTCGGCGAATGGGTGCGATTAAGCGAACGCTATCAGTTGACATGCGCACAATATGATGACTGAGGGCGCCCGGTCGAGCGCGATGCGACCGCGTCTCGCCACAGGCGCCACACGCTCTTACTCTTGCTAGAGAAGAGCTGCGCCACTGCGGCCGGTGGTGCGTGCATGCCTACATGTCCCCGGGGGATCTTTCTCTCCGTTCGCCCTCCTCTAATGTCCAAAAGGCAGCGCCAGAGCATCCTCTGATGGGGCAAGGCTTCTCTCCCCCTCAAGCGCAGCTTTGCAGCGTTCTCCTGCGGGGAGGGCTAGGGTGAGGTATAATCCCTGCGGGCGAGTGCACACTAAGCGCTTAGCGACACAACGGTAACAGTCGCCAGAGCGGAAGGGATTCGGACATGACTGAAAACGCGCAGACTCTGCCCCGTATTTTCAAGTGGTTCAAGGAGGGCGAGGTCGCCGCCTCCGGGTTCCCGGAGAGCGAAGAGGAATTGTGCGCCGTGGCGGACCAGGGCATCAAGCACATCGTGGCCGTGACCAGACAGAAGCCGGATACAGAGGCCATCGAGCGTCTCGGCATGACGGTGGAGAGCTTCAGCGGGGCCACCAGTGACGTGGCAACGCTCGACTTCGCCATCGAGTCCCTGCACGCGGCGGCGCTGCGGGATGACAAAGCCCTCATTCACTGAGGCGGCGGCTTCGGCGGGGCCGGTACGGTCCTGGCAGGCTACTTGGTGAAGTACGAGGGGTACGCGCCCGGGGATGCGGTGCAGGCGCTGCGCGATTTTCGCCCCGGTGACTTGAAGGGCGGAGAGGTAGTGGATTTCATTGCGCAATATGCGGAGAGCCTGAAGGCAGATTGAATGGTCCCCTAGGGAGACCAACGAAAGAATGAAAGCAGCCCGCTACGGCCATTGTAGCGGGCTCTTTTGATTCGGATTGACCGTGGGTCAGTCGCTTGGAACTTCAGGATTCGGTTCCGGCCGGATGTGCTGCGCGAGAAACGCCGTAAGTTCCGCAATCGGCACGCGTTCCTGCTCCATGCTGTCGCGGTGGCGCACCGTCACGGTGTTGTCGTCTTTCGTATCGAAGTCCACCGTTAGGCAGAACGGCGTGCCCACCTCATCCTGCCGCCGGTAGCGGCGGCCGATGCTTCCGCCCTCGTCGTAGAAGACGTCCCAGTGCAGTTGCAGTTCCGCCACAATCTCCTTGGCAATGTCCGGCAGGCCGCCTTTCTTCACCAGCGGCAAGACCGCCGCCTTGATTGGGGCAAGAAAGGGATGGAACCGCAGCACGACCCGCGTATCGCCTTTGGCGTCTTCGTCCTTGCCGTAGGCGTCGAGCAAGAACGTGAGCAGTGCGCGGTCCGCTCCGGCCGCGGGCTCGATGACGTAAGGGAAAATGTGCTCCCGCTTCTCCTCGTCGAAGAAATTGAGGTCTTCTCCGGTGGCGGCGCTGTGGTTGCGCAGGTCGTAGTCCGTCCGGTTTGAGATGCCTTCCAGTTCGCCCCAGCCAAAGGGAAACTGGTATTCGATATCCCAACAGTACTTGGCGTAGAACGCCAGTTCATCCTCGCCGTGTTGGCGCAGGCGCAGATTCTCTTCTTTCACGCCGTAGGCGACGTACCATTGCCGCCGCGCCTCCAGCCAATAGGCGTGCCAGTGGTCGTCGGCGCCCGGTTCGCAGAAGAACTCCAACTCCATTTGCTCAAACTCGCGCTGGCGGAATATGAAATTCCCGGTCGTAATCTCGTTGCGATAGGATTTGCCGATTTGCGCAATGCCGAAAGGCAGCCGCTGCCGCGATGAATTGAGCACGTTCTTGAAGTTCACGAACATGCCCTGCGCGGTTTCCGGGCGCAGGTAGGCCACGGCGGAATCATCTTCCACCGGCCCGACGTGCGTTTTGAACATGGTGAGGAAGCGCCGGGGGTCGGTAAACTCGCCTTCGCAATTGGGGCAGGAATCACCTTCGAGATGATCGACGCGAAACCTCTGATGGCAGTCTTTGCACTCCACCAGCGTATCGGCAAAATGGGAGGCGTGACCGGTCGTCTGCCACACCTCGGGATTCATCACCACTCCCGTCTCCACGCCAACCACGTTATCGCGCGTGCGCACTGTGCTGTGCCACCAGGCCTCGCGCACGTTGCGCTTTAGGGCAATGCCCAACGGCCCGTAGTCCCAGAAGCTCTCGAAGCCGCCGTAGATTTCGCTGGAAGGGAAGACGAATCCCCGCCGCTTGCACAAGCTTACGATTTCTTCCATCACATCGGTTTTGGCTGCCAACGTAGTATCCTTCACGATTGAGTCTTCAACGCGCGCATGCGTTCAAGAAAGGGTGTGGTTCTCAGGTCCTGTTCGGCCACGTAGCGCACAAACGCATCCGCGGCGAGCTCGAGTTGGGCTATTGTGGCTGGGTCGGCTTGCAGGCGCGAGACGGAATCCAAGGGCTCGCGGGCCAGCCAGCGCAGACACTTGATACCGCGCACCTCGATGGGCAAGCCGGAAAGACCGCCGCACGGGGCGCAGACCACGCCGCCCGCATCCGGGCGCACCCGGTTGTCGCTCGACGACAAGGGGTCGCCGCAGCGCGCGCACGTAACCAGTTGAGTTTGATAGCCCAGGCTCGCCAGTAGCTGTAGTTTAAAGGCTACCAAGACCAGCGGCAAGGCGGCGCTGGCGGCCAGAACGCTCAGCGCCTTGAGGAGCAGGATGAATTCGGCGTGCGCTTCCACTTCCTCCGTCACCAGGATGAGGGCGGCCTCGATCGCTTGGTAGGCATACGGCACGCGGGACAGATCATCGCGCAGTTCGGGGAACGTCTGCACCGTTTCGGCTTGCACCACCAGGTCCAGGCCGCGGCGGCGCACCACGAAGACTTTGGCGAGCGTGAAGAGTTCCAAATGCCCCGCCAACCGGCTGGTGGGCCGGCGCACGCCTTTGGCGACAACGGTGAGGCGTCCCCGCTCAGGCGTCAGCAAGGTCAGCCGCCGGTCGGCTTCCAGGTAGTCCGATCGGCGTGCTACGAGGGCTTCCGCGATATATGTTCGTTCGTTGGACATGCCTATTTCGGCCTGCGACTTGCCGCGAATGGAGTCTGGCGCTCACCTGAGGCAAGGCGGCGATTGAGGGTGTCAGGGCTCCCCCGCTTTGCGGTCTCATTACCTACCTGCGTTCATTATGACAGTCGGAGGGCTGGGGGCGAACCCCAATGTTGTCGCATTAAGTTCCTGCCTTGGGATACCATGGTAATCTCTGTTGCTAA
>JAJEAH010000062.1 GCA_022824225.1 Chloroflexota bacterium
TTTTCCAGTACGACTGCTTGGCGGTGAGTAGACGGGCCACTTCACACCGCTCTTCAAAGGTGAACTGACTGTAGTGTTTTCCCATGGCAACACCTTAGCAAAGTGTTGCACTTCGTTTGTGAGTCTAGCGAATCCATCTTCCGCCCGCGCACGCAACTGCAACTGCTTTCTCCGTTGACCCGCAAAGCGACGCAATTGAAAAACACCTCGCTGCGTTCTAATTTCCTCGCCTACGCTCGGAACGACAGTCGGTGTTGGCGCGCGGTGTTCTGGATTCCTCGTCTGCGCTCGGAATGGCAAGCGACACGCCCCTCACGCTACCTCCTCACGTTCACCCACATGCCCACCTGCCATAGCATACAAGTGACTGTCGCTGTTGCCACGCCCTGGCCGTGCTATTGGGCTCACCGATTGATTCAGGACCGTTTGCAGCCCCGTACTTACCTGGCCGGAATTTTCACCCAGTCGCCGCTCTCCGCCGCCGCTTTGGCGTACAGCGTCACCGCCATGGAGCGCAGCACCTCCGCGCCGCTCACGTAGGGGTCGCGGTCATGCACCAGGGCGTCCAGGAAATCGCTGGTCGGCGTGTGCTGCAGGGGCGGGATGTCCAGATCGAACGGCTCCTTGTCGTTCAGAGCCATGCGCACGCCGCCGCTCTTGTTGGGCCCCGACGCTTCGAGGGTGCCGGCGGTGGAGATTTCCGCCGTGCCGCGCGTGCCGGTGATGTAGAGGCGGTAGTCGCCGTGGTAGGGCGCGGCGTCGGGCGTGAGCCAGTCGGCGACCACGATGCCCTTCATGCCGCCGTCGAACTCCATGAGCGCGTGGGCGTGGTCGTAGAGTTGGGGCAGCTCGGGAAACCGGGTATTGCCCTGCGCCGCCGCCACGCGCACCGGCTCCTGGCCGGAAAACCAGCGCAGCGAGTCGAAGTAGTGCACGCCGAGGTCCACCAGCACGCCGCCGTTCTGCGCCGCGTCCAGTTCCCAGGAATTGCGCGTGTGAGGACGCAGCTTGTGGGGGCCGAAACCGTACATGTGCACGATTTCACCCATGGCTCCCGCTTCCACCTGCGCTTTGAGCGCGCGGTGAGTGGCGGAGAAGCGTTGGCTGAGCATCATCGAGAGGCGCGCCTTGCCCTTGCCAAAGGCCGCCCGCACCTGCTTGAGTTGCTCCATCTCGGTGAGCAGCGGTTTGTCGGCAATGGCGTGAATGCCCAGTTCGAGGCAGGCGGAGAGCGCCCGGTACTTGGTGGCGTTGGTGGTGACCACGCCGACGACCTGGGGCTGCTCTCGTTCGAGCAGTTGTCCGAAATCCGCGTACACCGGCACGCTGTGCTCGGACTTGACCCGTTCGCGCACCGTCGGTTCGTCTTCCGCAATGCCGACGAGGGTGAGCGCGGGGTTTTCGTCCACCGCGCGAATGAACTCACTGACGTGTCCGTGCCGCATGCCAATTACTGCTGCGCGCATAGTGCTGGTCTCCTTTGGTTAAGGTTTGCGCAATGCCCGCCGGATTTGCGACGCGGCGGGCGAGGTTCTGGTTCTCGAATGAATGTCTCAAGAGACGGGGGACACGCCCCCGCGCCACACGTAGCCGCTCCGGCGCTTGGGCCCTTGGCACTTTGGGTTGGCCGCATGCGACCTGGCACGTCCAACCCAAGAGTCCGGGAAAGAATCCGGACGCCTTGCACTTATTCTACTGGCCTGTCTGTTTCTTTGCAGCGGGGATGTCCGCGAGCGCTTGCGCGGGCTCCAGTTTCTCCATGCACTCGACGGTACCGTAGCGGCAGGTGGCCGGGCGTCCGGTTTCGGGCCGGTAGCACGGGCTGCAGAATATCGGGTGGCGGCGCACGGCGTCGGGCTGTCCGAACGGTCCGTAGCGCACGGGACTCGTGGGCCCGTACAAGCCGACGACCCGCGTGCCGAGCGCCGCGGCCAGGTGCAACGGACCGCTGTCGCTGCCCACCATGAGCGTGCACCGGGCCAGGACGGCCGCAAGTTGACCCAGCGTCGTCGCGCCGGTGAGCGTGAGGGGCGCTGCGTCGCAGGCCGCGGCAATGCGCGCCGCTTCGCCGGCTTCGTCGGGGCCGCCGACCAGCACGGCGCGGTAGCCCGCTTGCTGCAGCCGGTTGATGAAGGCGATCCAGTGGCGCCGGGGCCAGCGCTTGGCGTAGCCGTTGCGGGAGCCATGGCCGCAAGCCACCCACTGCGCGCCGGCCGGCGCGGCCAATGCGGCCTGCGCCCACGCCCGGTCGGAGTCGTTCACCCAGGTTTCCATGCCGTCGGGCGTAGCCGCAACGCCGGCGGCCACCGCCACCGCCAGCGCGCAGTGCACCTCGTGCCGGTCTTGCGGCAGGCGGCTGCCGGCCGCGAGTAGGGTAAGCGCTCCCGGCGGCGCTTCGTCGGCAAAGCCCGCGCGGTGCGGCGCGCCGCTGAGCAGGCTTACGGTAGCCGCGGGCACGCCGTAGAGGCTCAGGCAGAGATCGTACCGCTGCGCCCGCAACGCGCGCAGCGTCGCCCAGACCTGGCGCCACGCGCCCGGAGAGAAGATGCCGGGCAGGTGGGTTACCGCGTGGGCGTCGAGGGTGTAGACGTGATTGACATAAGGACATTCGGCGAGCAGCGGCGCAGTATTGGGCGCAACGAGGACGTCCAGACGCGCTTCCGGATAGCGCCGCCGCGTGTTGCGAATGGCCGGGACCGAAAAGAGCACGTCGCCGATGAGGTCGAGCCGGACGATGAGAATGCGCTCAATACGCTCAGGCCGGTACGGCTGCCGCCCGCGCAGGCGAGCGACCAACGCCAGGGCGGCGCAGAGGAGCCACAAGGCCACGCCCGCCGCCCGGCGCGCGACGTGTTTGAGTGACGCGGTCATGACGGCGCGCCCGCCGGGTTTTGTGCCAATAGTGCGCGCGCCGCCGCGGTCACCGCCTCTGGCGCGATGAACTGCATGCACGGGTGCTGCGGCAGCGCCGCTGCCGGCAAGGCCAGGTGCCCGCAGTGGCGGCAGGGAATGGTGGACGTCACGGTGCGGTGCCGGTCGGCAGGCCCCCACGGTCCGAACCGCACGGGATCGCTGGCGCCGTAGAGGGTCACGCTGGGCGCGCCCACGGCAACCGCCAGGTGCAGCGGGCCGGAGTCCGGCCCCAGCACCACGGCGCAGCGGGCATAGAGCGCCGCTACCACGCTGAGCGGCTGTTGTTCGACCAGGAGCGTGCGGTCGCGCGGCAAGCCCGCGGCGACTTCCCCGGCCAACGCCCGCTCGGCGGGCCCCGCGGTCACCAGCAGACGCACGCGTGGGTCTGCCGCCAGCGCGTTGCCCACGGCGTGCCAGCCCGCCGCGGACCAGTTCTTGACCGCCGCGCCGGAGCCGGGATGGATGGCAATGAGGGTTGCGTCCGCGGGCACGTTGGCCGCGCGCAACAGCGCCGCTGCCGCAGCGTCATCCTCGTTGGACGTGGTAAAGCGCAGGTCGGTAGGCACGTGTTCGGTGAGTTCTCCCACGTCGGCTGCCGCCAGCGCCAGGCGCAGGTTGGCGCTGGCTTGGTGTTCGGCGTCCGCTGCCGGCAACGCGTGGGTGAGGAAGGGCGCGCATTCGGGCGTGTCGAAGCCCCACACGTGGGGTATGCCGGCAAAGGCGGCCAGCGCCGCGCCCCACCAGAAGTCGGCCCGCAGGTTGAGGGCGAGTTGGTGTCCTGCGCCGCCCAACCGGGCGGCTTCGCTGCGCAGTTGGGTATAGGCGCTCACGCCCTGCCGGGGATGGTCGCGGTCGAAACCCGGAAAGCGGCAAGTCTCCAGCCGGTCGATGTCCGGATTGCGCGCCAGCGCCGCCGCCGACCACGGCCCGACCAACACCGTAATCTCGCTTGCGCGAAACGACTGCCGCAGCAGCCGCAAGGCCGGCGTGATGAGCAATACGTCGCCAATGTGGTCGGGACGGATTACGAGGATGCGGTCTATGTGCGCGCTGGGAAAACGATACGGCCGCAAGAGCGCCAACAGCCGCAACATGCCCCGCCGCGCCCAGCGCTTGGCAATTGATTCACGAGGCAGCAGCGTACTGGGCAGGGGATCAAGTAAGTCTCGTTTCGCTTCTGAGACTGCCTCCTCACCCATGTCTACACCCCTGTCACAATGCCCGCAGGAATCTCTTCAATTTATCGTAAACCGGCGAATCCAAGTGCCAATGGCCCGCCTCCGCCGCTTCGCCGACGCGAAGGTTTGGCCGGTCACGAGAAGCCAAGAAGACGTGGGCGCGCGCCTTACCCGGACTCTTCGATGGCATACCCGCGCATTCGTCGAGACACTGAAGATACTGTTCCACACACGGCATTGCCGCGTCTTCCTGGACTGCGGAGAGACAGAGGGTCTCGAGCATTCCTGGACTGGCGCAATCCGGGAAGATGAAGACCGAAACGCGCGGCGTGCCTTGCGTCGGCATGACCGGACCTTCCGGTACATCTAGCTCGGCATTCTCCAGTGAACTGCGGACGGATTCAAACGCCGACCCGAAAGACTCGTCTGCATCGCGTGTGACACCGAGCGACTCTAATTCTGAATATCCTGGAGCGCGAGATAAAGTAGAGAGAAGGGGCCGCAGCTTTTGCTTGCCATCATAGTTCAGAATCTGTACTTCAGCCGAAAGACCCAAGCAACGAAGCAGGGATCTAAAGAACCAAAGTTCGTCATTGCCTTCCACCAAAAGCAACTTGCTGAGCGTAATTGGCTGCTGACCGGAGCGATCTTCTGCTGTCCCGGCCATTAGCGCACCTCAAGATTGAGTTCAATTGAGGTTGCCAATTGCTCCTGGTCATAGGTAATCGCCACGATATCGCCGTCTCGCCGCTCCAAACGGTGTAGGCGAAAGTCATCGTCGCCACATTCCGCAAAGGCGCTCTGGGCCGCTACGACGCACTCCCAGCTATGCGTCGTGGCGAAGACCTGTACATTTGAATCCCGTGCCGCTTCGCCGACCGCTTTCCATACTTTCTCGAGAGCTGAGTAGTGGATACCGTTCTCAAACTCGTCGATGAGCACACAGCCGTCCTTGGCAGTCATGATCGCCAATTGCCAAGAAGCTACGTATCCTATACCTTCTCCCATGAATAGCAGCGGAACAAGCTGGCCGTTGCCAATGTCGACATGGAGCATCGGTTTGTCATCTCGATAGAGCAACTCAACTCGCTGGATGCGTGGATCAAGAGCCTGTAACGAGGGAAGTAACTCCTGCTCTCGACGAAGCTCTACCAAGGCACTGTAGCGTTTCGCGTGTTCTTCTGAGAATCGGGGATTCTTGAGTACAAGCACGACGTTGGCAGTTGGAGAATTGTCTACAGAGGAAGAAACCATCCCACCCAGCGCCAAGTAGGCGTGTGCGGAGAATTCCTCCCCTATATAGCTGGTGTACTCTAGCTTTAGCAATCTCGATTCGGCTATAGCTGAGAGCATGTCCGCATCGATTGCCTCGACGTCGTTCGCTTCAGTTGGCACAAGTAACCGTTTTGAAGGTTCGGCAAAACGGATGCGCAGTAGGCTGACCTGTCTTTGGGCGTTCTCGCTCTGTAATTCAATGGGAATATCGGTTGCTTTCGCATTGAATAGCCAGCCCAATTCGTCCCAAGTTTCCGTGATACCCCCTCTTACGCCCCGTGAGTGGTTTATTCGCCAAGGGGCATCAGGGTTACCAGGTTTGAAGTTCAGATAGAGCGCCTCGAGCAGGGCTGTCTTGCCGACGTTATTCTCGCCCACAATGAGATTTACTCTCGCGAGCGGTTCGATGTCTAGCTTCTTGAAGCAGCGGAAGTTTCGCGCCGAGAACTTGCGTAACATTTCGTCCCCTCCAACGAGGACTCAACCGAGCAATCTACTCCAGCGATCCCTTGCTGCTGGGCGCGGACTGGCCGCGGCGGGGATCGGGTTGGACGGCTTGGGCCAGTGCGCGGGCCAGGGCTTTGAAGACCGCTTCCGCCTTGTGGTGGTCGTTGGCGCCGGCCAGCAGGCGCGCGTGGAGCGTAAACTGCCCCTGCACCGCGAACGTATCCAGGAAATGGGCAATCATCTCGGTCTGCAAGGCGCCGAGCGTATACCCGGTGAGCGGCACGTCCACCTCGGCGGCGCCGCGGCCGCTCAGGTCCACCGAGACCAACGCCAGCGCTTCGTCCATGGGTACTATTGCCCAGCCCATGCGCGTGATGCCGGCTTTGTCGCCCAGGGCCGCGTCCAGGGCTCGGCCCAGGCAGATGGCCACGTCCTCCGCCGTGTGGTGGGAATCCACCTCCAAGTCGCCGGTGGCCCGCACGTCCAGGTCGAACAGGCCGTGGGTGCTGAGCTGGCGCAGCATGTGGTCGAGCATGCCAATGCCGGTGTCTATGTCTGCCGCCCCCGTGCCGTCGAGGCCAATGGTGACCGCGACATTCGTCTCGTGGGTGCGGCGTGCGTGTTGTCCCGTGCGTGCCATTGAGCTGCTTTCTAGCGTGGCCTCTGTTTGTGTTTACACTCTCTTGCCTGCGCACTTCCGCGCAGCCGGCTGCGCGGAAGTGCCCCCGGCTGCGCGCGTGACGGCCAAGGCCTAACGG
Organism: Chloroflexota bacterium; assembly: GCA_022824225.1. GTDB lineage: Bacteria > Chloroflexota > UBA11872 > VXOZ01 > VXOZ01 > VXOZ01. Next base: position 6,572 of record JAJEAH010000062.1, read on the forward strand.
TTTGCCGTGCTTGGGGACGGCGAGTCTTGGCGCGCAATGGCGGTCAGACCCGGTCGCATGCATTGGGTGGGCAAGACCGTGCCTGGCGCCACGTCTACCGGGGTTGTGTTTCTTGCCATGTGCTGTTTTTCTGCGAGCTTCCCGCGAAATTGGATTTCCCGCCCCCGTATCAAGTACGGGGGCAAGCTTTCGCGGGAATGACGGTCACTACGGACGGCGGCCAATGCCGGTGGCGGCCGATATGGATGGCTGCCATAGCAGACGGCTGCCAACGCTGATGGCGGCCAACACATGGTACCGGCAACGCACATGGCAGTCAGCCCCAGGTGCGGCCATGGCACTTCGTCTCCGCCAGCGGCACTCCGGCAGGAATGACCGCCCAAGGCCGTGGCGGGGCTTTAGCAACACTGGCCGAGACTACGCACCGCCTGCCGCGGGCGTCCGTTCGCCGCGGCCCTGCCTAGCCCAGGTCGAATTGGAAGACCACGTCATCGCGTTCTTTGAAGTCGTAGCCGTCAGTATAATTGCGCACCTGGTCGCCCTGAATGTTGATGTAGTCAATCGGTTCGTTAACGGCGAACGGGGCAACGTGCCACGTGCCGACGTGCATCTGGATTGCGCAATCGCCCGGAAAGTGAAAGAGCGCCGCCTTGGACGGATCGAACGAGTCCGGCGTCTCGCTGGGCGGTCCCACGAAGAAGAGACCGTCTTTGCCGCCCAGCGGCACGAAGACTTGCGTTTCTTCCGTGTGGCGGTTGAGAAAGTGCGGCTGCAGGGCTGCAAGATCGCGCAGGGGGGCGTGGGTAATGCGGGCGGTGAGCGCACCGTCCGTGCACACGATTTCGGAGCGGTCCACGTCCAGCACTTTGCCAAACGGCGCAAATCCCTCCGCCGTGAGCGGTTGGGGCTTGAGGGTAATGACGCGCATGACAGTCCTCATTTCTCTACTTTGGGGTGAAATCCGCTTTTCGTACCTATGATACGTACTCCGGAGGCACAGCCACAAGTAGCGGCGGGGCGTGCGCCAGGGCGCATGGGGGAAAAGTGAATGCTCGCGAGGGCTCCGGCTGGACTGAGACCGTGCGCCCGAATGCAAGCGGGAAAGGCAAACAGCGCTTGGCGGCGCAGGATGGCGAGCCGGCGGTCGTCTGTCTGGGGCACAGTCCGCGGCCGCCGTGAACCGGCGCGGGCCGTTGTTAGTCGGGGCGGGCGCGTCGGCGGGCCGCCGCCGCGTGGGCAAAGAACCCTTCCGCCTCGGCCAGCGCGGCGGCGGGCTCGGCGATAGCGGCGGCGGCGGCGGGATCGAGCGCGACGACGCTCGTCGTCTTGTAGAATTCGTTGACGGTCAGGGGCGATGAGAAGCGCGCCGTGCCGCCCACCGGCATGATGTGGCTGGGACCGGCGACGTAGTCGCCCAGCACCTCCGGCGACGCGCTGCCCACGAATACGCCCCCGGCATTGCGCACCTTGCCCACCCACTGCCACGGTTCCTGAGTGAGCAGGCAGAGGTGTTCCGGCGCATACTCGCTGGCCAGATCGACGGCCGTGGCCAGATCGTCCACCACCACGATGCCGCCGTTGTGCCGGAGCGAGTAGGCGGCTTCTTCCTGCCGGGGCAGGGCCGCGAGTTGCACGGCCAGTTCGTGTTCTACCTGCGCGGCGAGCGCGGCGGAATCGGTAATGAGAATGGGTGTGGCCAGGAAGTCATGCTCCGCCTGGGCCAGCAGGTCCGCCGCCGCCTCTGCGGGATCGGCGGCGGCGTCGGCCACGATGAGCGTTTCCGTCGGCCCCGGCAGTTGATCGATGCCCACCTGGCCGTAGACCTTTTGCTTTGCCAGAATCACGAAGATGTTGCCCGGGCCGAGAATCTTGTCGACTTTGGGTACGCGCTCCGTGCCGTAGGCGAGGGCGGCAACGGCTTGCGCGCCGCTGATCTTGAAGACGCGGTGCACGCCCGCCACGGCCGCGGCGGCCAGTTTCAGGGGGTGCACGCTCCCGTCGGGCCGGCAGGGAGTCGCCAGGATGATCTCCGCCACGCCCGCGACCTGCGCCGGCACTGCCGACATGAGCACCGAAGACGGATACACGCGGTCGGTACCCGGCGAGTAGATGCCGACCCGTTGCAGCGGTCGCACCATTTCGCCCAGGCCGGTCTCGAAATCGAGCCACGAGTTGCGGCGCTGGCGTTCGTGGTAGGCGGCGATGCGCGCGGCGGCGTGGCGCAAGACCTCCAGCAGCGCGGGGTCGATTTCGCGTTGCGCTGCCGCCAGTTCCGCGGCTGAGACCTCCAACGGGTCCGGCGCCGCGCCGTCGAAGTGGCGCAGGTAGCGTATCAGGGCGGCGTCGCCTTCCGCCTGCACGTCCGCCAGAATGCGGTCGACGACCGCGCCGGGCGCCAGGTCCCCGCCGAACACCTCGCGAATGCGCGCCGCCACCGGTGCGGGCACGTCGTCACTGCCCAGCGGCTTGCGCTCGAGCACGGTCCTGCGTGCCTCGTCGAGGTCGGTGATGGTGCGGGTAACGGGCATGCTTTCTTACCTACCTACAGGTGTTTGCTATCGCTTTCAAAAGTAGAGGATAGGCCATCGTGATCCGTCACTGTTATGAAAATACACCCAAACGAGTCTGTCGTTTCACAACGTCTGTCACGCCCACGCGTCCGTCATTCCCGCGAAAGCTTGCCCCCGTACTTGATACGGGGGCGGGAATCCATCTTCGCCCCCTTAGCGCGCCAATCGCGTAAACGGGTAGCAGTCTCGCCTCCTAGTTCGACAATCAAGAGCGGGGGACAAGCCCTAATGCTGTCGCATTAAGTTCCTGCCTTGGGATACCATGGTAATCTCTGTTGCTAAGGCGATTGAAACTCAGTTTCGCTGTCGTAGGGGCACGACATGTCGTGCCCCTACGACAGCTTGACA
>JAJEAH010000069.1 GCA_022824225.1 Chloroflexota bacterium
GCTGTCGCCTAAAACTGATGAGCATTGTTCTCCCCGTTCGTGCTGAGCCCGCCTGTCCTGAGCTTGCCGAAGGGTCGAAGTATGAACGGGGAGAACAATGCGCCAGATGCCCCGACGTAAGCTTGCCCTAGCTTGCCTCCGCCAGCGGCATGGGGGAAGCGCCGCTGTAGTGGACGCCGATGTCGCTGGCCATGGTCTGGTCGTGCTGCCAGTCGGGCACGAGGCACCGGTACGGGCGCCGGAGCAGCACCTTCGGCTCGCCCTGCCACTGGGTAGCTGCCAGGGCGCGCTGCAAATTGACCTGCTGGTACTCCTCGGCATCGGCCAGCGACTTGTGCAACGAGTATCCGTCCGGATACGTGCGCCCCTCAGTGGCGCGCTTGCCCCACTCCACACACCACAACGCCTGTTCATCCCGCATCGGCATCTTGGCAAGGTCTCCTTTCCTAGAAAAGAGAAGCAAAGTGTCCGTCATTCCCGCGAAAGCGGGAATCCATCTATAGCGCCTACAAATGCCGCTACACGCCCGAATTATATCCTCATGCACTCGCGTTCGCAAAAGCGGTTCGTCGCCCAATGTCTTCCTGTGATTGAGAGCACGCTAAGGGTGCGACCGTAATGCATCTCTTGGCCTATCGCTTCATGCTAGGGCACTACTGGCGAGAAAGTCTCTCTCAGCCAAGCGAGTACCCTTTCTAGAGCAGCGCTGGCTTCCAGATGCACTATGCCGAATACCCATGTTCCATGCGAAAGCCATTGGGAAACAGCGTCCGCTTCCCGCAATACCCATTCAGAGGCATCTTCCAAGCGCTGCTGAAATTGCGCGAAAACACTCGAAGCTTCCTCCCACACCTGCATTGAGACAGCCTTTGACTCGTCCCAAGCTTCCTGCAATGGCGCAAGTCCAACGCGCTGCTTCCACTCTGCGTCTAAGGTGTAGAACCGGTGCCCCACCAGAGCAAGACTCGCAAACGCCATTGGTAGGGTCATGTGGCTCAAGACCGGCAAAAGTGGGGGAAAGACGATTGTCAAGCCGACCACGAGTCCTGCCACTACAATGGCGAGAGCGGCATTCTCTAGCACGTGCTGCGCGATCATGGAGTTCATCTCTGCTTGGCTCAGCTTGCCCTCTTGGTACAACAACCCGTACTCCATTACGGCGAACGTGAATTCCGTCGCGGCAACGACCAGGCTCACTCCTACCATGGATCCGGCCGTAAACTTTACGGCGCTTCTCACTGCCTCCGTGTTCAAGGCGGCTCGCGCCTGAGCGATTTCCTCCGCAGACATCGGCGCTGCGCCTCTAATGCGATTTAGCATCTTATCTTCGAAGATGCCGGCGGTGGCGCTATCACTTCCGCCCAGGCTTTGCGGTATGAAGTGACTCCAGTCGCGTGATGAGTGGAACTTCCGTAGCGCTTCCGACCCGCCCATGCGCACCTCCACCGGAATCGTCTCCCAGATCGACTGCGCCCCCACGAGATTCCGATACGCGCTGCCTGCGTTCCGATAATACCTGACCAAGTCCGGCGGTAGGTTATTGAAGTTCATGTTGTCCAGCCAATTCTTGGCGAACATGCCAGAGACCCAAAACGGCAGAGCACCGGTGCGAAGATACTGAAGCAGCAATGACTCCTGACTGTTGATCTCACGCTCTTCTTCCGCGACAACTTTCGACATGTCCTCTTGTTTAGAGTCATCCGAGCCGCCACAGCCATAGGCCAGGATGCTAGCTCCCATCAAGAGAACTGCTTCCCTTCGGTGCAGCCCCGCCCTTGCTTGCTTCATTGGACACATCCTCGCTGTTACCTATGCGTTCGTTGACCTCAGACCCAACAGTTCTAGCCCCCGTAGTTTCCCAGCGGGAGATTCCAGCGTAACCCTAGAACCACCGCGTTATCACCACTTTCCGCTCGGTGAAGATGCCAATCGCGCCGCAGGCCTGCCCGTTCGGCCTGAGCCTGTCGAAGGCTGGACGGGCAGCGGGCATGCGATGGCGAGCAGAGAGTAGACAGGTGGCAACTCACGTCAGAACCACCGCGTTATCACCACTTTCCGCTCGGTGAAGAAGTCTATCGCATCCCGGCCTTGGCCGTGGAGGGTGCCGAAAAAAGACTCCTTCGCGCCGCTGAAGGGGAAGTAGGCCATGGGTGCGGCCACGCCCACGTTGATGCCGATGTTGCCGGTGGGGGCGCGGTAGCGGAACTCGCGGGCGGCGGCGCCGTCCTGGGTGAAGATGGACGCGGCGTTGCCGTAGCGCTGGTTCTCGATCAGGGTGATGGCGTCGTCCAGGGTGTCCACGTGGAGCATGCTGAGCACCGGGCCGAAGATTTCGTCGGTGAAGACGGACATATCCGGCTGCACCTCATCGAAGATGGTCGCGCCGACAAACGCGCCATTGGCGTCCTGTTCTGCCGCGGCCTGGCGGCCGTCCAGGAGCAGGGCCGCGCCTTCAGCCACGCCGCGATCGATGTAGCCGAGAATGCGCTCCTTGGCGGACTGGGAGATCACCGGGCCGAGTTCCACGCTCTCGTCCACGCCGTCGCCGACGGTCAGCGACCCGGCGGCCTTCACAATGGCGTCGCGCACGCGTTCGTGTCCCGCGCCCACGGTCACCACCACCGAACCCGCCAGGCAGCGCTGTCCGGCGGAGCCAAACGCCGAGTTGATCACGTTGCCCACGGTCTCATCCAGCGCGGCGTCAGGCATGACCACGATCACGTTCTTCGCGCCGCCCTGGGCCTGCACGCGCTTGCCCTGCTCGCCCGCACGGGCGTAGATGTACCTGGCCGTGGGCGTAGAGCCGACGAACGAGAGGCCGCGCACGTGCGGATTGTCCAGGAGCGCATCCACGGCGTCTTTCGACCCGTTTACCACGTTGATGACCCCGGGCGGGAAACCGCATTGGTCAAGCTCTTCGAAGACCATTTGCATGCTGGTCGGCACCTGCTCCGACGGCTTGATGATGTAGGTATTGCCGCAGGCCACTGCGTAGGGCCAGAACCAGAACGGCACCATGAGCGGAAAGTTGAAGGGACACACCGCCGCAAACACGCCCAGCGGCTGGCGCACCACGTCTTCATCGATGCCTTTTGCGGCGCCGTCTTCCAGCCCGTAGCCCATGAGCAGCGAGGGAATGCCGCAGGCCACCTCCACGTTCTCGATTGCCCGCCGCACGGAACCCCGCGCGTCCTCCAGGGTCTTGCCGTGTTCCCGCGTGACGGCTTGGGCGAAGTCCTCGAAGCGCTCTTCCATGCGCGCCTTGACGGCAAAGAGCAGGCGGGACCGCTCCAAAGGCGGCGTGGCGCGCCAGGCGGGAAAGGCCGCGTGCGCCGCCGCTACCGCCGCGTCGGTGTCTTCTTTGGTGGAAAGCGGTACCTGGGCGATCACCTCGCCGTTGGCCGGATTGGTTACGTCCAGGTAGTTGTCGGACTGCGGCGTCACCCACGCGCCGTCCACGTAATTGCGAATCTTGGGTAGAGTGGCGCTCGCTGCGGCGCCGGGGTCGTGCCGGTTGTCTTGCGTTTGCATCAGTTGGTCCTTCAGTATCGTACGCCCGCGCATCCGCTGTGCGGGCCGGTTGGCGCTAGATGGTAGCCATTATAGTGTATGCGGCTGGGGGTGGACGGCCGGTGACGCGTGAACGAGCCACCGGCCGCGTCAAGTGGCGTCGGCTGGTCGGATTCGGTGAGAGGGCTGCGGGAGACGGCAGGACTAGCCGGTGATAGCAGGGAGGCGGGGTTGCCCGCTAGTCAAAGGGCGGAGGGTGGCAGTTTCCGATGCAGGGGACAAGCCGGGTGTGGCAATGGTTGTCCCTGCCCCTGGAGTTGCAAGGGCTTAGGCGAGGGGACAAGCCTCCGCCTCCGGTTGGGCAACCGGCAAATGGGCGAACTGAGTGCAGTACGGCTAGAGCGGGAGCGCCGCCGTGGGCCAATACGCTGCTGGCCCACGGGGCTAGCAGCCCGCCGCGGCCAAATGTGCGAATCCACGTGCGCCTACCCAGACAAGTGGACCAGCTACTTCCCGAAGCCGTTTCCACCCGGATGCCTGCGCCGCCACCGAAGAACGGAGGCATTGGTATTCAGCCAAGCAAGAGCGCTGCGCTACGCGTCGGACTTCTGCTGGGCGCTGTGCAGGGCGATGGCTTCTTCCAGCAGTTCCGAGTTCGACTTCGCCAACACCTGGATGTCGGCCAGGAGGATGGGCGCGGAATCCGTCACTTTGCTCTCCACCCGGCGCTTCATCCTTCTCAAGGTGACGACTAAGATCACCACGATCACGGCGGTTACGGCTGCCAGCCCGGAAGCAAGCTGCGCGGCGCGTTCGCTGTCCGTGAGCGCAGCATCGGTAATGGACGCCACGAATATCAGCGCACACACCCAGGCGGTGGTGGTCAAGCCGCCATATGAACGTAAGAAGCTCATATCCGTTCCTCCTCCAAGAAGCTCGTGTCAGGGACGCTAGCTGCGCAAAGCCAGGGTTGAGAGGTCTCGACCCGGCGGCTCGGTTCAGGCCGCAAGACAAACGGCGCGGGCCGTAGCCGGCGCACGGTTGCCGCACACCGGAGCCGGCGTACGGCCGCGACGCGTCGTTCGCTGCGCCCGGCTGGCTTCGCCCCGCATGCCGGCGCTCGCTCCCCCCGGGCAGCGGCGGCGCCTTGCGGTCCACCCACAGTATACCGCCGAAAGCTGTGATGAGAGGGCGCGCTTGGCTCCGTAATCAGCAAAAAAGAGGCGGCGCGGCCTGTTTCTGCACCTAGCGAACGCGCGCTTGGTCCGAGCCACGCCAAGCCGTGCCGCGCGGCGTTTGCTCTCTGCCGCGCCCCCCGGCAGCGACCTCGCGCGTCAGAGGCTGTGCCCGCGTGTGTGGCGCACGCCGGTAGCGCTTCGACTAGGCTCAGCGCGAACGGTCTTGTGCCCGCGTGCGGGGCGTACGCTCTTCGTCACGCTGATCCACGCCGTATAGCCCGGCCAGCGGACCGGCTGTACCCGCGTGCCCGGCGTACGCTTAACGTCATTCCGAGCGAAGCGAGGAATCTAGTGGCCGTACCCGCGTGCGCTGCGGGAGACCCCCCAACAGTGTCGCACAGAAGCCGAAGGCCAGGATCAGACTGCCGCTACCTGGACTGTCAACCACGGTAGGGGCACGATAATTGGTACGCAATGGTGTAGAGGCACGACATGTCGTGCCCCTACACCATTGAGACAACGTTGCCATCGCGTAAGCAAGTCAGTTTCGCCAAACTTGCCGCAGTCTGAGCTCAACGCGACAGCATTGGCCCCCCAAGAAACCGTTCGTGCTGAGCCAGTCGAAGCACCTGGATGCGCCTGGAAAGCGGTCGGGGCGAAGGCGCCTGCACAGGCAGGTACGGCGCGCGCCTCAAAACCGTTCGTGCTGAGCTTGTCGAAGCACCTGGACATGCCTGGTAGGCGGTCGAGGCGAGGGCGCCTGCGCAGGCAGGTACGGCGCGCGCCCCAAAACCGTTCGTGTTGAGCCAGTCGAAGCACCTGGACGCGCCTGGTAGGCGGTCGAGGCGAGGGTGCTTGCGCAGGCAGGTACGGCGCGCGCCTCAAAACCGTTCGTGCTGAGCTTGTCTAAGCACCTTAACGCGCCTGCGCGGCGACCGGGACGACGAAACGTATGCAGAAAGGTGCGGCGCGGCGCTCCCCTCTACAATAGAAGGAAGACACGCGCGCAGACTCATATAGGAACAAGGAGACGCCGGTGACCGAATCCCTCGATGACATCAAGGAACGCTACGCAGCATTGGACATAGAATTGGAGGTGGCCGGCGAAGACGCCATCGATCCCGCCTACTTGCTCACGTTCCCCTACGACTACCCCGACGATCCCGCCGAAGTGGTCATCAAGACCCACGAGTTCACGGCGGTGTGTCCCTGGACGGGGCTGCCCGATACCGGTGAACTGACCATCGCGTACGTGCCGCGCGCGCAGTGCCTCGAGCTCAAGTCGCTCAAGTACTATCTGCTCACATACCGGCAGGTCGGCATCGTGCAGGAACACGCCGCGAACCGCATGCTCGCCGACCTGGTGCAAGCGTGCGCGCCTCGGACGATGACGGTGAGCTTGGATTACACGCCCCGGGGCGGGCTGCACACGGTGGTTTCCGTGCGGTATCCGCCCGAGGAAGCGGCTGCAGAATAGCGGCGCAGCGGGAGAACTGGCGGCCGGTTCCTAACCCACAGCGCGAATGAGGCCCTGAAAAGGGCGCGAACGTTTACGCCTCCGCGGTTTCGGCCTTGTTGACCATTGTCTCCGGATCGCCGCCGAAGATACCGAAGGGATTCATCGATCGCGGCGCGTCGTACACATCCATGCGCTCGGTGCGCTTCAGCCAGCCCACCACCAGATACGTCAGCGGCGTGGCAATGATCTCATAGGCGGTCTTGGCCACCCACGCGAGCACCATGGCGCGGAAAACGTCCATGGCCGGCCACAGGCCGGAGATGCCGAACGCGATGCCGTAGAACATGACCGAATCGACGCCCTGGCCCACGAACGTTGACGATATGGTGCGCAGCCACAAGTGTCGGCCCGCCGTGCGGTTCTTGAGCACCACCATCACCATGGCGTTGGCGAATTCCCCCACCAGGTACGCCGCAAACGAGCCCGCCAAGACCCAGCCGGTAGCGCCGAGGACAGTCTGGTACGCAGCCTCGTCTTCCCAGAACGCCGCGCCCGGTATCGCGCCGCCCAACCAGAAGAAGAAGACCATGAGCAGATTGCAGGCAAACCCCAGCCAAATCACGCCGCGGGCCACCCGGAAACCGTAGACCTCCGTCAGAATATCGCTGAGGATGTAGCTCAGCGGGAAGCAGATGACAGAAACGGACACCACGAACCCAACGCTGCCCAGGAACTCGAACGGCAGATCGAAGAGGGAGAGCGGCTTGGTGGCGATGGTGTTGCTGACGAGGAGTATGGTGACCGCGAACGCGATGATGATGACCAGTTTGCCGGAAAACCGCATTGACCCATTGCCTCCTTGGTGGCGGCAGCATGGTTTGCCAAACGTGCCGCAGGCAGTATAGTGCACAAGGCGCTGCCGGTTCAAGCCGTGAAGACCAGGCCATTTGCAGACGCGGCTTTCCATCCGGGCCGCGTGTGGTCCGGCTGCAGCGTGAGCGCCTGCGAGCCGGGGCCTGGCTGAGGGAGCGGCACGTGTCAGCGGGCAGTGGGGCAGAGACGCCGGCGGCGGGTGCGAAGTAGTATGCTGGATACTCGTGACATACGGCTAGACTGGGTGTGAAGCAAATGGGGAGGCAATCGCGTGGACGTTGAGACTGGCTTGGTGGGGCACTGGAAGCTGGACGGCAATAGCGAGGACCGCTCCGGCAACGGCAATCACGGTCGCAGCGAGGGCGCGCTTGAGTTCACCGCGCCGCTGCCGCTGGGCGGCGGACCGGGCGCGGCGTTGTTCGACGGGCGCAGCGCAAGTATCACAGTGCCGCAGAGCGAAAGCCTGGCGCTCGGAGCGGGGGAGTTCTCCCTGGCGGCGTGGGTGCGCGCCGACCGCGTTACCACCGACGTGCCCGGCGACATAATGAGCTCGTACAGCCCCGCTACCCGGCGCGGCTTCAACTTCGGCATCCAGTCGGCGGCGGGCGTGGGGTCGTCCCAGAGCAACTGGCGCAACGTCTTCTTTGGCATCGACGACGGCAAGATCGAGCCGGAATGGACGAATCACGGCAGGCCCGGCAACGCGGTCTATGCCATGGCGCTGGCCGTGCACGAAGGCGCGCTGTATGCGGGCACGTACGAGGGCGGCGCGGGGGAGACCGGCCATGTTTACCGCTTTGCGGGCGGCACGACGTGGGAGGACTGCGGCGCGCCCGCCGGCTGCAACGCCGTGAGCACGCTGGCGGTGTACGGCGGCGATCTCTATGCGGGCGTGAGTTGCTACCGCGCCCAGGGTTCGGCCCAGCCGGACTCGCCCAACAAGCGTCCCGGCGGCAGTGTCTACCGCTACGCCGGCGGTACCGAGTGGGTGGACTGCGGCCAGCTTGGCGATGCCGAGGACGTGTTCGGCCTGGCGGTCTACGCTGGCGAACTCTACGGCTCGGCCATGTACTCGGCGGGCATGTTCAAGTACGCGGGCGGCAAGACCTGGCTGCCGTGCGGCAATCCGGGCACGCGGGTGGCGGTGCTGGGCGTCTTCCAAGGCGGCCTCTACGCCACCGGCTACGACGTGGGCGGCGTCTTTCGTTATGAGGGCGACCAGCGCTGGTCGTTCTGCGGCAACGCAGGGGATTCCACCCAGCTCTATTCGTTTGCGTCGTACCAGGGCCAACTCCATACCGGCGTGTGGCCCAGCGGTTCCGTCTATCGCACTGAAGACGGTCGCGCGTGGCTGGATTGCGGCCGCCTGGGCGAGGAACTGGAAGTCATGGGCATGATGGTCTACAACGGCAAGCTTTACGCCGGCACGCTGCCCTTAGCTGAGGTCTTTCGCTACGACGGCGAGAACGATTGGGTGTCCACCGGCCATCTCGACGCCACGCCCGACGTGCGCTACCGCCGCGCCTGGACCATGGCCGTCTACCAGGGCCGCCTCTTCTGCACCACGCTGCCGTCGGGCAACGTGCTCTCGCTGGAAGCCGGCAGAAACGTGACCCACGACCACGCCCTGCCCAACGGCTGGCATCACCTCACCGCCGTGCGTGCCAACAACGCGCTGCGGCTCTACGTGGACGGTGCGCTAGTTGGAGAATCCGCGACCTTCACCGCCTCCGACTACAACCTCGCTAACGGCGAGCCGCTGCAGATCGGCAACGGCCAGATCGGCCCCCTCAGCGGCAGCCTCTCCGACGTGCGGTTCTACAACCGCGCTCTGAGCGATGGCGAAGTAGCCGCGATCGCTGAGAAACCGCGGCTGTAGCTGAGTTCGCCACTTCGCGCGAGTGCGCGTTCAGACGAAAACGGACTATGCTTGGTGGGCAGATTTCTTCCGTCGGTCAACGGGCGCTCCGCGACCGATTCCACGACCTCTCCAGCCAGATTTATCGCCTCTTGGCTGCCGCCTATAGCGTGGATCTCAAGCAGACCGCAGCCAACGCGCCTGGGTATCCTCACACGCCAACCGCCTTCGCCATCGGTGTTCACGGCGCGCGCGGGTCCGGGGTCCAGGCGTCGCTCAGCGGTCGTCGACTTCAATCAACACCAGGCTGAGCAAGGCACGCGCCCTGTCGGAAGGGTAGGCGTCGCTGCCCTCGTAGATGACGCCCTCCAGCCCGAACTTTGCCATGTCGGCCAGGGTGAATGTCCAGCCACCCGCCGCGGCGGCGGTCGCAAAGTGTTGGGGGAAGAACCCGTAGACGGAGATATCGGCGTCCACGCCGATACTCTCGTAGTAGGCGGCCTCCAGACTAATGCGCGTCTCGACGAGGGCGATATTGCTCACGATCGCCTCGTTGATCTCTGCCTGCGTGAGATCGCCGGCCCCTTCCTGGAGCGCAAGAAAGAGCGAGTCGATGATCTGCTGGCGGCTACTGGTGCCCTGCTGTTCAGCGAAGAACTGGCTTTGACGGGTTGAACCGTGCCAGCCAACGATCCCGCCGTTCTCAATGATCTTGTTTCGCCCTGCGGGGAAGACGTAGTTGGCGCAAGAGGAGAAGCACAGACCGCGCACGCGCACGTCCCAGCCGTTTTCGTAGACGATTTCACCGATCTTCATTCCCCAGTACACCTCACCACCGAGCGACGAGATCACGAGTTCGGAAATACCGCCCTGCTCCGCGAGCCGCAAGAGCGTGTCATAGCCCTCTGGGTGCATATCCCCCGAGTAGTTTACCGATGTGCCTTCAACTGATACCACAGGCGGTGCGCCACCGGGAAAGCTGCGCAAGGACGCTTCCAGTTCGCTTTCGCTGAGGAGTGGAATCTCGAGGGCGTCAGCGTCCGGTTTGACAATTACACGTGCCTCGGGCGTCGCCGGCGGTTCGTCGGGACAATCGCAATCGCTACAGGCTGCAAACACGAGCAGCGCGACAACCGCCGTGACGACGAACAGGACTCTTTGCATGGAAGTCTCTCTGTGTAAAGGGGGCGTGGCGCTTGGAGGCGCGAAAACTGGGAATAGTGTAGCAGCCGGCGAATCGCCCGGCAATACAGTCGCGACTGGCCTTGTTTCCATAGCGGCGCGGCGTCAAAGCGCGCGTGGTCACGGTCGAGGTGGCAGGCCGCGCCGTGGGCAAATCTTGTCCTACAAGGGTACCGAGGCAGCGGCTGTTTGGTAGCGAACTGGCCAGGCACTTTCAGATTGGCAAGCTCGCCACAAACCGCATAGCCGCCGACGTCGCGATGGCAAGGCAGCCTTCGCCGCGTCTTGCAGACCTCTCGGCAACCGTCGGCTCGACGTATTGAGTGTTAGCCCGACGGTGGCTCCTTCTCTGCCCCAAGCAAGCTCACGCGACCGCTAACCGCACTCCTTCGGCGACGGCAGCCTTGGCGAGGGCCTCATCCAACGTCGCGAGTTCTGCGCTTTCCCTCTTAGCCAGTTCCAGATAGAGGGCGTCGTAGAAGGAGAGCCCGTGGGCTCTTGCCAAGGCACATGCGGATTGAAAACCGGGTTCCTCGTCCGTGCGGATAGGCAAGGACTTCAAGGCATCCAGTCGCTCGTTCACCCCTGCCGCGGAAACACGCCCGCGTCCCAGACGGGGCAGCATGGTCGGGCGTCGTTACGTCTGCATTATCTGGATCAGGTTGCCGCAGGTGTCGTCAAAGACCGCAATAGAGACGTTGCCCAAGTCTGTCGGCTCCATCATGAAAGTCACGCCCAGCGACTTCAGTCTCTCATGCTCTGCCTGGATGTCCGTAACGCCAAAGGACTGCGCTGGGATGCCTTGGTCGAATAGCCCTTTCTGATAAGCTTGCGCTACCGGGTTTTCATTTGGTTCAAGCAGAAGCTCAGTCCCATCCGGGTCATCGGGCGAGACGACGGTAAGCCACTTGTGTTCCCCCGCGGGCACGTCATGCTTTTTCACAAAGCCGAGGGTTTCTGTATAGAACTTCAGGGCTTCGTCCTGGTCACTTACAAAAACGCCGGTGAGTACAATGCGCATATCCGGTGTCCCTTTCTTTGCATAGTGTTACTTTAGCCATCGATTCATGACACCCCTGATCGGCTCATCGTTGAAGACAAGCATCCGATACTTGCCACGCTTCTCTGAGCGTACAAGCCCCGCCCGCTCCAACACATTAATGTGCTTGGCCATGGCCTGTCGGGAGATGGCGACTTCATGCCGCACGATCAAGCGCGCCGTGAGCTCGTACAGCGTCTGCTCCTTGCGCTCGCAGAGCTCGTCGAGCATCAACCGCCGTGTTGGGTCCGCAAGCGCCTTGTAGACCAAGTCTTTGTGCATGCACACACATTATACGCAACCATAAGGTTGCATGTCAAGGGAAGATTCTCCAGGCTGGCAGGAACCACATCCCCAGCCAAGAGCTTGCGATACAGGACACGTTGGCCCACCATGACGTACCGATTTACGACTCCTCCGTTGAGGGCGATTTTAGCGGTGTCCGCTCCCCTAACGGGCTGTCATCAGGAGTAGGCATCGCCCTGGACGCCTGGGCGGCAACCTCCAACTACCAATGCTGGTCCCGGTACTCCCAAATTCGTTAGAGAAGGCAGCCTTGGTCGATTCCTGACTTTCAAAAGCCCCTGAACCGTGATATAGCCCATCTTTTCGCATGTTGCTAGATGGCGTACAATGCGCATATGTCGACAATGCCCAACCCATCCCCTCTCCTCGAATGTGTTTACACCGACCTTGATTTGGTCGGAGGAACACTGTTTGATGCTGCTGACTCACCGTCGGCTGATGACGCGGACCGGTGGAGTGAACTGGGTGATTGGCTCCTTCTTGCAGACCGAGTGAAAGCAGACCGGATCTTTTTTCTGAACGATGACCCCGTCCTGGTTTTTTCATCTCTCCCATCGGGCTCTGATGAAGACGATGTTTTCAATTGCTACCGGCGCACCTGGAGTCTCGCGAGACCGCGTTGTCTGTTCCTAGCGGTTGGGAGTGAATTGAGAGTCTATTCTCTGGCTAGCCCACCGGTTACTGTTGGAACCAACGCCGTGACTCCCAAACCGCTGGAAGTCGTCACCCAAGCGGCCGAAGTCCTGGAGAAGCTCTCGGGCTTTCACCGGGAACGCTTGGAATCTGGAGCGGCTTTCGAAGACCAACATTTGTCCGAGCAGTCAGGTCGCGCCGACCAACAACTGCTACGGGATGTGCAGGTAGCCACCCAGGCATTGACCGATGCTGACCTTGAGCCGCCAATTGCCCATTCGCTCATCGAACGAGCGATTCTGGTACGGTATCTCGAAGATCGTGAAATCCTCACGGACGAATACTTTGACGAAGTTGCAAGTAAGCATTCTTACACATTGGGCGACACTTTGGATGAGGGACGGGCACCGGACTTTGGGAAGCCTAGTCGTTTTATCGAGTTTCTTGCTGACAAAAGTCTTACTTACGGATTGTTCGATCAACTCGCCGAGGACTTCAACGGCGACCTGTTCGTGACCAGCACCGTAGAGCAGGAATGCGTTACTAGCGCCCAACTCCGACTGTTGATGGACATGCTACAAGGAGCAGTGAATGCGGTCCAGCAACCTCTGTTTCTTTGGGCTTATGACTTTAGCGTCATTCCCACTGACCTCATTTCCAGTATGTACGAGCTGTTCTATCGCGAGGAGGTAAGCGAAAAAAAGTCTAGCACGTACTATACGCCAGCTGCTCTGGTAGAGTTCGTGTTGGCTGCCGTGCTCAATGGGGAGGCACTAAACCGCAAGCCCACGGTCTGCGATCCTGCTTGCGGGTCAGGGATCTTCCTCGTTGACGCATATCGCCGGATTGTGAGACACGAGATGTGGCGCGAAGGGAAGCCTCTTTCCAGCGACCGTCTTAGGGAACTGCTGCTCAGCCGTGTTGCGGGTTGCGACATCGATGAGGCGGCAATTCGCCTCGCCGCTTTCAGCCTATATGTGGCATTCTTGAGTTACCAATCGCCGCAGGATATACGGGAAGCTGGACCACTGCCACGGCTAATACATTCCGGTAGTGCTAATTGTGGATTTGCCCCCTTGGTCGTAGGTGATGCCTTCGCTCCTAGGGAAGGGGAATACGCTCCAACTCAACTGGAGGACCTAACCTACACTGGACAATTGCCCTGGCCGGTCTCGGGCTTCGATGTGGTAGTTGGCAACCCCCCCTGGACTGAGATATCGGAAAGCGAACAGACCCGACCTGAGGAGTGGGCCAAGATGCTTGGCCGCGTGATTGGAGGTCGAAACCCCTCACAGTTATTCCTGTGGCGAGCGTTGGATTTACTGAAGGACACCGGTACGGCTGCTCTCCTGATCGGCGCAAAAGCCATGCTCAACACAACCAATACCGCCCGCCTTTTCCGCGAACAATGGCTCCAAGAAGTGAGACTTGACCACGTGGTCAACTTCAGTAATGTCAGGAAGGACTTTTTCGCGAAAGGCGTTGCACCCTTCATGCTGCTTCGGTTCTGTCATGGTGATCGGCTATCCAATGAGATGGTAGTCTATGAAACCGCACGATCGGTAACTCCTGGAAGACGTGGCTCCGCGGCATTAGCACGCTTGGACCGCCAAGTGGTTTCTAAGGCGTCCTTGCTTGCGCGGCACTACCTGTGGAAAACGTACAGCGCGGGCTCTCTCCGAGATGATGCTCTAGTGGCGAGACTAGAGGTCGAAGACCGTTTGAGCAACTATGTCTCAGGCACCCCACAGGGTTTTGGTTTTCAACGACCACATGGACAACAACAAGGTCATGCTACCCCACAAAGCATGGACGGTCTGCCCATTCTCTCGAAATTCGATTCGTGGGGGCCTCTCAGGCAAGAATGGTTCGAACCCGCTCCGTCACATGTGAAGTATATTCCCGACGAGCGGTTATTTAGGGGACGTCGATTGCTGGTACGGTGGGGCGTCTCTCCCAAGTTTGGGCCACATGCGAGATTGGAGACCGACCCGGTCGCCTTCCGCCACACAACCTATTCAATTTCCTTGGACCACTTAACTTCGTGGGAGGGGAAGATAATCCTGGCAACACTCTTATCGTCTTTGGGGCGCTACTGGCTGTACATGGTTTCCGGATCTTGGGGTACGTGGCGAGACCAAGTCCGCATGAGTGACGTGCTTAATCTGCCTGTCAGGCTGAATCCTCCCACCGGAGAGATGATTAGGCGGATAGAACAAGTGGTTGACGACCTATCCCATATGTCCCCGCAAAGAAGGAAAGGCCTTGCAGTCACAGTTCCCCTCGAGATGAAATGCCTCGACGACAGCATTGCGGAGCTTTTTGAATTGACTGATGCCGAGCGGAGTCTTGTCGCAGACTTCTGGGCATCCCAAGAGTCTGACGCAACTCTGCCACTGCCAGTGTTGGACATCGCGGCAGGTACGGAGGCCGACCTAAGTTCCAGCAGGGCGGATGGGATTCGGCCGTATTTGAAGGTGTTGGTAAGAGCGTGGAATCGAAGATTAAGGGGAAGTGGGGAGTTTAGTTGGAAGGTATGGCGGGACGCTCCTACTGGCGTGGTAGCCGTAGTCTTGGAAACCCGTGAAATTGGGCAAGACTATCATTTCAGTCCTACGGGGGAAGAAACGGAAAGTTGGTCAGCAGCCTTGCGTCGCTTGGAAGTTCAATGGGACGTTCCGCAGACGCGATCAATCCTCCGATACGGTGTAGTCAGGATTGTGACTGATACAGCGATTGTAATCGCAAAACGCGACGAGCAACGACTGTGGACTGCCACAGCGGCTTGGCAAGACGCTGATGCCACTACTGCGCAAATAATGTCGGTTAACAGGCAATGAATCAGCGTCCACAGTTGTCATCCATTGACTTTTGGAATGACCACGAAGAGCTCTGTAGACAGCTCCTTCGGGATGCGTTAGCCGACTTAGAAGACAGACCCATTGCAGCTGACGAGAACGACCTCAATCGTCTTCTGTATCGGGCCATAATTAGGGTATCCCAGAAGGCCGTGCAAGACGGAGATCACATTCCTGTAGTTGTCCCGGAAGGTAGAAACCCGCCGGCGGCGTCCGATGTGGAGCGAGCCAAACGTGAGTTCAAGGTCCCAGATTTCTATTGGGCTTATATCGATCCTCTCGCACCTGACCCCAATGACGCTTCCAAGCAGTTCGTAGTTGAGTGCAAGAGACTTGCGAACCCTATCGCCCGATACACAAGGGAATATGTGAGGTCAGGTATCGAGCGTTTCATCAACTTCGGCCACGGTTATGGGAAGGGAATGAGGAGTGGTGCCATGGTCGGGTACTTGCAAGAGGTTTTTCTTGATGATGCATTAGCGAGGGTGAATGGCGTGGCCAAAGGTGACGCCATCCAGGCGCTGGCTGTCATTCTACGGCACGGTGAAAAGGGCGCGGAATTTGGGCACCAGGTTACCCGGCCAATTCCTGTTTCTCCCTTTTGTTTGACGCACATATGGACTCGGATTGGCCCCGACCCAGTTCCTTAGTCCAATTCTCCCAGTCTAGGGTAATTGTTACTCGACTATGAGTAACGTCGCCAATCTGCACTGGGTCCATTGCGAAGTGAAGCAGGGGCGACGACGATCGGGACCAATCCACGCCGCCGGACGGGTAGTTCACCTCCGACAGTACCGGCGACAACCACACCTGCGGGGTGAGGTGGGTCGGCACTGTCGCCTGTTGGAGCGCTTAGTTCCGGGGATCGCTAGAGTGAGGTCGGGCCGGCCGGCGCTGCGTGGCATTACTTCGACTTACATGCTCGGCCTCTCGGTCTTGGTGGTCCCGAAGCTCACAGCCCGCCGAGCCAAGGCTCAAAATCGGCTCATTCTATCGTAAAGATAGGCCCACCAGATGTGACTTTTCCATAGCGTAGTGCACGGTAGGTGGTACCTAAACCCGTCACTGAATGACATTTATCTGCCGGTGAGTACGAGCCCTTCTAGGCTGGGCAGGGTCTTGGGTCAAGACAATCCAGGCACAATCCGCGGTCAAGAATTGTACTACGGGTTTTTCTTCATCGGCAGGCGGTAGCCGACGCGTGGCCCTGCTAGGAATAAATGCGGGCCACCGGCGTCGTCACCCAGCCTGCGACGGAGCCTCTTCACATTGGCACGCGCCGGACTCGAGCCACTGGAGTTGTCCTGGCCCGAGATTTCCTTTAGCAGTTACTCGTGTGCAGCCACCGTTCTTTGACCTTAGGATGGCCGCCGGCAAGTCCTAGCTTCTGTCTATTGCCACAGGTCGGGGTCAGGTCTGTTCATCAGTCCGACGCCCAGGTATCCGTACCAGATAACCAGTAGCACGTAGAAACCCCGGGCCAGGGAGATGAAGGTGTCGCTATTGTCGTTGCTGAGCACGGCCAACACGAAGAAGACCATCACGGCCAGGCTGACGAGGGCAGCCAACAGGGAGATAATCCGGTTGAAGTCTTCTCGCGTGGAGAGGCCCAACGCGAAAATGAAGCCGCCAAACCCGAGCGTGATGCCACCGGCGTAAAGGAGAGCGGAGCCGGTGGCATAGACGGGTACGGTTGCCATGATCTCGTCATCGGTCTGGGCATCGGCCAGAATGAAGTCAATGCCGCTGGCCAGAATCCAACCGGTCAGGCCGACGAAGACCATGAAGAATCCCATCTGAGCAAGCGCCTTGCCGTTGCCCTGCAAGGTCACGTTCCGCATGAGCGCGTAGAGGCCCGAAAGGATGAGCGCCAGGCCGAGGATTATCGCGGTGTTGGTTACGTTGGTCAGTAAGGCGTTGGAGCTCTTGGCCGTAATGGTGCCAACGGCGTCTGACACGACGGCGCTGTCAATCAGTAGTCCACCGGGCTCTAGGAGAAAGAAGACGAAGGCGATTATCGGGCCGAATATGAGGGATAGACCCGCCAGCCGATTTACGGATATTGTGCCCATGTGTGCATCTCCTCTATGTGATGCATACGAACGATCCACGGGGTTCAATCGCTACTAGCATACATTCTGACGCGAGAGTTGTCATACTGCAAGGGGGAGGGTCTCGGCGCTCTGGCGATCTTTAGCCATAGACTCAGGCTGCGCGAAGCAGTCGACAGGTAGGGGCAGGACAGAACGCTTCAGCCGCATCCATAGCCGGCAATGGCTACCCACCGGGCAACGGCAACCATGGCGTCGGACTGCTCGTGAGTTCGCCGGAGAGAACAGCAGAGCCCGAAACGCCGTGGCCGGGTCACCTCATGACGGTCCGCGGCGGCTGCGCGTAGACGGCGCACCGGCAGCAGGGGCCGTGCCCTTCAAGCCCGCCGACTGCGACCTGACAACCGACGGCCCACTACAGATCACCTGCGGCCAAAGCCGTCCCCTCAACGGCAGATTGAGCAACGCGCGCCTCTCCAACCGCACGCTGAGCGATGGTGGAGTAGCCGCGACCGTTGAGAAACCGCGTTTGTGCGTTTAGAAAGGGAGATTGCGGAGTCCACCAATCGGCATCTCGCATTGACCTGAGAGGTACTCGGACGTTTTTGCCGTCGACTGACCGAGGCTTGAGAGCGAGAGCTCTGCATACGTCCGTCATTCCGGCGAATGCCGGAATCCAGAAGAGTGGTTACAACTAAAGAAGGTGCGCTGGCAATCCCATAGTCCGCTCATTTCAACCTTCCCGCTCAGGTAGGAAGGGGTTTCGCAAAGTCCTCTGAGGGGGGCGACAGCCAGAGGCAAGCGGAGAGACGGACCAGAGTGAGATACATCACGTAGCCGAAGGTCACCGGCATAAGTGGGCCGACGGTGGCGCATGGGCTAAGTGTCAGCCGTTAGCCAGCGTGGATCGCCGGAGGGGGAATACAGGTCGAGAGAACAAGGTGACGCGAATTCCCGGGGAAGCTAAGGGCACTCCTCTACCCACGCAGTCACGCCGCCATCTGTCAGGAATACCATGGAAGCGCGTAGGGTGTTGCCGAGGGATCGCGTAGCCGGCCTGAAAACGCCGCAAACTCCCTGGGCGAGAGTAGAGTATTTTCTGGCGGCTGCCCGGCTCATGCTCCATCCGGACCATCTACGGGCTCGGGCTGAAAGATTGCGTGTTGACTGGCACGAAACCTAGAGCGCCGCGTCAGGCTATCTTGACCGCCGTGCCGTAGGCGACGATTTCGGCCGATCCCTGTGCGACACCCGCGGTGATGAACCGCGTACCCACTATGGCGTTGGCTCCCATTTTCTCCGCGCTCTCGACCATGCGCTGCAGGGACACTTCGCGCGCCTCTGCCAGCAGTTTTGTGTATTCCACCACCTCGCCGCCGACGACGTTGCGGAATGCTGCCATGATGTCCTTCCCAATGTGTCGGGAGCGCACGGTGCTGCCGCGCACCAAGCCTAACGTCTCGACAATATCGGCTCCGGGGACTGTGTCAGTTGTGGTTACGATCAATTGTCGACCTCCAGGAAATCCTCTTGCTTCTTCTGGATGATTCTGTCTCGCAAGGCGGCGGCCAAGAAGACGGCCAGGCCGATCGGCACGGCGAGGAGAGCCGCCTTCAACAGGAGCGGGATATCTTCCGCCCGCACGATTGCGTACACCCAGAATCCGCCCAGGACCAGCACACCCGCGCCAAGGATTGCCCCACCGATCCACAGCCAGGGCCTGCTGCTGCTTTCGGGTCTTGCCATCTGATTCCCTCCCTATCACAGAAGAGACCTGCCACAACTAGCATTATCGCACCCCAGCAAGGGGCTGTCATTGGTCTGCTAACTGAAGACAGGTGAGGCCGAGATGGTAGTTCTATGGGAGCAGGTGGAAAAGTAGCCTCCCCTATGACGGACGTTGCCACCCCATGTGCTATCGATTCGCTCTTACGAGGTTCAGCAAGCTGGCAGGGCGCCATGCCAACAGATATAGCGGAATGAACCGGCGCAATTCGCGGCGTTAAGGTCCGCTTGGTCACTGTGTAGGCGGCGGGCCATACCGTGGAGCAGGTGCTGCCATACGACGTCGCCGAGGCGGAGGCTGCGCATGGACGACCGTCTGTTGACGAAGTGGACAAACACATCCAAATGGGGATGTTCGCCATACACCACACAGCCGCCGACAGCGCGATGGCGGCTCCTTCTCCGCCCCAAGGAATCTCACGCGACCGCTAACCCCACCCCTGCAGCGGCGGCAGCCTTGGCGAGCGCCTCGTCCAACGTAGCGAGTTCTACGCTTTCCCGTTTGGCCGGTTCGAGATGGAGGGCGTCGTAGAAGGAGAGTCCATAGGTTCTGGCCAACTCAAAGGCGGACTGAAAACTGGGTTCATCGTCAGTGCGGATGGGCAAGCCCTTTAGGGCATCCAGGCGCTCATTGACCCCTACTGCGGAATGACGCCCGCGTCTCTCTGCGTCCAGCAGCGTGTTGCGGGTTTCCAGCTTGCCGCAGGTGCGGCGCCGGCGCGCCTTTCTCCGCGAGAAGTGCGTGCGCCTAGTCTGCGCGCGGTTTGCCTGCCAGTCACTTGCACGCCAAGCTCGCATCCACCACAGCGCAATCGTTCAAGAGTTGCTCCTGGACTCGCGCGCCTCCCGGATCAAATCAGCCCCGTCTCCCGGCAGCGCTTCGTCGCCAAACGCATCCCTCATGCAGGTCTACGAGCCGCTCGATGTTGAAGCTGCCGGCAAACGCGCCGCTGGCCTCGCCTCGCGCGAGTTCCCGGTCGATGGCCTCTAGGCAAAACCGTCGCACGCCGAGGCCCTTCAGCGCGGCATCGGCTTTCAGGCGCCGCTGAACGCCGTCCCGCTAGTCCTCCGCCATTTCGGCGAGGCGGGCGCGCAGCGCCTTTTCGATCAGCGTCACCGGCAGGTCGCTGCCGGTCGTCACCGGCAGGTCGCTGCCGGTCTTGATATGAAGTGTGGCGCCGGACGTCCGGATGCCGGCGGCTTTGAGTTCGTCCCGCATAGCTTGGGGAACGGCTTTGCTCATGGTGTGCAGGCCGCAGTGCTGCTTGGCAGCCGATATGGCGACGAAGTCCTGCTGCAGGCGGAAGATGGGGATTTTGTAGCTGACACGTTCGGTACAATGGGGCGCGACCGCTCTGATCAATGCCCGCAACTGTGCGAGCGTGGCCCGGAAGGCGGGCTCCTGCGCGGCCAGGTACGCGTCGACTTCCTGCGGCGCGTGGCGGTCCGGCGTGGGCTTACTCATCACCAAATTCCAGCGCGTGCGCTGGCGAGTGTTCGTCGATTTCCTGCGGCGCGCGGCGGTCGGGCTTGAGAATTTTCATCATCGAGCTTCAGTCCTTGCGCGGCCAGGTATTCGTCAACGTACGCCGGAGCGCGGCAGTCCGGCTTGGGCCTATTCAACGCCGCACGCATTCGCAATTCACTCATCGCGAAACGCCCGCTCCAGCGCCGCGATGTCCAGCTTGTTCATCTGCAGAAACGCCTCGGTCACGCGTTCCACCGCCGCCGCGTCGTCGCTTCCCAGCATTTCGCCCAGCGCGGTCGGTATGATCTGCCACGAGACGCCAAAACGGTCGGTGAGCCAGCCGCACTGGCCCTCCTCGCCGCCGCCGGACGTCAGGCGCTCCCAGAGCCGATCCACCTCGTCTTGGTCGGCACACGTGACCGCAAGCGACATGGCCGGGCTATGGGTGAAGTGGGGGCCGCCATTGATGATGCAAAAGTCTTGTCCCGCCAACGCAAACTCGGCGGTCATGATGTCGCCGGTCTCGCCCATACCGGCATCCGCATAGCGCATTATGTTGGTGATGCGTGAGTCCGCAAAGCACGACGTGTACAGGTCGAGCGCTTCCTCGACGCGACCATCGAACCACAGATTGGTCACGATCTTCTGCATGGTCTAGTCTCCGTTGTTCAGGCTGATAGCGTAAGACGTCATGGACGAAATCTGCGTGCTCGATGCCGACGCGAACCGGTACACGTCGCAGAAGGCAACTGCTCCCCCCTGCTCGGTTGTGATAATCCCGTTCACCGCGCCCTCAGCGCCGTGGGTGATGATGGCGTGGATGACCAACTCGATGGTAACGGTGTCTTGCATCGCTGTCAGCGCCGCCCGGACCGCCGCTTTACCGCGCAAATCGGCCTGGCCGACAATTTGCCAGCGGACGTCGTCGGTGAGGCGCTGCAGGATGCCCGCCACGTCGCTCTGCGCAAAAGCGATGTTCAGGTCTCTGAGCACGCGGTGCTTGGGGGTATTGCCGCAAGCGGGGTGGATGGTGAGTTTGGGCATAGCAGAATCCTGGCTGGGCAACCTCGGTCCGCGGGCCGGCGGCAGGGCCGCAAGCGTGTCAATTCGTGTGACCGGCAGCCAAGCGGCTCTGCGCACAACCCGCCGCTGAAGCCGGTGTGCCGGCAGGCCGGCCTCGGCAACGGTCGGCGAGCATTGTGGTGATCTGGACGCAAACCATGGCCGTGTATGTGATCGAGAAGCGTAGGTAAGGCGCACCAAGCGGGATGCGCCGGTCTATTGTCCTGCCAACTCCTCCCGTAGGCGCTCTTCCTGTTCCACTTGTTCCTCAGTCATGGCATCACCGAAGTCAGCGGCCTCGTACAGTGGCCGGATCTCGATCTCGCTCGGCCCCGGCATGGGATTGGGACAGCGCTTGGCCCACGCTACGGCCTCGTCCATGTCCTTGACCTCCCACAGCCAGTAGCCCGACACCAGTTCGCTCACGGCGGGGAAGGGCCCGTCTGTCACCGTGCGGCTGTCTCCGTCGAAGGCTACGCGCTTGCCCGCCGAGGTGGGCTTGATGCCATCCCCGCCGCGCATGATGCCGGCCGCGGCCAATTCCTGGTTGTATTGTCCCATAGCCTCGATGAGTTCGGCGGAGGGCATGACGCCGGCTTCACTTTCGGCAGTGGCTTTTATGAGAACGATGACGCGCATCTGCTTTCTCCTCAGTCGATGAGTTTCGGGAGGGAGCGGTTGATTCTGCCTGGACTTACCGTACACCACTTCTGGCCGCAGAACCTATCGCGTAAGCGCCGATAGACGCCCAAGCCACGGGCGCGCCGGCTAGCTCGCGGCCCGGGCCATTCGCAACCGGGCCAGCGGCGTGTCGTTGATCGGCAGATGGACGAGGGCGGCGAAGATGCCGAAGCCGACGCCCGCCCACCACATGGCGTCATAAGAGCCGGTCTGGTCGTAGAGCAACCCGCCCAGCCACACGCCGAGAAAGCTGCCAACCTGATGGCTGAAGAAGACGATGCCGAACAGCGTGGCCATGAACCGCAGCCCAAAAATCTGCGCCACGATACCTGTGGTCAACGGCACCGTTGACAGCCAGAGCAGTCCCATCGCCGCTGCAAAGAGGTAGATGGTCAACTCGTTAGCCGGGGCGAACAGGAACGCCAAGATGAGCAACGCCCGCAAGGCGTAGATGGCGGAGAGGCCGAGCTTCTTGGGATAGCGTTGTCCGAACGCCCCAGACAGCAGGGAACCACAGATATTGAACAACCCGACGAGCGAAAGCGCAAGTGCGCCGGCCCGCGCCGATAGGCCGATGTCGGTGACGTAGGTGGGGAAGTGGGCGGTGATGAACGCGACGTGAAAGCCGCAGACGAAGAAGCCCGCCGTGAGCAGCAGGTAACTCCGCTGGCTGAGTGCTTCGCCCAAGGCTGCGGTCAGGCCCTGGTTAGACGCCGGTTCGCCTTTGGCTGCCGTGCCGCGCGGCAGGCTGAACGCCAGCGGGACCAGCACCAAGGCCACGACTGACATCACCAAGAGAGAGTCGAACCAGCCGTAGTTGGCGATCAAGGTCTGGTTTATGGGCGAGAACAGCACCTGGCCCATGGAACCCGCGGCGGTGCCCAGCCCCAACGCTAGCGACCGCCGCTCCGGCCCGATGACGCGGGCGATGGCCGCCAGCACCAGGGAAAATGAACTGAACGCGACTCCCACGCCGACCAGAATCCCGCCAACCAGGTAGAGCTCGAGCCCGCTGTCTGCCAGCGCCATGCCGGCCACACCGGCCGCATACGCCACCGCCCCCAGCGCGACCACCTTGGCCGTGCCGTACCGGTCCGCGATCGCCCCGGCCACCGGCACGCCCATGCCCCACAGCAGATTCTGGATCGCCAGCGCCAGCGCAAAGGTCTCCCGCGACCAGCCGCGCTCCGTCGTAATCGGCTCCAAATACAGCCCAAAGCTGGACCGGATGCCAAACCCAATCAGCGAGATCAGACACGCCGCCGCGATGACCGCCAATACGGTGAGGCGTCTGGGAGAGAGGTTAGAAACGGCCTGGCTCAAGACATTCTGCTCTGCGGCGAATAGGCGTGGTAGAGTGCGCGAGGTTCGCGCACTCGCAGCCACTCAAACAGAAAACGAGGAATCGCCTAGTCCAGCGCTGCCACCGCGTCGATCTCCACCAGCCAGTCCGTCGATGCCAGGGAGCCGATCTGCACCATGGTGGCGGCGGGGAACGGGGGTTTCAGGATTTCGTTGCGCACCAAGGTAATGGTCTCGCGGAAGCGAATGTCGGTCACGTACATGTTCATGAAGACGACGTTATCGAACGTCGCCCCGGCGGCTGCCAGGAGCGACTGGATGTTGCCGAAAACCTGGCGCACCTGGGCCTCGATGTCGCCCGCGCCGACAATGCTGCCGTCGCCGGCCGTCGGACCCTGACCGGAAATATAGAGCATCTCGTTGGCTTGCACCCGCAGGGCCATGGAATACGGCGCGGCAGGCGCGGACATGCCCGCGCCGAGGAGGGGTTCTTTCTTCATGGTGGTGTTCCTATCAGTGGCATGTGGTACGCGTTACACCGTGGCATTATAGCCCTCGCACGGGCATTCTCCAAGAAAGGCCGGCGCCACGCGCGCCAAGCCGCCAGCAGACTTGCGCTGGGTTCCTCTGTTCAAGTTCCCCCATCATTGAACGCAAGAGGCGGGTGAACGTGCGGGCGGCGGAGCAGCGTGTCCGCGCTTGTGGTATACCTGTGGCGAATGAACGTACCATTGCCGGGCGCGGTCTTCAGCGCCGGCGGGATTTCACGTAGAATACGGAAGGATGTCGTTGCCATGGCTGAGCGAACGGCCGCGGTCAATCCCTACTTGAGCGATGCGCAGATCGACTCCTATCACGAGAACGGGTATTTGGTCCTCCCCGGTGTGCTGTCAGAGCAGGAACTTGCCGGGGTCAGAGCCGCTGCGGACGCGCTGGACGAGGAACGCCTGAGCCGCGGCGGGGCCGAGCGCACGGTTGCCATCCACGACGTAATCTTCATGCAGGCAGCGTTCATGCAGGCCGCGCACCATCCGGCCCTCATCGGGGCGGCCGTGCAGCTTATCGGCGAGAACCTTCATCTGATCCAGGCGCGTGTGCACTGGAAGCCCATCGCGAAAGGCGAAGGCGCCGTGGACTGGCACCAGGACTACCCCTTCCACCCGTTGACCAACTATGACGTGCTGGCGGTGACCTTCTTGCTGGACGACACCACTGTGCGGAACGGTGCGTTGCAGGCCATTCCCGGCAGTCACAAACGAGGTCCTGTCAGCCATCACGATGCCGAGGGCGCTTTCCTGGGCCGCTGCACGAACGCGGACGACTACGCCGCCGACGTGGCCAACGGCAACCTCTATGATTTGGTGGGGCCCGCCGGCAGCATGACCATTCATCACGCCAACCTGCTGCACTACACACATCCCAACCACAGCGATACACCCCGGCGGGCGCTGGTCTACCAGATTGCCGCCGGCGACGCGGCATTGCTCGGCGGCAACTTCTTCAAGGTCTGGCCGGTCTACCTGCACGGCAGCGACCCGCTGGTGGCCCGCTTTGAGGATGGCACCCTCCGGCGCCTGCCCCAGCCGTTTCGCAACCTCGGGGGACTCGACTCCTAGAACGTTGACTTTAGCGGAAACTGCCCCCTAAGATAGAAGTGGGGACTTTTCTGGTGCGCTAGTTCAGGGGGAACACTGGGGATTTATCATGTCTGCGGAACGCTATCTTCAGATCGGTGAGGTAGCAGAACAGCTTGGCTTGACACCACGTACGCTCCGGTATTACGAGGAGATTGGCTTGCTCGCGCCGCCCTCGCGCATGGAGGGCGGCTTCCGGCTCTACTCGCCGTCCGACATCGTCCGCCTGGAGAATATCGTGCAGCTCAAACGCCTGCTGGGATTCTCGTTGGCCGAGATCAAGCAGGTGGTGGAGGCGATGGAATCTCTGAAGCTGCTGCGCCGGGAGAGCAGGCGCGCCGGCGACTTGGAGACCAAGCGCGACTCGCTGCAGCAGGCGCTGGCGATCCTGGAGCAGCAGGTTGAGGTGCTGGATGGACGCATGCGCCAGGTTGCGGAGCTACGCGACCGGTTCGCTGAACGCTCCCTGCGCGTCCGCGAACGCCTGCAGCAAATTGAGGCGGAGCTTGAGGCCGTCACGGTGAACGCTTCGTCCTAGGCGCTGTGCGCACGCTCAGAATTCTGCGCCGGCTCGCGGCGTGAAATGGGGTTTGCCCGTGGTAGTTTGCCGGCGACCCGGCGGCTGTTTGCGCTCCGGCCAGCGCTCCCCTTCTTGGTGTTAACGGGACTTCCTTCTTGGACGGGGCTTGGCTGCGATACCGCCGGCCGGTGAGACGCCTCCTCGCTCTTCTCCTCACTTTGCGGTGACCGCTGTGGCGCGGCGTGCTGGCTATGCGCCAGACCGGAGCGCGCTCCCGTCCCGGGCAGGGAACGCCCGCGCGGCTTTTTAGCCGGTCCCCATGGCCACACGACATCGGCCCCATGGGCCGCACGACGTCGGCCCACGTGCGCCTACTTCCGGCTATTTTGCCAACTCGCCGCGCCGCTTGCCCGGGTGCCCGGCGCATACGCGAAATTTTCCTGGCCGCCGTGCCCCTTCTCCGCTGCTTATCGCTTCCGGCTCGACACCTGTGCCCGCCGTACGCCAGTGGTAAGCTGTGGGTAGCGCGTGTCCTGTCAACATGCCGGTACGGGTGCCGGATTCCGCCCCGCGGGCGGGGCTGAAGTCATTGCCGTGCGCGCACCCGTAACGCCCGCGAGTGCGCAGGGAGCAAGAGCAGCAGGCAGCCGCCCGGCAGGGCCGCCCCTCGCTCGTTCCCGATTCGCGGCTCGGTTGGGGCGTCAGCCGCGTGTGTGCCACAGTTTTTTTCACATAGCGGAAGGAATTCTCCCATGCGTCCGCTTGCGTTTGAATACGACCTCTCTCAGCACATCGACGAAGCGGAGCCGGCCATGCTCTTTGGCGGCGCCACGCCCGAAGAGTTGCGGGATTGGCAGGAGCGGTTTCGCGCTAAGGTGCTCAGCCTGCTGGGCAACTTGCCGGAGCGCGCCGCAC
The DNA here is from genome assembly GCA_022824225.1 of Chloroflexota bacterium. Classification (GTDB taxonomy): domain Bacteria; phylum Chloroflexota; class UBA11872; order VXOZ01; family VXOZ01; genus VXOZ01. Next base: position 26,315 of record JAJEAH010000069.1, read on the forward strand.
TGGAAATCGAACACGTGGAGGAAGTAGACTGCGGCGCGTATACCAGGCACAAGATCCGGTATCAGACGGAAGAAGCCGTCTGGGTGCCCGCCTATCTCCTCGTGCCCAAGAGCGCTGCTGCTAACAAGCCGGCGGCGGCGATTCTCTGCCTGCACGGCCACGGGCAGTTTGGCAAGGATAGCGTAGTCGGCATCACGGACACGCCGGACCGGGAATCGGAGGTAACCCGCCTGCAGTACGATTTCGGCCGCCGCTTTGCCGAGCAAGGGTACGTGGTGCTGGCGCCCGATCTGCGGGGCTTTGGCGAACGCCAGCCCGACTACCCTAACCCCAAGCCCGACTACTGCTGCCGCAACTACATGGCCGCCACACTGCTGGGCCGCACGGTGGTGGGCTACCAGCTCTGCGACTTGCACGCCGCGCTGGATGTCTTGCAGTCCTTGCCATTCGTAAACGCAGATAAACTAGCGGCGGCGGGTCTCTCCTACGGCGGGCGCATGACCATGCTGATCAGCGCCATGGATGAGCGCATTTCGGCTTGCGTACCTTCCGGCTGCCTGAACATGTACCAGGAGCGCTACCAGAACCTGCACCAATGCGGCGCGCAACTGATCCCCAGTCTGCTGCTCTACGGCGACACACCGGAGATATTCTCGCTCATCGCCCCGCGCCCCATGGTCATCGAGTGGGGCCTGCAGGACAAGCTCATCCCCCACGAGTGGGCCAAACGCGCCTTGGAGCGCATTCGCAGCGCCTACGCCGCCTCCGGCCAACCGGACAACCTCACCGTGCACCGGTTCGACAAAGGCCATGTGTTCGAAGGCACTGTCGGCGCGGAGATGCTTCACGCGTGGCGGCGCGGCACAACCTAGGAACGAGCCTGGCGGAGGGCCGAGATCTTCACGACATGGCCATAGGGGAGACAGGGAAGGGCAGAACTCAGACCCGAGACCCCCATGAGTGCAGCGCCTATACGCGCACGGCGAATTGGGTTAGTCAATGGGGCGAGCACTGGCGCGAGAAGCCGGCACAACCATCGTCTGGTCCTGCCAGGGCGGGTGACTGGTGTTCGCCCCGGCGGCGGCCAACCGGCGTGGGTTGGCCATGGGTAATGCTACGCCGCGTGTTCCAGCCAACCGGCGAGCCACTCGCTGACTTCACCGGCCAGTTCTTCCAGGCTCTCGCCGCGGCTGGTCTTGGAGACCTCCATTGTCCACGGCCCGTGGTAGCCGATTTCGGCGAACGTGCGGCGGATTGCGGACCAGTCGAAGTAGTCCAAGGCGGGCGAGTGGTGGTCCACTAACCCGTCGCGGGAGTCGATGTCGTGCATGTGGGTGCCACAGAGGCGTTCGCCGGCGGCGCGCAACTCGTCCACCGGATCGCGCCCCACTCTGCCGGCGTGCCCAAAGTCCAAGATGAGCCCCACTGAAGCGCTGGGATAGGGCTCTATCACCGCGCGCAAATCCCCCATGTTATTCAGCGGGTAGTCCGGATACGGCAAGTTTTCCAGCGTCACCCGGACGCCGGTCTCCTCGATGGTGGGCAGCAGGGCATCGAGCGAGCGCCGGATGCCTTCTTCCATGCGCCGGCGCAGCGTAGGGTCCGCGGCGTCTGGCACCAGGGCCGCACTGGGGATAGGATGGATCACCACTTCGGTGAGGCCGAGACTGCCGGCCAGGCGCACGTACGGCGCCAGAATGCCGACGCTCTCCCGGCGCCACTCCTCGTCCAAGGCGCCCAGAATGGAGCGGCCCGACGGCGCGTGCATCGTCCGCGCGTTCACGGTGTGTCCCGCAAAGAGCGCTTGCAAACGGCGTTCCTCTTCGGCGTCAGCCCCGTAAACGTGCGGCTCCCGCACGTTCAGTTCCACCTGCGGAAAGCCGACCGCCGAGATGGCATCCAGGGCCGCGGTCAGATCACGATCTTTGAAAAGCGCCGTCGAGCAGCTCGTATTCTCCAAGTTATCCTCCCACGTGGTTGCTACAATACGGGCGCAACAAAATAGCTGCCAATGTGCAGGGAGAGTCCCTGTTCCAGATCCCTTTCCGCGCTAGCCAGGGCCTGCTCCTTGTAGCGCGGGGGCTTGTCCCCCGCCTCCGGAGATTTGGTGCTTACGGCAGGGCTGTTACGCCTGAGTACTACGCTTGTCCCCCTTCTCCGAGGCTTGACCATGGTTGCCGACCAAACGCGCAGAATCGTCGTTGCCTGGACGGTCCACCGGGCAGAATCGAGGCGTCGCCTCAACTTCGGCGCAGGGGCACGACATGTCGTGCCCCTGCCCTTTCACGCGATAGGCGGCGGTCGTTCTTCTTCGCGCCAACGCCTGAGCCCAACGGACGCAGGTTACAGACCTGCGCTACCGGGGCAGGGCCGCGTCTACGGCCTGCCATGCGAGACAGCACGTTGATCGGAACCGGCGAGGTTGTTCCGATTGCGGCCGTAGGGGCGGCTCGCGAACCGCCCCTACGCGGATGGGTGTTTGGGCAAGGTGCGGTGACGGCGTGAGGGCGGCCAAATTTACCAGGCAATGCCGGCAGGCAGTGCAGGCTGCAAACCTGTGCTGCCGGAGACGAGACGCTCAGGTTTCCAACCCGCGCTACCGGACCCAGGCGCCTATTCCGCGCTCTCGTACAAATTGTAGAGAGACGGGGCTGCCGCGCCCGCGAGTCAGCCGTAGCGTTCTTCGGTCCACGGATCGCCGCGCATGTGGTAGCCGCGTTGTTCCCAGAAGCCGGGGGCGTCGGCGTTCACGAACTCCAGGCCGCGCAGCCATTTGGCGCTTTTCCAGAAGTAGAGGTGGGGCACCATGAGGCGCAGCGGCCAGCCGTGGTCTACCGAGAGGTTGTCGCCGTTGTGCTTGTAGGCCAGCAGCACGTCGTCGCGCAGGAAGTCTGCCAGCGGCAGGTTGGCGGTGTAGCCCTGTTCGGCGTGGGCGATGACGTGGGTTGCTTCCGGTTTGATCCTGGCTTGCTCCGCCACGTACGCGGCCGGCACGCCCTCGAACACGTTGTCGAGCAGGCTCCACGTGGTGACGCAGTGGATGTCGCAGAGCACCTTCTTCGTCGGCAAGCCCATAAAGGTCTCGTAGTCCCAGGTTAGCGGGTTTTCCACCAGACCAAGAATGCGCAAGTCCCATCTGGCGGGATCGAAATTGGGAGCGTAGCCGTAGGTAAGCACCGGCCAGCCCCGCGTCACCCATTGGCCCGGCGGCACCCGGGACCGGTCCGTTGGTCGCGCGTCCAGCGCATCAGCCGCCTCTTCGCGCACCGCGTCCGGCATCTTCACCTCGTCGTCCGGCTGTCCCCCAAGACCGGCGAGGAAACGTCCCAAATTCATCCTGCTTCTGTCCTCCATTTCGCATACGTCGCGGCGCATCTTCCGGCGCCGCCCTGGCAGAGGTCTGCCTGCGCGCACTCGATCTCAGCGGGGCCCGCCTGTTCCATGCCGTCCGGCGAGACCTGCCGCACACTCGTAGTTCCAGATTAGCACAGCCTCTTGGGCGCGTGTGTAATCTCAGCCGCACACCTGGCGAAAGACGCGCAGGTGGTTTAGGCCCAGCATCTTGCGCAGATCGTCCTCTTGCCAGCCCCGGGCCAGCAAGCCCTCGGTGATCTGCGGCACCACGGTAGCGTCTTTCAGCACGTCGCCGCCGCCGTCAAAGTCCGAGCCCAGGCCGATGCAGTCCGTGCCGCCGACCTGGACGATGTGGTCGAAGTGGTCGAGCAGCCGGTCGAGGGTTTGCTTGGCCGGGTCGGCGTCCACGAATGCGGGCACGTACGTCACGCCGATCACGCCGCCGTTGGCGGCCACGGCGCGGATTTGGTCGTCGGTGAGGTTGCGCGGGTGCTCGCACAGGGCGCGGCAGGCGTTGTGGGAGCCGATTACGGGCGCGCTTGTCACGTCCATCACGTCCCAGAAGCCCTGATCGCTGATGTGGGAGATGTCCACGATCATGCCGTGGTCGTTCATGTGCTTCACCAGGTCACGTCCAAAGTGGGTCAGGCCACCGCCGGTGACGTTCTCGAACGCGCCGTCCGCGGCATGGGCGCGATAGCTCCACGTCAGCGTCATGGAGCGCACGCCAAGGCGGTGAAGCACCGGCAGCACCCACAGGCTGCGCTCCAATACCTCGGAATTCTCGATGGTGAGCACGGCGGCGATCCGGCCGCTCGCCACGATAGCTTCCATCTCATCCGCCGTGGTCGCGATGGCAATCTGGTCGGCATGCGCGTCCACCTCGGCCAGGAACCAGCCGAAGGCGTCCATGGCGTAGAGCAGATGGTTGCCCCAGTTGCGGGTGACGTCCACGGCGCAGTAGACGACGTCGATGCCGCCGGCGCGGAGCTTGGGGATATTGACCTGCAGCTCCGGCCCGTCAGCGCCAACCGTGCCCCGCAGAAACGCCACGGCGCTCTCCGGCTCCGCGCGGGCAGGCGCATCCGGCCCGGCGATGCTCTCTCCATTGCGCCGGATGTAGGCGACAATGGCGTCGTTGTGGGAGTCGATGACGAGGGAGGACTTATGCAGTTCTGAGGCAATAGATTCTGTACCCATGCTTGCTCCTTATGAACTTGAAGTGAGAAAAACTAGAACGTTCAAAACAAGTGAGCAAATTCCATGTACTTTGCTCCATCTGGTCGAGAGCCTAGAATGTGAACGGATTCTAAGTTGAAAGGCAGGCGTGAACGGCTCCCGAGGCGTAGGCAGTAGAGAGCGAACTTTGGAAACAACTCGGCTTGGCGCTACAATTCGACGTCAAATTCGGCAAAAACTTACGCTCAATTCATGCGAAAAAAAGGCAAAAAACAGTCTCAAATCTGTCTCAATTCCTTTACGAATAGTCTATAATAGATGCATATAAATCCATCGGCGGCATCAGTAACCCACGTCGGGCAGCTGCTGATAGTCTAAACCCCAAGGGGTGCATTATTCCAATGCACCCCTTGAATCATACATATGCCAATGGCTACTGAACAACAATTCCGACCTCAAAGACGGGACCGCGTCAGAGTTTTCATTGATTTCTGGAATCTACAGCTTGCCTTCAATAGTAGAGAGGCAGAGTCTACTGGGAATTCCAATGCACGTTTCGAGATTGACTGGAGAGCCTTTCCTCAGGCCATCGCCTCCGAGGCCGCGAGAATTGTGGGAGCGCAAGACTTCTCCTATGACGGTACAATTGTCTATGCCTCCTACAAAGTTGGCGATACAGATGCCCGACTCAAGAAGTGGCTGACGACTTGGCTAGACCGCCAGCCAGGCATACAGGTAGTGGTAAAGGAAAGACACTCAAAACGAACTCCAACGTGTCCAAGTTGTAGAAAGCCAATCGAACAATGCCCCCATTGCGATGAGCCGATAGCTGCGACAGAATAAAAAGGCATTGACACCGCTATGGTAACGGACATGGTTCGCCTGGCATGGGAAGAAGCCTACGACATTGGCGTTGTCGTTTCATCCGACAGCGACTTTGTACCGGCTGTTGAGTTCCTTGATTCTCGGGGTTTGAAGATTGTCCAGGCGGGCTTTCCTCCTTTTGGTGCTCATCTTGCCACGTCTTGTTGGGCGTCTTTTGACATTTTCCCTATGAGGGAAAAATTCCGCAGGCAATGAGCGTCGAGTTTCTGGCAACATTGGCAACAGTAGTTATTGCGGCCGTAGCCATTGGCGGCCTCGTTCTGCGTTTGCAGGGGCAGGTGTCCGACCTGGGGCAACGTGTAGCGCGCATCGAGGGGCTGCTCGAGGGTTACTTCATGCGCGACCGGTCCGAAAACGACACGCCGCCTCCGCAGCGATAGCTGTCGTGGTGGGCGCCGCTTCAGGTTCAGTTACCGGTTGATCCCTGAACACCGTTAGCCGCTAGTTGCCATCTTTCGTCACCACGTCGATAAGCGCCTGGATGTAGCCGTTTGCAAACGCCCGGCCCCGGTGGCCCCAGGCGGAATCGCCGTCGGTCTGGGGCACGTGGTCGTCGATGAAGAAGCCGTCAAACCCCACCTCGTGGTAGATCTGCATCGTCTTGTGCATGTCCACGTAGCCGGTATTGATGAACTCTTCCTGGAACTTCGGCACGGGGCTGGAGACGTTGCGGAAGTGCACGTAGAGGATCTTCTGGCGCTCGCCGAAGTAGCGGATCATCTCGTAGATGTCCTCGCCCTGCATCTCGGCAAACGTGCCCTGGCAAAACTCGATGGCGTTGTGGTCGGACGGGTAGATTTCGATGAGGCGCTTGTATGAGGCGAAGTTCCTGAAGAGCAGGGGAATGCCGCCGAGCCGCTCCATGGGCGGGTCGCACGGGTGGATGCCCAGGCGGATGCCCTCTTCCTCGGCAATGGGCGTGATGAGCCTGATCCAGTACTCCAGGTTCTCCCAAACTTCCTCTTCAGTGTAGTCGCGGCCGTGGGAGAGCGGCCTCTCCGCGGCTTCCGCGTAGTCGAACGCCGTGGCCACGGCCCCGCAGCGAATGGTGGCGGGCGTCGTCCGCCACACCTGGGACGGCATCCAGTGGTAGCCGAAGATGGGTATGCCCGCCCGCGCCATGTTGCGGATGGTGGCAACCATGTTCTCGATCTGCTCGTCCCGGCGCGGACCGCCCAGCATGACGTGGTCGTAGAATTCGACCGGCACGTTTTCCAGCGCTGAGAGCGTGAGGCCGTACCCTTCGATGGTCTCGCGGAGCTTGACGAGGTCGTCGAGCTCCCAGCGCCCATTTTCGCCGGGCAGATTTGCCGTATTCAAGAGCACGTCCGTCGCGCCGTACTGCGCGGCAAACTGCAAGTACTCCGGCGACGGCTCGCGGAATTGACCAAACCCTACTCGCATTGCAGCCCTCCTCGCATAGTCAGTGCGCTATACCATACAACTCTTGAGATAGGCCGCCGTGGCGGGCAGAGACTCCTCCGGATCGCCGGTGATGCCGCACTCCAGCGCCATGAAGCCGTCAAAGCCGATTTCCTGCAGCGCGGCAAAGCCGGAGTTGAACTCCGTGTGGCCGGTGCCGGGTTGGGTGCGGTTGCTGTCGGCCAGGTGGACGTGTTTGACGTATTGCGCCGCGCCGCGAATGCTCGCCGCGATGTCCGCTTCCTCAATGCTCATGTGAAAGAAGTCCGCCATGATGTTGACGTTGGGATGGTCCGCCGCCGCGCAGATGGCGGCGCCGTCTGCCAGCGAATTCGCCAGGTGGGTTTCGTAGCGATTGAGGGGTTCCACCAGGATGTTCGTGCCCTCCCGCGCGGCGCTCTCCCCGGCTTCGCGCAAGAGCTCGACGTATAGGTTCCGCTCCAGGTCCGTACCCGACTGATACGGCGACAGGTCGGGGAATATTGGTGTGCGGCCTCGCACGGGCACGGCAATCACACCCACCAGGCCCAACTCGCCGGCCAGCGCCAGCAACCCTTTGAAGCGTTCCATGCGCGCGGCGCGGTCTTCTTTGGTGACGCCCAGCAGATCGTGCTCAGAGCCGGTGCAAATCGTGCTGGCCTGCACGCTGCTGTTGCTCAGCGCCGCCTTGACTTCCTCCAGGCGCTCCGCCAGGTGGCCGTGCATCAGCTCCACGCCCTCGAAGCCGAACCGCTCCAGGTTATCGATCTTCTTTTGAAAGGAATCTCCGGGAACCTTGTTCTCTTGGCAGGCAATTTTCATGAGGCGAAATCTCCTATTTTAGTCTGCATAAGAGCCCTGTCTAGCTGGGAGCATGCTCCGCTCCCCTTCTATGCGCATCCGTTTCCAAAAGCGGGGGACAAGCCCCCGCGTTACACAAGAAACCGCAGCGACATACGCTCCGTCATTCCCGCGCACGCGGGAAGGTGGATTCACATTTCAAGTGCAACACCTGGTTTATGAATACTTCGGCTGGCGTTTGGTACCCGAGGCACTTGCGCGGGGTATGGTTGTAGGCTTGGACCAGTTGCGCAAAGCGTTCTTCAGACAGGGCTGCCAGGTCGG
>JAJEAH010000015.1 GCA_022824225.1 Chloroflexota bacterium
TGTCATTCCGAGCGTAGCGAGGAATCTAGAGTTGCTCTCGATTCTAGATTCTTCGTCGCTGCACACCTCAGAATGACACTGTGGCCTGCATTCCTCAGAATGGCACAATGGCTGCGCTCTTAGAATGACACTTCGGCTGCACTCCTTAGAAGGGCATTTCGGGGAGCAGCCGTTCACGTTGACACCCGTACCTGTGCAGCTCAAGTCAATACCTACTAGTCGCGGTTTAGCGTCCGTTTGACCTAAAGCCAAACACGTGCTACTGTCGTTTTGTGAAACAATTCACATGCAGTGAAAGTCAGCTTTCAGGTAGCTACGATTGCCCCGGTTTGTTCGGCGCTGGTGTCCGGAATACTCTGGTGAAAGTTCTTCACTCTTGGACCAGCGCGTAGCAGGGCTTGCGACTGTGGGTGGGAAGCGCGCGGTGAGGCCTGACAGCAGGAATAGGGAGATTGACGGGTTGGTGGTGCGGTTGCCAGTTTACTACAGCCAGTTTCGCAACTACGTAGCGTTGACGAAGCCGCGGATTATCTCCTTGCTCCTCATCACTGCTCTGGGCGGCATGTTCCTCGCTGCTAAGGGCGTACCGGACTGGACTCTGATTCTCATTGTGCTCGGCGGGGGCGCTCTCGCTTCCGGGGGCGCCAATGCGCTGAATCACTTCATGGACAGAGACATCGATGAGCAAATGGTCCGTACCAGTAAGCGGCCGCTTGCCAGAGGCGCAATCAAACCTCTGAACGCGATGATGTTCGGCATAGCGCTCAACATTGTTGCCTTCATTCTTCTCTTGACATATGCAAACCTCTTGAGCGCACTCTTGACGCTGGGGGCAACCCTCTTCTACGTCTTCATCTACACCGGACTCTTGAAACGGACGACTCCGCAAAATATCGTCATCGGCGGCGCTGCCGGAGCTATTCCGCCGTTGGTGGGCTGGGCGGCGGTTACGGAGAGCCTGGCGCTGCCGGCATTCTACCTGTTCTCCGTAATCTTTCTTTGGACTCCCCCACATTTCTGGGCATTGGCGCTCATGCTCAGAGAGGACTACGCAAAGGTAGAAATACCCATGTTGCCCGTAGTTGCTGGGATTGACAAGACGAAGAAGCAAATTCTCTTCTACACGTTGCTTGTAGTCGCAGCGACCATTCTCTTCTTCACCACAGGCGCCTTGAGCGCGGTGTACTTGAGTATCGCAGTCGTTCTCGGCGTTGGGTTCATCTACTTTGCGTGGCGGCTCTTGCGAGAGCCCGGCATCGAGGGGGCGAAGCCAATGTACCTCTATTCGTTGGCCTACCTTGGGCTCCTGTTTCTTGTCATAATTCTTGACAGTGTGCTTCCCTTCTAGATTCGCGCTCCGCCGTAACACGCCGAATAGACCTCTGCGCTCTCGACAATCGATTCGGCAACTACGAGCGCGTGCAGCGACTGCCTGCAATGCGCTCTTTTGCCGGCGCGTAGAAAGTGTGTCGTGAACACGCAATCTTTGGCCACAAATCGGCCGCATAGGAGTCCTGCTGCGAGCAGGTGGAGCTATCCAAGCGGCGGGGCGCGCCGGCCTGCCCTTACCGCATAAGCGATGACGCGGCTGCAAGGCGGGAAGCCGTTTGATCGGGAGTTGGAAGGGCCGCACCAGCCGGTCCGGCGCGCACAGCGAGCTTCATTGACCGTGTGCCGTTCCCATTGGTACACTAGATTCGTAATCTTTCCGCGGTAGCTCAATGGTAGAGCAGGCGGCTGTTAACCGTCTGGTTCGAGGTTCGAGTCCTCGCCGCGGAGCCACGCTTTAATGGACATAGATTCCAAGTTCTGGACCGCAGAATGGCGCTAATCCGCGCTGGGCAGCCTGCCGACACGTGCCGTGTTCGTGAAGTCAACCTCCTGGCTTTCGGTCAGCCCGATGAGGGTGACTTGGTTGAGCGTCTGAGAGAGCGGTGCCGTGAGCTTCTGGAGTTGGTGGCGGTCCGCGATGGCAAGGTCGTAGGGCATATCCTCTTCAGTCCCGCCACCGTCTCGTGTCAAGAACGAACAGTTAAGGGCGCAGCCCTCGGTCCTATGGCCGTGTTGCAAGCATACCAAGGGCAAGGCATCGGCACGGCGCTGGTCAGGCGAGGCGTCGCGATGCTGCGGGAGCAGGGCTGTCCATTCGTCGTGGTGCTCGGGTATCCGGAATTCTACGGCAGATTAGGTTTTGGTCCGGCGAGCCGGTTTGGGGTTGACTGCGACTGGGACGTCCCCGATGCGGCATTCATGATGCTGATTCTTGCCGATGAAGCAATGCGGGGAATGAGCGGTAGGGCCCAGTATAGGCCGGAATTCTCGCAGGTCTGACGTTTGCGGTCAGTCCGGCGGCCCACATCATCTTCTACGCGTCCTTCGCGCGCTTTGAGTCACGGTTTCGGTCTGTGGCGAAGCTGGAAGCCAGCGGCGATGCGATTGGGTAGCCCAACATACCGATCCGCGGCCGTCGCACACTTGGCAGTAAGATCCACCTATGAATCTCGAACAGCATCTGCGGGCGCAGTGGAATAGACACGCCCAGGACTGGATTCAGGAAGACCAAGCGCTGCGCACCGGCCTGCTCGATGCGTGGATGCTCGACGCCTTGGGCGACGTGGCAGGTCGCCATGTGGTAGATATTGGCTGCGGCGAAGGCCGATTCTGCCGTCTCTTAGCGGGACTTGGCGCGGAGGCAACGGGCGTTGACCTCACCCCGGCGTTGCTTGCGCGGGCACGGTCGCTGGCAGGCGAACGTGAGACGTATCTCGAGGGGAATGCGGAAGACCTGACGAGCCTCGGGGATGCGCAGTTTGACTTGGCAGTCTCGTATATTGTGCTGGTGGACTTGCTCGAGTTCCACCAGTCCTTAGAAGCGGCTTACCGCGTCCTGCGCCCCGGCGGGCGTTTTGTCGTCTGCAACGTCCACCCCATGCGCACAGCCGTGCCGTACGGCTGGATCCGGCAGGGCAACACGAAGCTCTTCTACGCCCTTGACACGTACACCGATGAAGGGCCGCGGGAATTCGAATGGTGGGGCGAGACATTCGTCAACATGCACCGGTCGCTATCCACCCACGTGTCGGCATTCCTGGACGCCGGTTTCGTCCTCGAGGGTTTGCGCGAGCCGACTCCCTCGGCTGCCCAGCTCGCCGCCGATCCCGATTTGGCCGACGAATTTCGCGTGCCGAATTTCATCATCTTCGTCCTCAGCCGGCCTGCAAGCTAGCGCACGCATCGCTAGCGCAGCGGTTGCAAGACAGGTCCGACTTGATGAGAGCTCAGGTCATCTGGCGTTGCACCAGGTCGCGGAACACGCCCTGGTTTTGATAGAGCTGGATGAACGTTCCTTCCTGCACCACGCGTCCGTGTTGGAGCACGTAAATGCGGTCCGCCTTGCGGATTGTGGAGAGACGGTGGGCGATGACGATGCGGGTGGCGGCGAGGCTCTCGATGCCGCGCATGACCTGCGCCTGGCTCTTCGCATCGAGCCAACTGGTGGCTTCATCGAGCAACACGATGCGCGGGTTGCGCACGAGGGCCGCGGCAATGCGGATGCGCTGGACTTGCCCTCCCGAAAACGTGGCTTGACTGTCGCCCACGGCGGTGAACATCTGCATGGGCATTGCGGCAATGTCCTCACCCACCGCGGCGAGTTTGGCAGCGCGCCAAGCTTGCTCGATGGTGAGATCGTCGCTCATGCCGATAATGTTGTCTAGCAGGTTGCCTGGCTGCAAGCCGTCATCCTGCATCACGACACCGATTTGGCGTCGCACCGCCCGTCGGTTGAGGTGAGAGAGGTCGCGCCCATCGAAGTAAACTCCGCCCGCGGCAGGTTCCTCTAGTCCCAGCGCCAGGCGCAGCAACGTGCTCTTGCCGGCGCCGGACTCGCCCACGATGGCGATAAATTCGCCGGGACGGGCATGGATAGACACGTCGTCCAGGATGCGCGGCCCGTCTTGCGCATAGTGAAAGCTAACCTGGTCGAACCGCACGTCGCCGCTGAGTTGCGCCGGGGCGGCCATCCCTGGTCGGCTGTCCGGCACTGCGGCGAGAACTGGCCGCAATTGCTCGTATCCGGGCAAGACCGAGGCGATGATCTCAAACGAATGACCCAGACCGATCACGGACGCGTTGAAGGCGATGGCAACAGCAAAGACGACGAGAAAACTGCCGAGGCTGAGTTCATCCGGACCTTGCCAGAGTGCCGCGGCGAAGAGCGCCGCGCCGACGAAGGCCGGCATAGCCGCGCTGAACGCAACCAGGTGTTCGTTGAGCCGGCCAATGTGCAGTTGCGCGAGCTGTTGTTCGCGGTAGCCCCGGGCCCACGCGGCAAACGCAGACGCTTCCGCTCCCGTGGAACGTAGCTTGCCCATGCCGTTGATGAACTGTAGTAGTTCCCCCGCCAGCCGGCGTGAAGCCTTGTAGAAACGGCGCTGCGGACCGATTTGCAGGAGACCGAATACTAACGCAACGACGAACGAGACGATGCCGGTGCTCAGCGTAAGCCACGCCAGGGCGGCGTCGTACAGAAAGAGGACGGCCAGCATCGGCAGCAAGAACACAAACGTGATCAGGGCGTTCGCGACGACGCCGGAAACCCGGTCGCGCAAGACCTGAAACGCGGACATGCGCACGGCAAGGTCGCCCGCCGTGAAGCGGCGAAAGAAGCTCGGCGGCAGCGCCAAGAGGCGGTCCCATAGCGCCGCGCCGATGCGCGCGGTGGTCCTACCCTCAAACCGCATCATGGCCGCGCCGCGCAATAACTGCAGCGCCATGCCCAGGATGGCGAGCGCGGCCAATACCATCACCGTTTGGTCCAGCATGTTTCGTGCCGCGGCGGGTATCACCCAGTCTACTAGGACCCCGATTGCCACGGCGGGGGCGAGCAGCAGGAGACAGGCGAGCAGACCGGCGGCGGCACACTGGCCGACGTCAGCGAGCATATTCTTGGCGGCAAGATTGATAATGTCTCTCGTCCCCACCGGCCGGTCGGCCGGCAAGGTTCGGTAGAAACTCCACGCGTCCTGCTGAATGTCGGCCGCTCCGGCCGCATCGAGGCGCTCAGACCGGCCGGAAACGGGGTCAATCGCCCGATAGCGCCCCGCCAAGCCGGGCAGCAGGGCCACCGGCGCGCAGTCCTCGCCGCGAAAGCCCAACATAGCGCCACTATCGCCACGCCACCATCGCTCATCAGCGGAGAGCCGAACTTTGCGGCAGCGCACACCTGACGCGATGACGACCTCCTCTAGCGCGAAGTCACCGGCCTGGTTTCCGCGCCTTCTCGCCGGCGGTTGGAACGCTATTCCTTCCCAGCGGCCGACGACTTCCAGCGCCGCCAACAGCGCGGAACCGCCATGAGCCGAGGTTGCGTGAGGGGTGTCCAGGAGGCCGAACAAACTCAGCCTCGCTTGTTCCCTATCCCGGTGGCGATGTGCCGTACGCGCGGTCTGTACGTTGGCTTCGTCGGCGAGCAGCAACTGGCGCTTGACCTGCTCGGCGCCCAGGGCAAGCCTATGAAACTCTCCCAGCGCAGTAGAGAGCGCTCCTCGCGCGTACAGTTCGCCTGTCAGGGCGCCAGTTACTTGGGCGGGAGTCTGCAGCGTGAGCCAAGTGTCCGCCGTAAGCGGAAAGAGGCCTGACCCGGTCTCTTCTAGTTCCTCGGTGCCCAAGTACGCCGCGTCCGCTTCGCCCACCGCTGCCCATACGACACCACCGGCCCGCGCCGAGATGACGCTACCGGCTGCGGCGTCCAGGGCTGCCGCCGGTTCTCTTGGATCGAGCAGCACGTTCGGGCGCGGGCGTGGCTCGATTTGCAGCGCCACCGCTGCCGCAAAGTCCGCAATCCAGGCGTCGACGTGACCCGCCAGTTGCTCGCCGACTTCGAATTGATAGACTTCTGCCAAGCGCAGGCGACGGAGCACACAGTCCGGCGTGCCTTTGGCGACTACTGCCATTTGGCCGCACGAGCCAATGCCAAAAGCCAGACGCCCAGTTTCCGCGCGCAGCACGTGCTGCGCGTTGGAGCTTGGCTCGCCGTCTTGGTATTCGAACAGGAACACGTCCACGGCGCCGCGCTCGACAAACCACGCCACCTGAGGATTGTCCAAGGCAAGCGGCCGGTTGGCCGCAAGCGGCGTAGCTTCACCGAGCTCAACTGCGAGTTCGCCGAGACGCTGGAAGTTTCGCGGACTCATGAGGCGCGCGTTCCATTCATGCGACGGGCTTTCACTGAGCCTGAATGAGCTGGTGGTAGAGTCCCTCACGCAGAACGAAGAGCTCCTCATGGGTTCCACTCTGCACGTGCCGACCGCCATCGAGGACGATGATTAGATCGCAGTCCCGGATGGCGCTGAGCCGGTGGGCGACAATCAAGCACGTGCAACCCCGCCGCCGCACGTTGTCGTCGATGCGCATCTCGCTCACGGCGTCCAGCGTGCTCGTCGCTTCATCGAGCAGGAGCACGGAGGGATTGTCTACCAGCGCGCGGGCAATTTCCAGGCGCTGCCGCTGGCCGCCGCTAAAGTTCCTGCCACCTTCATCCACCCGCGAATCGTAGCCCAACGGCCGGCGCATGATTTCGCCATGGATCAGGGCGTCCTGGGCCGCGGCGACCACTTGGGCGTCCGGCGCGGTTGGGTCCCACATGGTCAAGTTCTCCTGCACGGAAGCCGCAAAGAGAAAGATGTGCTGGTCGACGATCGAGAGTGAGCGGGTGATAATCTCACGCGGCACCCTGGCGCGGGGCACGCCATCGAAGAGGATTTCCCCCGACCACGGCGTGTACTCGCCGCTGACCAGCTTGAGCAGAGTCGTCTTTCCCGAACCGGTGGGGCCCACCAGCGCCACTCGTTGGCCGGGCTCGATGACGAGGCTGACATTTTCGATGAGTGGAGGCCGGTTGCGATGGTAGCCAAACGTGACGTCGCGCAATTCGATGCGCCCGGCAAGGCGCAACCGGCCGCCGAGCGTGGCCAGCTTGGCGCCGTTAGAGTTGTCCGCGCCGTCCAGTTCCGGACTGGAATCGGCCTGGAGCACGTCGTCGATGCGCTGAAAGTCTGCTTCCAGGATTTCGTAGGCGTCGGCGAACTGCACGAACCGGCCGATGGGTTGGAGAAAATTGCCGGCGAGCAGGTAGAAGCCCATGAGCGTGCCGATAGTCATCTCACCCGCAATGACCTGCCAGCCCCCCAGTCCCAAAACGGCTATGCTGACCAGCACGAGAAACAGGCGCGGCAAGGCGGCGATGACATAGCCCAACTCGGCAAACCGCTGGCGGGCGACAAGCTCCCGCGCTTGATAGCCGGTCCAGCGCGCAAAGAAGTCGTCTTCCGCACCGGTGGCTCGCAGGTTCTCCAGGTTGCGCAGCGCCGAGGAGCCGGTGCCGTAGAGTAGGGCTTGTTCGCGGCGCAACTGGCGGTTGCCGTCGCTGCGCAGGCGGCTGGCAAAACGCATAAGGAGAGTGCTTGCCAGGCCCAAGGCGGCGACCACCGCAGCCAGCAGCGGGTCGAAGAACACCATCAACGCCAGGAATAGGGCGCTCATGACGAGTTCGATCATGATGGCAATGAAGTGCCGGGCAGGCCCGCCGGCGATTTCGCTGACCAATTGCACGCGGGAAGCCAAGTCACCGGCAAAACGGTGAGAAAAGTAGTCAATTGGCAGCCGAAAGAGGCAGGAGAGCATGCGTTCGGCGTGCACGACCGCTAGACGCACCGCCAGTCGGCGGAGCGCGCGCTGTTGCAGCCACGTGAGAAGGTAGACCAGGATGCCCGTAAACACGGCTGCGCCCACGAGGGCGGGCCCCCAGGACTCTTGTGCGCCGTTCAGGACGAAGTCCACGAAGAGCGAGAGGAGTACCGGTAGCGAGAGACCGGGCAGGGCGAGCAACAGCCCGCACACTGCGATGTATGCCAGCGGCGTCTTGGCGTCGCGCCACCACGACCAAAGCCGGGGTAAGACTCCGGGTGCTGAACCGCCTTGCTGGAATTCAGGTCCCGGTTTTGCCGTAAGCACGATGCCGGTGAATGCTTGGTCGAAAGTGTCGGCGCTTACGCTGCGGCGACCGTTGGCCGGATCGTTCAGGTGGTACCGACCGCGCGAGAATCCTTCCAATACCAAGAAGTGGTTGAATTCCCAGAAGAGGATGGCGGGCAGCGGCACGTCGCCCAACTCGCTGATCTGCTTGCGCCAGCCGGTCAACTTGAGGTCGTAGCGTTTGCCGGCCTTGACAAGGTCTGCGGCGCTGCTGCCGTCACGGCTGACGCCGCACGCGTCGCGCAGTTCCTGCATCGAGACCCAGCGGCCATAGTGAGCGAGCACGATGCCCAGACACGCGGCGCCGCATTCCGACGTCTCGAGCTGGGGAAAGTGCGGTGTGCGCAGTCGTTTCCTAGCGGTGGCGCTCGCGGTTCGTGCTGCCATCAATAGTTGTCGCTTCAGTTGGTGTTGGCAGACAGCAATAGGCCCACAAGCGAGGTCCTGCGCAAGACAATCCTCATCTCGCAGAGATCACCGTCGGCCAGCGCTGGAGGCGGCTCGCGCAAGGCGAGCCGGACCATGTGGCTCTGCGAAGGCGCCGGTACGCCCAAGGCGGAAAACCAGGCAGGAGGCGAGACCGGGCGCGGGGAAACAAAGCTCACCTCCGCCGGCGCCGCCCGCGCGGCGCGGGGATTCCGGCCGGCGGCCATGACCTGTGCCTCCATGCCCGCGGCGACGGGCGCCGCCCTGTCCGGCGCCAGCATGGCCAGCGCCTCGAGTTCATCGGCGGGGCCCGCCCGCACGCTGGCGACCACAGAGCCGGCCTCGACTACTTGCCCTATCGACAAGTCATAGGAAGTGATTACACCCGCGAACGGCGAGGCAATGAATTCACCTGCCGCTTCCAGCGCTTCCAGTTCGATGAGGTCTTGGCGCGCGGCGTCCAGGGCATCGGTCATCTTCGGCTCTTTGTCTTGGTAGGCGTCCACTCGCGAACGCGCCAGCGCGATTTCGCGGCTGAGACTTGGCGTCCTAATGCGGGCGATAGGTTGGCCCGCCTCGATGCGAGCGCCAACGTCGGACAAGAGTTCCACCACGTTGCCGGAAGACTCGGCTAATACCGTGAAGCGGTCGCCCGGGTGGACCAGAACACAGCGGGCAGAAACGCTTTGCTCCACGCTGCCAAAGAACGCCCAAGCGGCCAGGCCCAACACGGCTACACCAAGAAGGGCCAAGAGCGCCCATTGGTGCGGCGCCGTCACCCGCAGCAAGCCGTTGAGCGGCTCGGTCTTTCCCCGCCGGGCAAAGGCTTCCTCGCGATATAGGCGCCGGTTGTTGGCCAATTGGGCTTCTCCAGGTGTCTTTCGGTTGAGACCCTGAGGTGTCGAAGCACATTCTACCGTAATGCTAACAGTGAGGAAACGCTTGACCGGGCGCGGCGCTGCGATCAAGACGTCGCGTTAAGCGGCAGGCGGATGGCTCGGAATCTGAGGGACAAATCTGGCTTCAGGCGTTACTCTACGGCGTGGAAGACTACGACGATTCATGCCATGGCGTCTCTGAAGCGTTGCGCGGAGCGGCGGTTGGGCCGCAGCCGGGCCGGTACCTCATTAATTTGCTCTTCGGCGCGCTAGCCGCCTGCGCCCCAAAACAGGCAAAGCATCCCATGGCGGCGGCGCGACCGGCGCTACTTGGGTGGGATAGCGTGTGTTCGTGGGGACTGGCCAGAGGGGGGGAGGGAGCAATTGCCGGCCCGGTCGGCTCGGACCGGCGCGATGCCGCGGGACAGCGGGAAAGAGAGACGAGCCGGACGAGGAGTCACCTGCAAAGGCCCCACGCAGAACATGAAAACGCCAGCGCACATGCAGTCTTTGGTAAGCATGCGCGCCGGCGTTACGAGGACTCGCTAAGCATTTGGATCGGTCCACCAGCCTCGGTCGGGCCTCTCGCCGCCACTCTCCGGAGCCTGTTCCTCATTCGAACCGGCGCCACCCACGGCCTCAGACAGTTCGTCCTCAGTCATTTCGCCGCCTGCGGGCTCCACCGTGGTAGCTGCGGAATCTTCGCCCGGTCTTTGATTTTCTTCGTTCATGGCAGTATCCCTTCAACGATAGCGCAGAAACGCGTATCTCTAGCCCAGCCGGCCTGCATTGATCTCCCGCCATGCACCCGTTTCTCGCAACGCCTTGCTGGCAAGCACTCCGCGACCTATTTCAGATCTGGTCACAGGGCCGCCATCGGCACATTCACGAGGGTAACGTGACTGCAGTGACCTCCTTTGGCAATCTGCATCTAGCCTCATTGTTGACAGCTGGGACGATCATCCTTGATCGCAGTCTACATATTAGGCCATGGGCAAGAGACCGTCAACCATGCTCTAGGACCGGCAAGATGGCGGTCTGATCCCGCAGTCTTCGGCTAAATCTGCCGTTTGCGGCGGCGGGTTGCCCGGCTAGACTCGCCTCGCCGCCAACCCATTCGTCATCGCCCAGCGGCTTTCTACCATTGGCAAGGCGCAGCGCATCTGCGCGCTCCACCAGGGACGCGCGGTACGGAAGGGCAGCTCTATGCCGCTCTACCAGACGGAAGGCCATTTTTCGCGATGTGGTGCAGCGGCAAATGACGTTAGTAACACGCCGACGCGCCCGGCCCCTTGGCTCTCCTCACAGGAAGAGGGGTTCTTGGTGCGGACTCAGAACCTGTCCTAGAGATGAAATATCTGCTAGGCTGCCGTTCAAGTTACAGCGTAGTTACTCATACCTTTCAATCATTCGACACGTAGGATAGGTCTCACACACCCAGAATTGCTGTCCTGCCCACTTTCCCTTTTGCGACGTTCGCAGCACCAACTGATGGCCGCAGTGAGGGCATGACCGCGCCGCCGACGCGTTTCCCCGGTTCACATTCCGGACATGCTGCCGATGGGTATTCCACGTCGGTTTCAAGCGCTGAGTCTCGATCAACTCACAGATTGCCGCTACCTTAGCTTCTGACAGTACGTGAGCCTTGAACGAGCGAATGTACCGGGACCCACCCAATCCCACCGTCACGTTTTCCGGCACATCTCGATTCAGCTCTGCACTGCCCACAAAAACCACAACCGACCTTACTACCCCACTCGGCACCCCTATTTTTCGCACAGTTACTTCTAACGCGCGAACGTGCCCGCAGTTCTGCCGCAGAGGGTTCAGAAACTTGTACTTCTTCCCGCCCATAAAGATCTGCGTCCACTCTGGATCTTGCTCTCTGCCGAATATCCACCCCGACATGTTCTTGGTTTCTACCACGAATACTCCGAACGTTGACACAAGAACATGGTCGATCTGCGTCGTCCCGCCAGCGGTCGGCAGCGTTACGTTGTGGTACCGCCGGTACTCAGAAGCTGGCAAAGTCAGCGCCGCCCCCACTTGCACCAACTTTTCACCAAAGAACCCCTTGACCGACGCCTTGAACGTCATCGGTGCAACCGCTCCACGTTCTTAGTCTGCACAGCCACTATTGCGAGTTCACCTCAATGCCACTGTTGTTCGCCACGCTGTCACTATCTTCATCCGAATCACACCGCTTATACTTTGCCACGGCGGCCGATTCTCGGTCAAAATTCCGCGCTTCCAAAGTACTCCCTGCCTAAACAGAGTGCGTGATGCAGGCGCTATTAGATGTCAGACTGGACAAGCCAGCAGTCTTGCTTGCGAGTCTAAAAGGTCTAGCGAGGGGAGGGATTCCGCAACTCAGTCGCACCGTGAACGAGGATTCAGACGCACGCGTGGTGACTGAATCTTCACAGTCTGTAGCAGCGCTTGCGGTCCCTACACAGAACAGCTTATGCAATTGACGTAAGGCACAGGGGCAGTGAGGAGGCAGCGGCCAAGTCGATTGTGACCGCACGCTGGCGGCGGCTTTCGAGCGTCACCTGTTGAATAGGCAGCGCCGCACCGGTGCTCTTATCCATTACGGACGCCACGTTGTCCGGCAGCATGAGGGAAAGCCCCGAAATGTCCGCGCCGGATTCGAGCGTGATGAAGTGGACGTCGTCTTGAGCATAGCTCTCGGTCAAGCGTACGTTCGCCCGCGCGCGGGAGAAGCTGGAGTAGTTCTCCTGGTTTTCAAAGCGGCAACCGGCCGCGATCGCGCCTTCCATGCCGAGTTCCAGGGCGCGGCGTGAGGCGCGGACGTGATCCTGCGGCCCGGCGGCATAGACGGGGTGGAAGTTTGAGATCTGCATCACGTGCCAGCGCGTGGCTGCGCTCTCAGCAAAGCGGGCAAGTTCCACGCCGTACTCTTCTGACGTGAGGCCCACCATGCCCTCGACCCGGTCCGGCGTCTCCGCCATGGGACCCGCCAACAGGTCCTCGTGCCGCCCGATGGTCTGGCTTTCGTCCCACTGCGCAGGCATGTGCCACATATCCGTAATGCCCACGCCGTGCTGGAAATAGGGCATGCAGAGTCCGGTGCCGATCATGTACGGGCCGTAGTTCTTGTCGCGCCGCATGCGGGGATCGTGGGAGGCAAAGTGCGTCGGCGTGTACCAGCCGAAGTCCAGCATGATTTGCAGCAGCGGGTAGCCCGTCCACTGGCAGCCGTGGCTGCAGATGGTCTCCACGTCGAGGCCGGTCTCGCGGCGAAACACGTCCCAGGACTCTTGCAGGTTGGCGCGGAGCGCGGGAAGGTAGTTTGCGTTCAGGTCTTCCGGCGTGCGGCCATAGCGCACCTGCTCTCCGTTCTCTTGCACAGTGTATTGCGTGATGCTCGTCAAGTCTACTTCTATGGATACGGCATGACCGCGCGCGTGCCACTCTTTCATGAGGTCGCCTTCGTAGCGGCTGTACGGCGCCCGGTAGAAGGTGAGCAACGCATCGTAGGACTCAACAATGTTCACCAGCACGGGCGCGCCTTGTTCGCCGCAGCCGTCGCCTTTGATGAACCAGAGGGCCGGCGCGGCGTCGGGAAAGTACCAGAGGCGCGGCAAAGGCGTGTCTGCCAGTGCTTCAGCTACCAGGGTGCGCAATATGTCTTGATGGACGTCCGCCACGGGAACGTCGCGGGTGGTCTTCTCGGATAGTTCGAAGAAGCTGTAGAGGTGACGCGGGCCTTTCAGCGGCCCCATGTCGCGCAAGGGTCGCTCGTGCAGGTCCCCGTCGCCGTGACGGAACGTGACGACGGCCTGGCAAAGGTCGTAGCCGTAGAGCCAGGCCTTACCTTCACCGAGCCGCACTTCCACTATGCCCGCACCGAAGAGGCCGCCCTCGGCATTCCGCAGTTCTGCCACGGCCTCACCGCCGCGCAACGGCTGTGAAATGTCGTCGGGGCAAAGCAATGGCAGGCTGCCATGTTCCCATTGGGGTAGCTGCCGCACCGTGAGCCATGCATCCAAGAGTTGCTCGCCCGCCGTGACGCCAAAGGCGCTCAGCAGAGCAGGATCGGGAGCCAGGGCAATCAGGGAAGTGCCACCTGCCACCGCTGCGGCCAGGCGCTTTGCAGTTTCACCACTCATGCCGCTGCCGGCGACAACGATGAGTTCGACCTCCGGCGGCGCGTCGTCGAATGAGGCCGCGGCTTGCGTTTCCAACCAGGGGAGTCCCTCGCAGCGCAGGATTTCGGCGCTTACGGGTGTCGTGAGCGCATCGTCGGCGTACAAAACCAGGATTGGTTGATTCACTTGAATCTCCTCAACTCCCAACTGCGGCCGCTTGGGCACCGAAGGTGAACACTTCAAGTTCGTTCTGGCAAGGGTAGCCGTCGCTGGCGAGCAGCGTGCGGTCGCGGGAAATCGCTATGAGCCCGAATGCGCTGTGCATCGGGCCGTGCTGGCACATTGAGACCGGATCGGCATGGGCGCACGCAATGCGCGTTACCTGTTCCAGCGAATGCGGCGCTTCCGCCGTGAGTTCTGCCAGCAGCGCCGCGCGGCCCTCGCTGTTCGCGCGAAAAGCAGTGTTCGACCGGTCGTCTACGGCCTGCATCTCCGGCGTCACGTAGTGGTTGGCGCACCAGATTGCGCTGTCTTCCATGCGCCGCACTGCCATGCGCGTGGCAGATCGCTCCACCACTACCGCGTTTTCCGCCGGATCGGTAAGCATGATATTCATGCCGTGATTCATGACCGGCGTGCTCCCGCAGAGCGCAATCCCTTCTTCTACGTCGGTGCAGTACTGCAAGAGGTAGCGTTGGAGGAGATTGGTGGGGATGCCGTCTTCCCAGTCCTGGTCGGTATTCATGATGCTGCTGCCGCCGAATGTCAGGCCCGTGTCGTTGACGCCGGGTCCCATCCACGGTGCGCCCGGCCCGGAGACGCAGATGAAGGGATGGCCTTTGTCAGGCTTAATGTCCCAGAAGATGTACGAGCCGATTGAGTCCTTGCCCACGTCATTGGACTTGTAATGCACGACGCTGTGCTCGGCGGTGCGCAACGCCACATTCGTGCAACCGACTGCGGAGCGGCCGACTTCCATGCACGATGCGTAGGCCAGGATGTCGTCGCGTCTAAGACCCGCGCCGTCGGCGATGCCCTGCATTTCCACAAGGGCTTCCGGGAAGACTCTGTCTACGTTGCGTTCCATCTGACGAACTACGCGCTTGCGGTGTGCGGCGTCTACGGTAGACCCATATACTACCTTTGCGATGGCGGCATTGACCGCTTCGGCGCAGGCTGTCCCGTGCTGCAAGCCCATCTCGTAGGGAGAACCGGAGAGTTCAACGCGGCGCACGGCCTTGCTCCTTTGCTGTCTATCGCTCTACACGCAGTTTCATGTCGCTAGTAGTGCCTGATGCGCTCAAAGTAGTTGCAGGGAATGATATTGAACGGGCCGAAACGGCGTTCAACTTCGTCGTAGAAGAGATTGATGCCCAGATTGTCCGCGGCGGCGTGGGGCAAACGCACCACCGAAACCCCAACTTCCTTGGCTGCCTCTGCCACCGCCGCACTTGCCCCAATCTGCAGCACGGTATTGACGCCGGCTTTGGCGAACAGCGGCTGCGCTTCCGGCGGCCACAGCCAGCCGCCTGCATCCTGAATTAGGTAGTGTCCCAACGGCGTATCCGGTTCGCCGGCCATGATGAGTGAGAACGCGCCGTGTCGGGCAGCGCCTTGAAATTCAGGAATGGTCATGAGCGCCTCTTCGGCGTCGGCAAGTGTTTGCGGCTTGAATTCATCGAATACCTGTCGAATGCCCAGGCCGATATAAAGGTCTTGTGGGGTATGGATTTGCACAAAGGGAATCTCGAACATGCGCGCCATGTCGGGTCCCATGCGATGCGGCATGTCGTCGTAGCCGTTGCGCCATTCGTCAATCCAAGGCAGGAGTACTTTCTCCGCTTCCTTGCGCGGCACGCCCTCGCGCACGAAGATGTCGATGTTGATGAGCGTGATGTCGTCGATATGTGAGCGGCCGATGCCGGTGCCGCTGGTGTGATGGGCAATGATGGCATCGAGAGGGACGCCTTTATCCTTGAGCCGGTCGGCGATGAGGAATTCGTCAGTGCCGATGTTGATGCCCGCGAGGGCGGTATAGACTTCAGCATCTTCCGGGCCGTTGACGATGCGCACGTCGCCGTAGGGGTTACGTAAGCGCTCGTGGTCGAAATACGGCTTCTTCCACTCCGGCAATGCCTCATACTCCTGCTTCCGGCGGGCGAGTTCCGCGTCGAGAGTCTCTTGACCGCGGGGATCCAGGGCAATGCCAAGTTCTATGGCGGCTTCGTAGAGTTCGCGGACTGTCATGAGTGTGCCTCGGCAAGGTAGGAGAGCAAACAAACTACTCTCTAGTTTGTAACTAAGAGGATATTAGTGCGGGGATCCGGATCGTGCGAGCCTCTTTGGAGAACACAGCCGCCGCTATATGAGAATAGCCAGCGACCCATTCTGTCATTCCCGTGAAAACGGGAATCCATCTGCTCCGCACTCGGGCACGTAGCCCTAAGCAGGCCAACCTTCGTGCTGGCCCTGGATTCCGCGAGCCCTGTTCGACGCTACGCTCGGAATGACATTGATTGCCGTTCGGAATGGCATAGGGGGTGCTGCGTTCGATTTGGCGTGGGCGCGCGCTGCGTTCTGTTTGGCGTGGGCGCGTGCTGCGTTCGGCGTGGCGTGGGCTGCGTTCGGCGTGGCATGGCTGTGCGTTCCCTGTCTTTTGTCATTCCGAGCACTGCGAGGAATCTAGCGCCCGCGCAACGTGCCGCCCGCTTGGCGCGGCTCCTTAGATTCCTCTCTGCGCTGCGCTCCGTTCGGAATGACATTCGATACACCCTTCACCCTCCCCCGTCTCCCCGCCTTCTACAACATACAAATGACATGAGATCTAGCCCAGCGACATGACATGAGATGTAGCCCAGCGACATGAGGTATAGCCCAGCAAGGGCTTCAAGTCTGAATCTGCTAGTCCCCAGCCTACAATTGCTTGACGACCAAGAAGCTCTACGCTATGATGATTCGAGCCTGCGTTGTGTGGGTCGAATTCCGCGCGGCGCTATCTGAGGAACTCCGTAATCGGAGTCCCTCATTTCAACTTTTAAGGGCCGAACATATACCAAATCGTGGCAGCCAACGAGAGCGCCACCAGACAACTAAGCAGAATGCCCGGATGAGAAGTGTCAATGCAAAACGCGACTGAGCCGGAATCTCCTAACCACGTGCTATCGCCCCGATTTGTCGGTCTCCATCGCCCTGAGTTCGAATTTGACTCGTGCGGTGTCGGCTTCGTGGCCAATATCGATGGTGCGCAAGACCACGAGGTACTGCGCACTGCCATCCAGGCTGTGGTAGGCCTCAGCCATCGCGGCGCGTTTTCCGCGGACGGCAAGACCGGTGACGGCGCGGGCATCTTGACGCAGATTCCCTTGGGTCTCGTGGCCCGGGAGTTACGGGCAAACGGCATCGAGGGCGTAGACCCCACGGACGTGGGCGTTGGCATGGTCTTTCTCCCTCAAGCCCACAGCGCCAGCCACCACCAAGCCATAGAGATTGTCAATCGCGTACTGGACGAGCAGGGCATTTCGCTGCTCATGTGGCGGCCGGTGCCGGTGGACACCGCCGCACTGGGAGCGATTGCGGCGCAGAATGCGCCGGACATCCGGCAAGTGTTCGTGGCGCGCCCGGCCGGCCTGGATGACTTAGCGTTCGAGCGAGCGCTCTACATAGCCAGACGGGCGATGCAAGGCGCGGCCAGCCGCGCGGGCATTGACGAGTTGTACCTGCCATCATTCTCCCACCGCACGGTCATCTATAAGGCCCTCATCATCGCGGCCCAACTCGCCGAATTCTATCTGGACTTGAAAGACCCGGACTACGCGACGGGCCTCGCCCTGTTCCATCAGCGCTACAGCAGCAACACGTTTCCCACCTGGCACTTGGCTCAGCCTTTCCGCCTGCTGGCTCACAATGGCGAAATCAACACCCTTTGGGGCAACCGAAACTGGACCCGCGCCCGCGAGCACAGCATGATTGCCGCGGCTTGGGACGAACGCGTGAGCGCCGGCATCCCGTTTATCGAACCGGAAGGCAGCGATTCCGCGTCTCTCGACAATGTGGCTGAACTCCTGTATCTCTCGGGGCGGGATGTCTTGCACACCATGGCCATGTTGATGCCCCAAGCCTGGGAAAGCTACGAGGACATGGACCCGGACCTCCGCGCGTTCCATGCGTACAATGCGGGTGTCGTTGAACCTTGGGAAGGTCCCGCCGCCCTTGCCTTTACCGACGGCCGCATTGCCGCCGCGTCCCTGGACCGCATAGGCCTGCGTCCGGCTCGCTACAAGATTACGCGCTCCGGCTTGGTCGTCGTGGCTTCGGAAGCGAGTACATCGCTCATTCCCGATGAAGACGTTGTCGAGAAAGGGAGACTGGGTCCCGGTGAGATGGTGGCGGTCGATACGGTCAACCACCGCTTCCTGACCGATAGGGACATCAAGCACCGGCTCGCCAAGCGGGCGCCTTACCGGACCTGGCTAAAGGAGCGCCGTATGCGAGCGGCGCATAGCGAACCGAAACTGGCGGACAGCCTGGGGTTCGACGAGTCCAATCTCGGAGCGCTGCACCGCGTCTTTGGCTACGGCAATGAGGAATTGCGTATGGTGCTGGACGCCATGGGCAAAGAAGGCAAGGACGCGGTGTGGTCCATGGGCAACGACATTCCCCTGGCGGCCCTTTCGTCCCAACCGCGCTCCTTCTTCAACTTCTTCAAGCAGCGCTTCGCCCAGGTGACCAATCCTCCCATCGACTCCTTGCGGGAATCGCTGGTCATGTCGCTTAAGAGCTACATTGGCGGCCGGGGCAACATCCTGGAAGAGTCGCCTGAGCACGCCCATCTTCTGGAATACGACAGCCCCTTGCTCGATCATGGGCAATTCAGAGACCTGGTGCACCAATTCGATTCCGCCTTCACGTCCGTTACCCTTTCGACTCTCTTCCGGGTGAACGAAGGGCACGCCGGCATGGAGGAAGCGCTCAACCGGCTCTGCACGCTGGCGGAAGAGAGCGTGGATGAAGGCCACACGGTGCTCATTCTGAGCGATCTCAACGTGGACGACGAGCATGCGCCTATGCCCATCCTGCTGGCCGCCTCGGCGGTGCACCAGCACTTGGCCCGCGCCCGCAAGCGCATGCAAGCCAGCATAGTCGTGGAAAGCGGCGAAGTCTGGGATATACACCACTTTGCCTGTCTGCTTGGGCATGGCGTGGGGTTCATCTATCCCTACCTGGCTTTGGAGACCATCCGTCACATTGCGGAAAACGACCGCCGGGAACCGATGGACCCGCTGAAGGCGTGGCGCAATTACCGGAAGTCGGTTGACGACGGGCTCTTGAAGATCATGTCCAAGATGGGCATTTGCACGATGAGCGGCTATCGCGGCGCGCAGATCTTCGAGATCGTGGGTCTGAATAGCCGGGTATCGAGTTCCTACTTTACCGGGACACCCTCGCGGATCGAGGGGTTGGGCCTCAAGGAAATCGCCGCGGAGGTGGCCGGCCGCCACGCCGAAGCCTTCGTGGAACGAAAAAACGGCAGGCTGCCAGACTACGGCCTCTACCGGTTTCGGCGTAATGGCGAGTACCACGCCTACAGCCCGGCGACGGTCAAGGCGCTGCAGAAGGCCGCGATTTCCGGCGACATGGCCGACTATCGCCAGTACACCGAGCTTGTGTACGGTCGCCCCCCAACGTGCTTGCGGGACCTCCTGGAGTTTGTGCCCCGGGAATCGGTGCCAGTGGAGGAAGTCGAGCCGGTGGAGGACATCCGGCGGCGCTTCACGACCCAGGCCATGTCGTTGGGCGCACTCTCTCCCGAGGCCCACAAGGCCATCGCCGTAGCATTGAACCGCATTGGCGGCAAGAGCAATACCGGTGAAGGCGGCGAGGACCCGCAGTGGTACAAGCCGCTGCCCAACGGT
Organism: Chloroflexota bacterium; assembly: GCA_022824225.1. GTDB lineage: Bacteria > Chloroflexota > UBA11872 > VXOZ01 > VXOZ01 > VXOZ01. Next base: position 19,363 of record JAJEAH010000015.1, read on the forward strand.
GAATCCGCGAACTGCGCGGTGAAGCAAGTGGCCAGCGCGCGTTTTGGCGTGACCACGGAGTACTTGGTGCGGGCGAAAGAGCTTGAAATCAAGATGGCGCAAGGCTCGAAACCGGGCGAGGGCGGCCAGCTACCGGCTTTCAAGGTCTCTCCGTTCATCGCCAGAATCCGGCACGCGATTCCGGGCATTCCGCTCATATCGCCGCCGCCGCACCACGACATCTACTCCATCGAAGACATCGCGCAGTTGATCTACGACCTGAAACAGGTGAATCCGAGCGCCCACGTCGGGGTTAAGCTGGTCTCTGAAGCAGGCGTGGGCACTGTGGCCGTTGGCGTCGCCAAGGGCTACGCGGACTTCGTGCTCATTTCCGGTCAAGACGGCGGTACGGGCGCTTCACCCTTGAGTTCCATCAAGAACGGCGGGCTCCCGTGGGAGCTGGGTCTGGCGGAGACGCAGCAGACCCTCATGGCGAACAACTTGCGATCGCGCATCCGCGTGCGTGTGGACGGCGGCTTCAAGACCGGCCGCGACGTGGTCGTGGGGGCGATGCTCGGTGGCGAAGAGTTTGGCTTCGGCACAGGCAGCTTGGTGGCCATTGGCTGTGACATGGCCCGCCAGTGCCATTTGAACACGTGCCCCACCGGTGTCGCCACCCAACGAGAAGACTTGCGCGCAAAATTCACCGGCACACCCGAGATGCTCGTGAACTTCCTTACGATGATTGCGGCGGAAGTCCGGGAAATCCTGGCGCAACTTGGTTTCCGGTCCCTCGAAGAGATCATTGGGCATACTGAATTGCTGCGGCAGCGGGATTTGGCCGACGACAGCAAGGCGAATACCATCGATCTCCTGCCGCTGCTGGCAAATGGCGATCCCAGCGGTGCGCTGCCCCGCTATTCCCAGCAAGAGCGGAACAATCCCGAGGGCACAACGCTAGACGACATCATGCTGCAGGATGCCGCGGCCGCGATTGCGGGTGAGGGGAAGCGGAGCCTCACGTATGACGTGCAAAACCACATGCGCAGTATCGGCGCGCGGGTTGCCGGTAGAATAGCCGACCGCTTTACCGATTCCGGCTTGCCGCAGGGCTCACTGGCTCTGACGTTCAATGGCAGCGCCGGCCAGTCATTTGGCGCGTTCTGCGTACCTGGTATGTCGATGACGATCAATGGCGAGGCCCAGGACTATGTGGGCAAGTGCATGACCGGCGGCGAAATAGTTGTGCGCTCCGCCCCTGAGGGTCGGCTGCCGTCAGAAAAGAACGTACTTATTGGCAACACGTGCCTCTACGGCGCCACGGGCGGCTCCCTCTTTGTCGCGGGCCGGGCCGGCGAGCGCTTCGCCGTGCGCAACAGCGGCGCGGAAGCCGTGGTTGAAGGCGCCGGCGACCACTGTTGCGAGTATATGACGCGCGGCATCGTGGTCGTGCTGGGCGAGGTGGGCTACAATTTCGGCGCCGGTATGGCAGCCGGCATCGCCTACGTGCTGGACGAAAACGACACCTTCTCGGGCAGGTATAACCCCGAGATGGTGGACATCGAACCGCTGACGGACGGCGAGGACATCAACACGCTCCGCCATCTCTTGGAGCGGCATGTTGCCGTTACCGACAGCGACCGCGGCAAGGCCATCCTGGCCGACTTAGGCACCTACGTGCCGCGCTTCTGGAAGGTCTATCCCAAGCCGCTCCGCGCCTTGACGGAGCAGGAGGGCGACGTAGACGCACAGGTTGAGGCCGGCGCAGCCCGCTAAAGCCCGCATATATCCTGTGTCCCCATATCCGAGTCGCGCAGGCAGAGAGTCCAACTGAGCGTCCGGCGCGCTGCGGTGCACGCGGTTGGGTGAGCTAGCTCGCCGCATTGCCGGTGATTTTTGACGTCCCTCTGCGCTTGCACTTCTCCGATTGCGGCGGATCCGGTGCATTCCTGGACTACGGCGCGCGCACACGCTCGATCTTTCGCAAGTCAAACGCTTCTGTGCTACAATACCACCGGCAGCACACCCGTTTGCGCCCCAAGACAAAGAGGCCGCGCCATTTAACCGAATAGTCTTCGCATTGGAAACGTGAGGCTGTGCCCAGATGGAAGGAATCACATTCCGTGAGATGCAGCCTGACGACGTTTTCAGCGCCCTCGCGCTACGCAACGAAGTTTTTTCCGAAGCAAAAGTAACGCGGGAAGACTGGGAACGAGACAAGATGCTGGCCTCCATCGCCGTGCTCGAAGGCGAAGTGGTGGGGGCTATCCCGCTGATCGTGCGCAAAACGGCCATCGCGCCCGGCGTGACGATCAAGGCGGCCTTCGAAAACTCCGTCGGCACGCGGGAAGACCTCCGGAGCCAGGGCATCGGCCGGGGCATGATCGAGCAGGCCCGGGAATTCCTGCCCGGCCGCGCAGACGCGCTTTTCGTTTACCGCGGCAATGAGCGCAGTGACGGCTACCGGTTTTACACCACCACCAGCCACAACGACCTCGTCTACTCCCGGCACCTGCGCTACGGGTCGCCGGAAACCATCTACCTGCCGCCCGGCATTACCCTGGCCGGCAAAGAGTCGATCTTGCTCAATAGCGAGCGACTCGAGGCCATCTTTGCCAGCACCTACGGGCGCTTTGGGGGCTATCCGGTGCGCCGCGGCAACTACTGGGAACGAGCGCTGGCATCTTCCATCTTTGCGGAATTTCCCACCGACTTCTACTTCGTGCACATAATCCAGAACGACGAGCTTCTGGGCTATGCCATCTTGGGCATCCGCACCACCCGGCACAACGGCATGGCCGACGTGTTGGAAATGGCGACCTTGGGTGCGGACCTGAACATTGCCCAACGCCTTGTGGAAGGCGTGGCGTCGGTTGCCGGCGACCGGAAGCTGGGCGTTGATATTCAGTTGTCCGGTGAAGACCCGTTCCTGCCTGTGTTCCAGGCCAGCGGGTTCAATCCTGAAGCGCGCGGCACCATCATAATGGGCCAAGTAATCGACCCGGTCGACTTCTTTCAAAAGCACTGGCTTAACCGCTTCAACCTCTACAACACGGCCTTGGTCGTCTACACACCGAAGGACGACTACGAACTGATCGAGCCGGAAACGCGCCAACAGACGCTGACGCTGGAGATGAAAGAAGAGTCGCTGCACCGTTGGCTGCTGGGACGGCTGGACCTGCGGGCGCGGCTGGCGGAAGGCACGGTGACGGCATATGGCGCCAGCGCGCAGGTGATCGAACGCGTGTGCGATACCATTCCCCACGTCCCTTGGGCGTACCACTCCATAGATTGGATCTAGCGCCGCCCTCGACGGGTGCGCGCGGCTAATGGATTCCAATCGCTGCCATCAGACCCACCGGCTACCGACCACCCGTCCACTCGCGCATGCCGCCTAGATACCTCACGGCCCCCTTTGTGTGAATTCTACCGCGATCAGTAGGTATTGACTTGGGCTGCACAGGTATGAGTGTCAAAATAAACGGCTGCTCCCCGAAATGTCATTCTGAGGAGTGCAGCCGAGATGTCATTTGTATGTTGTAGAAGGCGGGGAGACGAGGGGAGGGGGGAGTGAAGAGGTAGCGCGAAGGGTGTATCGAATGTCATTCCGAACGGAGCGCAGCGCAGTGAGGAATCTAAGGAGCCGCGCCAAGCGGGCGGCACGTCGCGCGGGCGCTAGATTCCTCGCTGCGCTCGGAATGACAAAAGACAGGGAACGCACATCCACGCCACGCCTAACGCGGTACGCGCCCACGCCAAACCGAACGCTGCACCCCCTATGTCATTCCGAACGGCAATCAATGTCACTCTGAGGAGTGCAGCCGAGATGTCATTCTGAGGAGTGCAGCGACGAAGAATCTAGTGTCGGGAGCACTCTAGATTCCGCGTCTTTGACGAAGTCAGCGAACCCTGTTCGACGCTGCGCTCGGAGTGGCATGAGATCTAGTCCAGCAAGGAGTTCAAGTCAACATCTACTAATCACCGACTCTACTTCGGATGAACGCGCCTGCTCATTCCGGTATGCTATGCGTGTGGCGGTCGGTGCGACGTATGCCCTTGCTCCGGCTCCGCGCCGGCGCACACGTATGCTGTGAGGCCAGTCGATCACAATCCGATGCAACCACGGTGAGGCGTGACCCATGACCTCCAAAGTCAACTGGAAAGAGCATCCTGCCGTCATCGTTTGGACCGATGATTGGGGCATGAACGCGTGGGCGCCAACGCCGGAAGCCTACGCGGCAACGCTCCAGGAAGAACTGATGCAGACGCGCTGGTCGTCGGGCAGCCTGGAAACTCCCGCCGACCTGGAACGCACGTATCAACTCCTGGAGTCTCACCATGGCGGCGACGGGCAGCCGATCGTGTTCGAGCCGTACTACATCGTCGGTTGTCCGGACTACGACACCATCGAGGCCAACGGCTTTCGCCATTATGTGGACTTCGGCCTGGACCAACGCGCCTCGCAAGGCTGGGAGCGCGGCGACATCGTGGCCAAAGCGCGGGAGGGCATCGCCCGCGGCGTGTGGGCGCCCCAGTATCACGGGCGTGCGCACCACTTTAGCCACCACCGCTGGCTGCGGCGTCTTCGCGCAGGGGAAGACCGTGCCCACCGCATGTTCGCCCACCGCATGTACGTGAGTGAAACGGTGAGCGAGCGCGTGCCGGAGCATGAGGACATGCCGGAGCCGGAGCGCTTGGAGTGGGTGCGCGGCGCTTTGGGCTATTTCACACGCATCTTCGGCTATCCACCGGCAAGCGTGCGCAATTCAGACGAGGCGGAAATCGCATGGGCCGCCCAGGGCCTGCAGATTCGCGTGGGCGTCGCCGACCGTGACGGTGAAGACCAGACCGGGAAGCGCTCGCCCGACGCCGATCTCTGGTACGCGGGCCGCGCAATCAACTTCGAACCCTTCCAGACGGCGGACCAGGAAGACATCGTCGCCCGGGTGCAAGCGGAAACGATTGCCGCCTGGGCGGAAAACCTTCCCGCCTTCATCAGCAGTCACCGCCGCAACTTTGCCGCTTTCACCGACGACGTGGACGATAACTTCGCGCTGTGGGACGCGTATCTAACGTGGCTGGAAGACGAGCACGCCTCCCACGTCTTCCTCACCA
>JAJEAH010000054.1 GCA_022824225.1 Chloroflexota bacterium
GCAGGCAGGCTCAGCACAGGCTCTGTCGAAGTGCAAAAGGCCCAAAAACCGGCAATCTCGTGCCTGAGCCGTTCACCCTTCGACTCAGCTCAGGGCGAACGGCTCAGGCGCAGGCTTTGATGCACCACCATTGGGTGCGATAGTAGACCGTATACAGCGTTCCTCTTCTCGTTTGCGCGCACACGGCGTAGGGGCGGTTCGCGAACCGCCCCTACGCAACCGCTTGCATGGTGAGTAGACGAGAACAATACCGTCTGGACTTTGGGCGCGCGCTCCACACCCGCGCGCATGGTGAGCAGACCCGTATCCCCTGTGACTGCCGTTCGCGCCACACTAGCCACTCGTGCCGCGCCAGCCGCTCGCACCACGCCAACCGTCCGCGCCACACTGACCGTTCGCATCACACAATCCGTTCCCCTCACACAATCCGTTCGCGCTGAGCCTGTCGAAGCGCTACCGCTACGCCCCACGCCTTCGGCCAGTTGACCCGTTCGCATCACACAATCCATTCGCGCCGCACAATCCGTTCGCGCTGAGCCTGTCGAAGCGCTACCGCTACGCTCCACGCCTACGGCCAGTTGACCCGTCCGCCTCACACAATCCATTCGCGCCGCACAATCCATTCGCGCCGCACAATCCGTTCGCGCTGAGCCTGTCGAAGCGCTACCGCTACGCCCAACGTATACGGCGAGAGCAAAGCCCCAATCCCACTCCCGACTTGCTGGTGTTTCCTGTCTCCCACACGTCCTCCCCGTATGACCACACCCTTGCCATCCGAAAGGTCTTGCGCTGGTACTATGGGTCGGGACGGGATCGGCACAGGCACAAGCGACTGTCCGCCGCAGCCTGTCGGCACGGGAGGTCAAGACCCACGTCCGCCCAATCCCGTTGCGCTGAATCCGCGGTCGCTCCTTACCAAACCCTTAGTTTCACCCCTACTCTACCGGTCGTGACACGCATCCTTGGCCCGGCGTTTCTCATTGGCATCGTGTTGGGCACGCTGCTGCCGCCGTTTCCCCTGGCGGCGCTTGCGCTGCTTCTACTCAGCGGTCTCGGCTTGGCGGCAGTGGGCACGCGCACCATTGCCCTGGCGGCGTTGCTCCTGATTGCCGCCGTGCTCGGCATGAGCCGCTACCACGGCGTGTCCACCGTTGCCGCCGTGAACCCCTTTGCGGGCCACCTTGGACAAGCCGTTACCCTTCGCGGCTGGGTGGCGTCCGAGCCGGTGCGCTCGGAGCGGAGCACGCGCCTGAAGTTCCGCGCGGAAGCCGTCTGGGTCGATGAAGCCTGGCAGCCGCTTGCCGGTGAGGTGTGGGTATCGTTGCCGCCCCGCTTCCCGGCGCGGTACGGCATGGCCTGGGACGTAAGCGGGCGCCTTGCGGCCTTGGCGAGTGTCAACAGCCCTGGCTACCAGCGCTATCTGGAGCGGTTGGGCGCGCAGGCGCTGCTGGGGTTTCCGGACGTAACGGCTGTGCCGGGCGCGCGCGGCCAGCCCCTCTTGCGCGCGCTCTTTGGCGTCAAGGAACGGCTGCTCGCCACCATGGCGGACATCCTGCCGCAGCCCCACGCACCGTTGCTGCAGGGCATCTTGCTCGGCGCGCGGGCCGGCATACCCACCGCGCTGCGCCAGGCATTCGACCTCTCCGGCACCACTCACCTCATCGCCATTTCCGGCTTCAACATGACCATCGTCGCCTTCGTGCTGGAGGGCATCAGCCGCCGCCTGGTTGGCAGGCGCGCGCTCTGGCTGAGCATGGGCGGCGTGGCGCTCTACACCATCCTCGTGGGCGCGAATCCGGCGGTGGTGCGCGCAGCAGTCATGGCGATCCTCCTTCTGTTCGCGGCAACGCTGGGGCGCGACCGCGACCCCTGGTCGGCGCTCTCCCTGGCGGCGGTCGCCATGTGCGCCTGGGACCCCAACATCCTGTGGGACGTAGGCTTTCAACTCTCGGTGGCCGCCACCGCCGGGCTGCTCGCGCTTTCGGACCCCCTGCACGCGCGCCTGCGCCGGTTGCCGCAGCCGCTGGCGGACATCGTCGCGCCCACACTGGCCGCCCAACTCTTCGTGCTGCCCATATTGATCTACGTCTTCGGTCGCGTGTCGCCGTTCTTCCTCGTGAGCAACCTCCTGGCCATGCCGCTCATTCCGTGGATTATGTTGAGCGGCGCAGTAGCCACCGCCGTGGGCACGGTCCATACCACCGCCGGACAGGTGGTGGCGTGGAGCGCGTACTTGCCGCTGGAAGCCTTCATGCGCATTGCCGCGGCGGTCAGCCGCTGGCCGTCGTTTGCCGTGAGCGCGGGCGCGCTGCTCCCGGCCCTGCTCGCGGGACTGGCGGCGGCGCTGGTAGTCGTCTGGGCCCGCCGTCCATTCCTGGCCGCCGAGCCCCGCCGTCTGGCGCCCCTGCCTCTCTCCTGGCTCACCATCTTCAGCTTGGGCACGGTGGGCAGCATCCTGCTGGTGCTATGGGCCAATCTGGCGGCGGAGTTGGGCCGCCAACCCGGCGTGACCGTGCTCGAACGCTCCCTGGGCAGCGCCGTCGTCATCGAGACGCCGCGCCGGCCGCCCCTGCTCATCGGCTACCGCGAACCGCCCAGCCGCTTCGAGCTTGACCGCGTGCTGCCCATTTGGCAACGGGACACCGCGTTCTGGCTCGGCGGCAGCGAGACAAGATTGCCGAACACGCGCGTGGCGAGCGCCATTCTGCCGGACGACGCGGGTTGGCTGGCGCTCACGCCCACGCTGAACGCGCGCCTCCCCGCCGGTGACCGCTACCGTATCGCCCTCAACGACTCCGCTGCGCTCTTGCTCAATGCCGAGAACGCGCCGGAAACGCAAGTCATCCGCCTCGGCAACCGGCAAGTTGCTATCATACAGGCGAACGCAAACGTACAGTTCGTGCCGCCGGTCCAGGTAGTTGTCGTGCAAGGTCCCATCTCACCGGCGCGGCTGACTTACTTCTTGGCCGCGCTCCGGCCAGATGTCCTCGTCTTGGATGAACCCTGGCCGGACGCAAGCGACGCGCGGTGGCAGGCGCGGGGCGTGACGGTGTTGCGGCCGCCGTCCGGCGGCTACCTGCGCCTCCGTTGGAACGGCGCAGCTTGGCACGTCTTTGCATCTGAAAGGGAAGAACTATGATTCGCAAGCTGGCAGTCGTGGGCGGCGGCGCCATGGGCGAGGCGCTCCTCGCCGCCGCCATCGCCCAAGACGTGTGCGCCGCCGAGGCGATTGCGGTGGGTGAACCGGTGCCGGACCGCCGCGCGCACCTGGCCGAGACCCACGGCGTTGCCGTGGACGCCGACAACGCCGCGGTCGTGTCCGGCGCCGACGTGGTCATCCTGGCCGTGAAACCGCAGCACGTCCAAACGGCGCTGCCGCCCTTGCAGGACTCGTTGGCCGCGGACGCCCTGGCGCTGTCCATCATGGCAGGCGTGCCGCTGCGGACCATCGGTGCGCTCTTGCGCCACGAGCGCGTCGTGCGCGCGATGCCGAGCATTCTCGCCACGATTGGCGAGGCCGCCACGGTGTGGACGGCCACCGGCGAAACGACGTCCGGCCAGCGCGGACAGGCGCGGGCTCTCTTTGCGGCGGCGGGCATGGAACTCTTCGTGCCGGACGAACACTATCTGGACATGGCTACCGCGGTGAACGGCAGCGGGCCCGGCTTCGTCTTCCTGCTGCTGGAAGCCCTCATCGACGGCGCGGTGCGCGTCGGCTTGCCCCGGGAAACGGCGGCGGCCCTCGTCGTGCAAACCGCGAAGGGGTCGGCCCTCATGGCCCAGCGGGAGGGCAAACACCTGGCGGAACTGCGCAATATGGTCACGTCACCGGGCGGCACGACCGCGGAGGGGCTACAGGCCCTGGAGGACGGCGGGGCGCGCGCGGCCATGCAGGCGGCGGTGATGGCGGCGTACCGCCGGTCACAGGAACTCGCGGAGCCGGATGAGGAGCGACACTAAGGGATAGGAGTGCGGCAGAGGACTTGCACTTCGACCCTGCGACAAGCTCAGGACAGGCGGGCTCAGTGCGAACGGAGGTCGGTGACAACAGGCTTAGGCGTGTTCTGGGTACTTGCTCGCCCGTGCCTTTCCCGCACTTCGACAAGCTCAGTGCGAACGGGCATAGGGCGCAAGGGGGGAATGCCTACTT
>JAJEAH010000009.1 GCA_022824225.1 Chloroflexota bacterium
CGTCAACGACCGGTCCCAAGACCTGGACAACCCGGCCCTTCGCCTTGGCTTGCGCTTCTACTGCCATGGGTTACTGCTCCTACGTCTGGCTCGCTAGTTGACCAGTATTCGTGTCACGCGCCGGCAATGGCTCGCGCCGCCGTCGCAATCTCGATGACCTCGTTCGTAATCGCCGTCTGCCGCACCTTATTGTACGTGAGCGTCAAGTCGCTCAAGATCTCCTCCGCATTTTCCGTCGCGTTGCGCATGGCGATCATCCGCGCGCTATGTTCACTGGCAATACTCTCAAGTAAAGCGCGGTACACCTGTGCTTCGATGAAGCGAGGCAACAGCGAGGAAAGCACGTCGTCCGAGCCGGGTTCGTAGATGTAGTCTACCTGCTGAAACGCGCGGACCTCCGAGGCTTCCAGTTCGTCCGGCGCAATTGGCAGAACGCGCATGAGCGTCGGTTCCTGGCGCATCAGATTTACGAAGCGGGAATACCCTACGTATACTTCGTCATAGAATTCAGCTTCGAACCCGTCAATCGTGCTGCGGGTGATGGGCAAGATGTCCGCCAGGTTCGGGTAGTTCCCCAAGTCCTGATACTGGGACGTGATCGAGCCGCTCAGACCAACCGACCGCAGCAGCGCCGGCCCTTTCGTACCTATGGCGATGATGTCCACTTCCACCCCGCGGTCGAGGACGAAGCGCACCGCCGCCCGCACCATGTTGGAATTCAAACTGCCGCACAGGCCGCGGCTGGTGGTAAAGAGGATCAAGGCGGCGCGTTCCACCGGCCGCACATGCAACAGGGGATGAAGCTCCTGCGCGCCGCTGACCGCCGCCAGATTGCTGATCACCTGCCGTATTCGCTCTGCGTAGGGCCGCGAAGCCAGCACCCGTTCTTGCGCCCGGCGCAGCCTGCTGGAGGCCACAAGCTCCATGGCGCGCGTAATCTGACGGGTGTTCTGAACGCCGCGTATGCGCCGCCGCAGTTGTCGAATGCTCGGCACCTATGCTGCTCCTGTCTGCACGCTCGGCTGGAACACATCCTGCTTGAATTGCTCGATGGCCGCGCTCAGCTTCTCGCTCGTCTCATCTGAGAGGTCTTGCGACTCTCTGATGTCGTCTGCCAGTTCGGGGTGGCCGGTGGCAATATACTGGATCAACTCCGTTTCAAAGCGACCCACGTCCCCGACGACGACGTCGTCCAAAGCGCCGGAATTCAGGGCGAAGATGCTGATCACCTGGTCTTCCACCGAAAGGGGAACGTATTGGGCTTGCTTCAGGATTTCCATGGCGCGCTGGCCCCGGTCGAGTTGCTGTCGCGTGACCCGGTCAAGGTCGGAGCCAATCTGCGCGAATGCCGCAAGTTCGCGGTACTGGGCCATATCCAGACGCAAGCGGCCGGCAACCGACTTCATCGCCCGGATTTGCGCATCGCCGCCCACTCGCGAAACGGAAATACCTGCATTGACCGCAGGACGCTGGCCCGCGTAGAAGAGGTCCGGCTCCAGGTAGATCTGTCCGTCCGTGATGGAGATCACGTTCGTTGGGATGTACGCCGAAACGTCTCCGGCCTGAGTCTCGATGATGGGTAGCGCCGTCAACGTACCGCCGCCGTGATTGTCGTTCAGGCACGCGGCGCGCTCCAACAAGCGGGAGTGGAGGTAGAAGACGTCGCCCGGGTAGGCCTCGCGCCCCGGCGGGCGTCTCAGCAAGAGTGAAACCTGGCGATAGGCCCAGGCGTGCTTGCTCAGGTCGTCGTAGATGACCAGGGCGTCCTGGCCTGTATCCCGGAAGTACTCGCCCATGGTGCAGCCGGCGAAAGGCGCCAGGTAGAGCAACGCGGCGGGATCTGAAGCGCCCGCGGCCACGATGATGGTGTGGTCCATGGCGCCGTTGCGGTCCAGCGTTGTCATGACGTTCGCAATGTCGGACTCTTTCTGGCCGATTGCGACGTAGATGCAGACTACGTCATTGCCCTTCTGATTGATGATGGTGTCCAGGGCGATTGCCGTCTTGCCGGTCTGCCGGTCGCCGATTATCAGCTCGCGCTGGCCCCGGCCGATGGGAATCATTGAATCGATGGCCTTAATGCCGGTTTGCAGCGGCACTTTCACGCTTTCGCGCGTGACCACGCCGGGCGCGACTTTTTCGATAACGCTGTTTTCGGCGGCGTTGATCGGCCCTTTGCCGTCAACTGGTTGGCCGAGCGAATTGACGACTCTGCCAACCATTTCCGGCCCGATAGGCACGGACATCACCCGGCCTGTGCCCTTGACCTCGTCGCCCTCTTTGATCTCCTCATAGGGGCCCATGATCACGGCCCCGACGGTATCCTCTTCCAGGTTAAGCGCCAAGCCGAACACACCGTTGGCGAATTCGAGAATCTCGCTGCTCATGACTCCGGAGAGCCCGAAGATGCGCGCGATGCCGTCGCCGGCTTCCACTACCGTGCCCACGTTCACCGCCTCGGTGGGGCGTTCGAACGCTTCGATTTGTTGACGGAGCGCTGAGGCGATATCTTCAGAATTGATGCTCAAGGGGCCGTCTCTCCTTCGTTCACGCCGCGCCGTCAGACGCGCGCCAATTGCTCCTCCATCGCTCTGAGCGACGCGATGACACTAAGGTCGAGCAGGCGGTCTTCTTCACGCAAGATCAAGCCGCCTACGATGTCGGGGTCCACTGCTTCATCCAGAATCACCGTGCGGCCGTCCCGTCCCAGACTGCGCCGCAACTGTACGCGCAAGTCTTCCGTGAGCGGTTCGGCAGTCGTGACCCGCACCCGGGCAATACCCTCGATGCGGTCGGCTTCCCGCAGAAACTGCCGGGCAAGCTGGGGCACGATGCGAATCGCGCGGTCTTCCACCAGCACGCGCAGTAACTCAAGCCCTCCCGCTGAGATCTGATCGCCAACCGCTTTAGCGACGACGTCCAAGCGCTCGTCCACGGCAAGGCGCGGGTCTTCCAAGAAGAACCGTATCGCCCCATCCTCACACAGTGTCTTCAGGGCCGCCAAATCGTGGCGCCACTGCTCAAGGTCGTTGTTCTGTTGTGCGAAGTTCAGCACACCTCTGGTGTAACGCCGCACATTGACCTGGCTGCTCACGATTGCTCGCCCAAATCAGCGATAAGACGCGCTGCAAGCTCCCGATTTTTCTCTGTATCGAGACTGGACTGTATGAGCTTGCCGGCCACAACCACAGAGAGTGTTGCGACTTCTTGCCGCAGTTCTCGCCGCGCCTGGGCCATTTCCGCACGCAACTCCTCCCGTCCGCGATCGAGAATCCGCTGGGCTTCATCTCGCGCGTTTGCGACACTCTCTTCACGCAGCCGCTCCGCGGCCGCCGCCGCGTCGTCCAGAATCTTGCGCGCGTGGGCGCGAGATTCCTCAAGCTGTTTCTCAAATCCTGCTCGGAGCTGCTCCGCTTCCGTGCGGGCGCGCTCCGCCGCTTCCTGCCCTTCCCGAATGCGTTCCTTGCGTTGGTCCAGCATATTCAGGATTGGGCGATAGAGAAGGCGGTGCAGGAGAAAGACGAGAAGCAGAAAATTGACAATCTGAAAGGCGAGGTACGTTGGGTTAAGTCCCAACTCGCCCATAGCAATCCTTCTCCCTTTTGCCTACCGAGACACAAAACCTACTCCCAACCGGCACGTCGCTCCGGCCTTCCACGTTAGCCGAGGAAGATGAGCAGAATGGCCGTTAGCAGCGAGTAGATGGCAATAGCTTCGGCCAGACCAGCGCCGATGATGAGCGTGTTGCGCACGTCATTCGCCGCTTCCGGATTGCGGCCGATTGCTTCCATAGCGCCGCGCACTGCGATGCCGATACCTAGACCGGGACCGATAGCGCCGACACTCATAGCGAGACCCGCAGCCAACTTTGCAGCAGCATCCGCTTCCATTGATTCTTCTTCTCCTTGCTGTGACCGCTACTGGATCGGTACGTGAAACCTAACTGCTCTAACCCAATTGGATCCTATGCGTGCGCTCCATCGTGTTCATGCTCGCCGCTCATCGCAAGACCCAAGAAGATGAGGGTAAGCATGGTGAAGATCAGCGCCTGGATGAGACCGAACAACACCTCTAACACCATGAATGCGGCGCCAACCACCGGCACGCGCATCACCAAGAGCAACACTTCTCCAGCGAAGATGTTTCCAAACAGACGTACAGACAGGGATACCGGCACGAACGATTCGATAGCAACGTTGATGAGAATGAGAATTGGCAACGGCCCGGCCAGGTGCTTGAGATAGCCGAGCGGTTTGTGGACGATGAGCCCGCCGGCGTGAATGAGAAGGAACGCGATGAGCGCCATGGCGATGGTCATATTCAGGTCGCTGTTCGCGGCGCGAAAGATGGGAATGAAGAGCTCATGGCCTTCGTAGTCGTGCTCCCACACGCCGATGCTGTTGAAGCCGGGCAGGATTCCCATCCAGTTCGCAACCAAGATGAATATGAAGAATGTAGCTATCAACGGAAAGACCTTGCGTGCGCGGTCGCCCACGACGCTCTCAACTAAGTCGTAGAGCATTTCGACGACGGCCTCCGCAAAATTCTGCAGTCCGCTGGGCACTACCTGCATCTTGCGGGTTGCCAGAAACGAAACAACAGCGAGGACCGCCATGACGATCCACGCTGTAAAGATAGTATTCGTGATTGTAATTGGACCTATGTGAAACAGCGGCTCAGCGGCTAGCGATATGTGCAGCCCCTTGAAGCCGATTATCTCCAGGAAGTCCATAGCACTCCCTAAAACTGCATGCGAAACAGGTTGTACAGGGCGCCAATACTACACAGCAGCCCGATCACCATGCCGACTACTACCAACAACGGCGAGGTGCCAAAGCGTTCGTCAAGGTAGTTCCCCGCCCAAATACCGCCCAGCACGAACAAGCCGACAACGAAACCAAACTGGATAGCGAAAATGCCGGCACGCAGCGGCCCGATCTCGATTCGCTTCTTGGGCTGCGGCGGCATGGTAGACCTTCTTGCGTCCAGCAAGTATAGCACACGCCCTTTCGCGCCTCAAAGCGTCCAAATGCATGTGCATTATTTCACAAAGGTTGCCGCTCTGTCTACGATTCGAGCCGCTTTTGTACGAATTTGGCGCAAAGTTTCGCGACCGACTAATCCAACAACTGTGTGATGGTGGGGGTGGCGTCAGCGGCGGCGTGGGATCAAGGCGCAGGCTGAAAACCTGCGCTACCCATCAATACAAAACAGTGGTCCACTAGTCCCGCAATAGCTCCGCAGTCGAAACGGGCGCGCCGCCGCGGGAGCTGGACAGGTTGGCCCCCAGCACAGCCGCCAGGCTGCACAGAGCGTCTGGAAACGGGCTGCGAATCAGAGAAGGATCCTGCCGGGCCACGGCCTGCACGAACGCGCGGTTCACCGCCAACGTCGCGTCGCCGCGCTCACCCACACGCAGCGGGCGCCGGACCTGGGCTGGCGGCGGCGGAGTTGCGGGAGGGTAGGGCCCCCCATAGGTATAGGCAACCGGCCCGTCCGCTTCCAAGCTCAGGTGCCCATGGTCCCAAAGCACGTGCAGGTAGCTCTCCTGATGGAACACTCGCGCCAATCTGGACATGATGAGGTGTCCCACCGCGCCATTTGCAAAGGTGTAGGTGACGCTGTACGCGAAGGGATTGTCACCCTCTGTTGCCACCAATTCCGGGTCTCGCGCCACGTAGTGGGCTTGCACCGATTCGATTTCCCCGCACCAGTAGCGCAGCAAGTCTGTCTGGTGAATCCCGGCCTCGACGAGGGTGTTGCCGGACCACTCTTGGAAGGCGGTCCAGACACGGCTCGGCGGGCCGCCCAGTTCCTCGGTCGGCGTGTGCTTTTCGTTGTGACTCTCCACAGTCCCCGCGTGCACCATGGTGGCCATGACCACCCGCTTGCCGCGCAGGCAAGCGCGCATAGCCCCATGCCACTCGTCATAGCGTTGTTGAAAGCCGACGGCGGCAATCACGCCGCCGCGGTCGATGGCCGCGCCCATCGCGCGGGCCTCACCAAGATCGAGGCTCATGGGCTTCTCTACGAAGAGATGAATGCCGCGCTCCGCGGCCAGAATTACCTCGCCGTCATGCCGGTTGGGAGGAATGCAGACGTATACGGCATCGATTTCTTCTTTCTCTAGCAGTTCGCCCCAGGCCGTGTAGCGCCGGATGCCGTCCTGCCGATAGCCTGAAACGAACCGGCGAATCTTGGATTCATCGAGATTGGGCGGGTACATGTCGCCCAAGGCAACGATGCGGGCCTGGCCGGACTCCTGTAGCCGCCAGAGGGCGGCAAGATGCTGCAGCCCGCGCTGGCCGATTCCAAGGATGGCAACTCTTGGTGGTTGCGACATGCTGGTGATGGGATCTCCTTTTTCGATGGACAGACTCGCCGTGCGGCAGAATTGGGGTCAAGCGCCGTGTAGGCAATGTACCGAAAGAGACTGCGCCATTGCAATGCAGGCCAAAGGCGCTGTCCGGTCAAGCGCGGGTAGGTCGGCAGTGAATTCCGCCGAGGATTCCGTCAGCGTATGACCCTAACGGGAACTTTCAACATGTCGTCGCCGTGTTGGTAGAACCAGACGACGGACTCTTGGACTGGGCCGATCCAGACTTCATACTCGCCGGGAGCTAGGGGGGCTCCTGATTCATCGAATGGCGTGAGAAAAGCGGTCAGACTGACCGACTCGCCGGGACTGAGGCCGTACGGCAGAGCCGCCCGATGCTCGGCGACACGGTCCGCTAAGGCGCGCCCCGATTCATTCAATGGGAACCACAGAATGCCAAGCTGTACTACGCCGGGCGTGATACCGATCTCGCACTCTGTCGGCCATGCATGGTCACCGGTGTTTGTAACGGTGAGCCGCATCGCGCCCATGGCGCCCCGCGCAAGAAGTGGCGGGGCGGGAGGTGTTTCGAGCGAGAGTGTAGAGCGAAGACTGCTGGCTGGCAGGGGGCTGCCCGAAATTTCAGCTTCACTTGCTTCCGGAACGTGGTCGAGCACAGCAATCCCCCTCAAGAGCAAGAACTCGTCCTTCGGAACGGAGAACTCTACGAGCACGCTTTCAGCCGAATCTTCAAGCAACGGGAACACACCGCACCAATTGCCGGAGGGGATTGAACCGTCGAATATCGTTTCGCCATTCACACTGGCCTGCAGCGGCACCGCGGTTTTCGCCGGACTGTTGAGATTAATCGACAAGGCCCGAGGAGGCCGGGCCGCCGTGGGTACACGCATGGCTGCACTGTCGACTAGGAGGACATAGTCTATCTGCGTAGGACCGGGCGCTGTATAAATGTAAAACCCACGTTGCCACACGCCCCAGACCGGTTGAGCCGGCTTGCCCAGATGTGTAGGGATAGACCAGGCTGGGAGGGAATCTCTGCCGAGAACGGTGTTGGCGTAGTCAATCTGCCGCAGAGGGGCCGGGTATTCCGTTCCGGGGAGTGACCAGAGTGCTTGGTCCGCGCCAACCACAGCAACAGCATGCTCAACCTGCCAGAATTGGGCGTTGAGCGAGTCGGCGAGCAGCCAGGAGCGGCTCGCGATGACAATTGGCGCGGTCGGCACTTCACCGGCAGAGCTATCGAAGGGGATGAAGCGTGTGTGGGGGAGGAGAAATTCGTAGGTGAAGTAAGTGAGGGGATGGTAGGAGGCCGTGTCGTAGGCGATGGCTGATGGCGAGCCGATGTAGGAACGGATGTAGGCAGCCAGAGAGGCCGTGCGGGCGACGCGGTCCTGCAGGGGCAGGATCGTTGAGAAGTAGGTATAGCCGCTTAGAAGAAGAAAGACTGCGCCCACGGCAACCGCGCCCGCTATGCGCATGCGACCCTCTAGCCAGGCGAGGAGCGTCAAGCCGGCGATTCCGATCGACGAACTCACCGCCAGACCCAGGGCCGTCGGCCCAAAGAGGTCCAGGAAGTAAACAATGCCCAGCGAGTGGGGCGCAAAGATCGTCCGGGGAAACACCGAAAGACTGTAGGCGGCCAACGCCGTGCTTGCTGCGACCAGCGCGGCCATGGCCGCGCCACGACGCCAGGACCACCATTGCCGCTCGGTCAAGACGCCTACGACGCCGAGGGCGAGGAAAACCATGGATGCACCGTCCACGAACCGGCCCTTCAAGGCGACCACGTCTTCCGCAAAGGCGCTATTCCACGCCGCGCCCAGTACGAAGGTCCCAAGCCACGCGAGAAGCGCAAACGACAACGTTGCAGTTGCAACGACGTTCCAGCGTCGCCATGCACGCCCCCCGTCGCCTAACGGCCAAAACCAATAGGCCAGGAAGAGCGCGCCAACTAAGAAGACGCCAAGTGAAGACTGCGCCAGATAGAGAGTCTGTTCGTTGGCCTTTAGCACAAAGTCGTGTATGCCAGCCGGCGTAAGCAGAGATTCGATCACCGGGCGAATGGGGTTTTCATGGATTTCCGATCCAACCGCAGTGCGCAAGCGATCGATACCCATGCGCGTCGCCATGAAGACGAGCGACGTGGCGGCTGCCGCGGCCCCTACTGCTTTCCAGGGCAGTGTGCGGGCAAACCCCAGGTAGATCACAGAGAGAAAAGCAATGGGAATGAGTGGCAAGGAGCGGGCGTGGATGGTGTACATGAAGCCCGTGAGAAGGCCGAACAGTAACGCGTAGCGCAGCGACTTGCTGCGCACCAGCAAGCCAAAGAGCAAGATCGAGAGCATAAATCCGGGCACGTAGGCGTTCTCCGCCCAGGCAAAGGCGCTGCGCAGTAGCAAAGGAGGGTAGAGACACGTGATAAACGAAGCAAGCACGGCAAGGCGAGGGGAGATGCCGAGCAAGGAAGCCAGCACGAAGTACAGGCTGAAGTAGAGCGTGCTCATGAGCACCGCGCTGATAGCCAGACTCGCCGTATAAACCGAATAGGGGTTTTCGAACAGCCAAAATGCCGGAATCAAGAAGAGGGAGTAGCCGAATGCAAAAAATGACGCCCCGTGAAGCGTCGGCATCGGCGCCGCACCTGAAAGATAGCGGGCGTGGGCCAAATACACAGACTCATCGGCAACCACTAGCGGCAATTCGCGAAACACTACCATGCTAAGCTGTACTGCGAGCACAGCGCCAAAGGCAATGGCATGCAACAATTGGATAGGGATTGCCTTGCGGGCTACCGGCAGCCGCCGGAAGGAAATCCTCGGTCGCACATTTCGCACGGCGCGGAAGATACTTGCCATTTTCGTCGCGCTCCGGGGAGTGTCATCGCAATTGAATGGTTGTGCTGTTAGAGGCTCTAGCGCCTGCGTTACACTTGGACAGGTGGTTTCCATCACAGAGCACGGGCGGCGCAGCCTAACCGGAGTTGCCGGCGCCGTGCCGCTAGCCCAATTCTCTTGCTAACACCGCTAGTCCGTCAAACCGGAATGCTCGAAAGTATGTTGTGCCTCAGACTCCAGCCAAGCCGTTCGCAGAAAGCCCGAGCCCACGATGGGTGAGCGCAGACCCAGAGTAT
Source organism: Chloroflexota bacterium (assembly GCA_022824225.1). GTDB lineage: Bacteria > Chloroflexota > UBA11872 > VXOZ01 > VXOZ01 > VXOZ01. Next base: position 9,468 of record JAJEAH010000009.1, read on the forward strand.
CAATAGTACTGCCAACGTACAACGAGCGCGAAAACGTCGCGCCAATGCTCGCGGCAATTCAGGCAGCGCTGAAAGACGCCTGGTCTTACGAGGCAATCGTCGTTGACGACGGCAGTCCCGACGGGACCGCCGCGGAGGTGCGGCGCATTGCCGCCGCCGACCGGTCGGTTCGACTGCTGGAACGGCCGGGGAAGCTGGGCCTGGGCAGCGCCGTTGCCGCCGGTTTCTCCCTGTCGCGCGGCGACATCTGGGTGATGATGGATGCCGACTTGTCCCATCGACCGCAAGACCTGCCGCCGCTGCTGGATGCTCTGGAGCGAGCTGACATCGCTGTTGGCTCACGGTACGTTCCCGGTGGCGGCACGCAAGGCTGGCCCTTGCTTCGCCGGTTCTTTAGCCGCGCTGCCGGGCATTTTGCGAGACTCTCCGTTGGAGTGTCGATACAGGATGCCACATCCGGATTTGCGGCCTTTCGACGCGAAACCCTAGAGCCTCTGCTGCCGTCGCTACAGCCTGAGGGCTTCAAATTGCTGCTTGAAATCCTGGCCAGGGCGCCCCACGCGCGCGTAACCGAGGTACCTATCACGTTCGTAGAGCGCCAGCGCGGGAGTTCCAAGCTCAGCTTTCGCGAATCGCTCAGGTTCTTCAAGCTCTGTTGGGATCTGCGCAAGCTCACCAGGGGCGCGGATTAATAGCCCCGGCGCGAGCCGCAAAAGCCGTGCGCAGCGCGATTGCATCCTTCGCCGCGTGTGCGTTCCCCGGCGTGAGCCGCGAGACCTGCCCCGCAAGACTGGCGAGGATGTGCGGCCATGCCGTGGAGCAGCAGTCGCAGCCGGCCTGCCGCCTCCGTACGATAGTTGCGGCGAATTCCATGGCGCAGGTTGACGGCTTGGGCGCTATGAGAGTGGCGCAGGAAATTAGTACGGGAGCACGGTGTCGGGGTTTTCCTGCACGAACCGAGCAAGGCGGACGCCTATGTTCTCCTGCAATTGGATGCTCAACCCGCCGTCCACCACTAGGGAGTGGCCGGTGATGAAACTGGCTTGCGCCGAGCACAGGAATGCGATCGCGTCGGCGATCTCCTCCGGCTTGCCGCAGCGGCGCAGGGGATACTGCTCCTCGAAGAACCTGTAGCCGCTTGGGTTTTCCTGCCACGTGCGCGCCTGCAATTGCTCGGTGACGATATGTCCCGGACAGATGGCGTTGACCCGTATGCCGTGGGGCCCATAGTCGATTGCCATTTGGCGGGTCATGCCAATCACCGCGCTCTTGCCGGCTTCGTATACCAGATAGCCGGGGGCTTGAAGCAAGCCGTGCACGGAGGAGATGTTTATGATACTCCCCCCGCCGCTCTTGATCATGTGTGGTATGGCGTGCTTGCTGGCAAGAAAAACTGCTTTCGCGAGCACGGCCATGCCCTCATCCCACGCGTCCTCGGTAGTATCCAGGGCTGCGGTGTCGTTCGCGGCGGTCGGTGAATAGGCATTGTTGACGAGCATGTCCAGGCGGCCCCAGAGTCCTACGGCGCGGTCCACCATGGCCGCAATGTCGCTAGCCGAGCCAACGTCCGCGACCACGGTCTCCGCAATACCGGCGGCATCGCGCACCCGCTTTGCGTTCTGCTCAGCCGCGGCCCGGTCGATGTCGGCAATCAACACCCTGGCGCCGTCGGCGGCCAAACGCCTGACGGTAGCGCCGCCGATGCCCGCGGCCCCGCCGGTCACGATTGCTACGCGGTCTGTAAAGTCATACATGGCTCGTCCTCTCGATTTCTGCAAATAGGCTAGATCTGGGAATCAGTAATTTTTGACTTGATCACCTTGTTGGGCTAGATCACCTTGTTGGGCTAGATCTCATGGTTGGGGTAGATCTCATGTCATTCCGAGCGCAGCGAGGAATCTAGCGTTCGCCGGGCACTAGATTCTTCGTCGCTGTACTCCTCAGAATGACATTTCGGGGAGCAGCCATTCACGTTGACACCCATACCTGTGCAGCCCAAGTCAATACCCACTAATCGCGCTAGATCTCACGCGGGAGGGCCACACGTTCGAGAACTTCCGGATTCACAACGCTTTCCGGCATGTTGCCCTGAAGCACAGCCGCCATCGACCGGGCAGTGCGCGTCTGCAGGGCTGTCAGCGAGTCCTCGCTGTAGAACGCCACGTGCGGCGTTACGATGAGGTTTTCCTGTCGCAGAAGAGGTTCGTCCGGGTCCGGCGGCTCCATTGGCATGACGTCGATGCCGGCCGCCGCCAGGCGTCCGGACTCCAGGGCGGCGGCCAGGGCGCTGTTTTCCACCAAGCCGCCCCGGGACGTATTAATGAACACTGCCCCGGGCTTCATGGCAGCGAACCGCTCGCGGTCGAACATGCTTGCGGTTTGCGGTGTGAGCGGCAGGTGCAAGCTCACAAAATCCGAATCTCGCAAGAGAGTCTCCAGTCCCACTGCCCGGCAGCCCGCCGCGTGCGCGGCCGCGGGGTCCAGGTTGGGACTATGCGCCAAGACGCGCAGCCCGACGCCTTGGGCCATGGCCGCAACCATACGCCCAATGCGGCCATAGCCGACGATGCCCAGTGTCTTGCCGTGGATGCGAAACAGCGGCATGCCGACCTTGCTATTCCAATCGCCGCCGCGGACGGCGCGATCGTAGCGCATGAGTCGGCGCGCGCAGCCGAAGATCAACGCCAGCGTATGTTCGGCTACTTCCTCGACACAGTAGTCCGGTACGTTGGTTACTACCACGTCGCGGCCCGTAGCCACGTCCACGGCAATATTATCCACGCCAATGCCATAGCGGGCGATGGCCTTGAGTTTTGGTGAGGCGAGCACCACCGCCGGAGTTACCGTGGCGAAGCACGTCATGATGCCGTCCACGTCGGCGGCTAGGCGGGTCAGGGTCGTCTCGTCGCCAGTGGGTGCGGCGATAAGCTCTACGCCAATTGGCGCCAAGATGTCACGCTCTCTATCCAGCGTGGGCCAAACATAGTCGGTGACCAGCACGCGCAAGCTCATGGCTGCCCGCCTTGATGTGGCTGACTTGGCCTTTCCCGCGCTTTGCCGCCGCGCGCGAGTAGGACGAGCAAGGCGATTACCAGGACGCCCAGAATGCCCAGCGCACCCACCTTGTGCAGCGGCGACTCCAGCAGGAGCGCAATGGCACCGAACACACCGGCCAATGCCCAGTAGACGAGGGCAATGCCAAGCGGCGGCAAGCCAAGCTCGGACAGGCGATGGTGCAGGTGGCTCGTGTCACGATGGTAGAAGCGCCCGCCCTGCAGTGTGCGTCGTATGATCGACCACGCCACGTCGATGGCGGGGACGCCGAATATGAGCAGCGTCGTCGCCAGCTTGGCGCCGCCGATAATGGCGATAGTGCCCAAGGCAAAACCCAGGAAATGCGCCCCGCTGTCGCCCATGATGATGCGCGAGCGATAGACGTTGAGGGGCAGAAAGCCCAGTATCGCCCCCGCGAGAATGAGAGGAAGAAAGGCAAGGCTAAACTGCTGCAGCGAAATGCTGAGGAAGAAGAGCACCGCCGCGCCGACGAAGGAGAGACCGCCGGCCAAGCCGTCATAGCCATCCACGAAATTTATCGCATTCATCATACCCACGATCCAGAACAAGGAGAACATCACAGACAGCCAATAGGGAAAGAAGACGTGGCCGTCCATGGCGGTGGCAAACCACTGGGGGAACGAGACGGCCCCGCCCAGGGGGTCTCGCACGAACTCGATGAAGATGCCGAAGCCGATTGCGATGCCGGCCGCCGCGACTTGTGCGATGAACTTGGTCAGCGGCGCTAAACCGCGCACGTCGTCTACCAGCATGATGAGGGTGATCAGGCCGGCGCCAAGGAGCAGGCCGAGGAACTTTCGGTCGAATGTGAGGTCCTCACTCAACCACAACGCGGCGAGCAAGACAATCGTAAACGCCGCGAAAATGGCCACGCCGCCAATGCGCGGTTTCGGTCTGGTATGCACGCGGCCAACACCCGGCAGGTCCAGCCACCCCAAACGCAGCGCTGCCCGGCGCGCCGCCTCCGTAAGGACCAGGGCAACTGCCGCGGCAAGTATGAAGAAGAGCCAGTATGTGCTCGGCGCCGGCTGCACAGGCAAAACCAGATTGGAGATTTCAAGGGTGGTTTGCTCTACGCCACCCAGTATAACACCACGCTCCGGGTGGGCCGCCGGTGTGAACGGCTGCGCGAAAGTCGGTAGAATGGAGGGGAGGGAGGGAATTGAAATGCGAATTCCAGAGCATGCCATCGAGGACGGCGAGAGCGGCCCGCAACGGCTGCCCGATCACCGGCCGGAGCAACACGTCGTTGAGAACGACCCCCTGGGCTTTATGGGCGGGTTCGTGGCGGGCGCAATGTGCAGCGCGGTTGGGTCCACGACGTGGCTGTGGTCGCTCGGCGTGCTGCTACTCAGTGTGGTGCCGCAACTTGAGCGGTTCACGCAGCCCACCCGTCCCTTGCTGAATATGGACCGCCTGATCGGCGCCACCGCGGAGGACTATGCCCTCTTTATCTTCATTGGCGGTCTGTTCTTCTCGTTTCTTCCTATCGCTCTTGCCCTTTCCATCAAAGAGGGCGCGGAGACGTTCAGCCTGCGCAACGGTCTCTTTCTCGGTTGGATGCTGGGTCTGTTTTCCATCCCCATCATGGTGTTTCAGGCCTTCACCGAGTCGTTGGGCAGACTGCCAAGACTCTAGGCGGAAGGCATTGCCAGCGCGGCCGTGAGAATGGGTGTGTGCCGCGTTCGCCGTAGAGGTGAGAAGGCGCTGGACGGGAGTAGGAAACGCGCAACGCTCACTATTCTTGGTTGCCCTTCAAGAGGGGGCGCTTTGCGGACAAGGGCAAGTCCCATGCACGTCCTGGACTTCGATTACCGGCCTGGGGGGCGCTGCGCGGACAAGGGCAAGTCGTACAGCAGTCCGGGACTGAGTTTGCCGCGATTTGGCGACCCGGCGCGCTCAGGCGCGCGCCTCTTCGATGTAGTCGGCCAGCGCCTCCTGCCACGGGCGCAGGTCGTCGCGGCCCAACTCCGCCAGCCGCCCGTTGGCGAGCACGGAATACGGCGGACGTGTTGCCGGCGTGGCGAACTCCCGGGATGTAGTGGGGGAGAGGTCTGCCGCCACTCCCGCCAGCGCAAAGATCTCCCGGGCAAAGTCAAACCACGTGCATGAACCGGCGTTGGTTACGTGCATCAATCCACTCACGTCAGCCGAGACAATCCAAGCCACCGTCTGAGCCAGGTCTTTCGTCGCGGTGGGCGTGCATACCTGGTCGTCCACCACGCGGAGGGCTGTCCCCTCTCTTGCTTTCTGCAGCATGGTCCGGACGAAATTGCCGCCTGTGCCGCCGGCTCCGGCCAAGCCATAGAGCCCGCACGTACGCACCACCACGGACTTGCGCCACGAGAGCAACGCTAGATGCTCCCCGGCCAGTTTGGAAGCGCCGTAGACAGAGAGCGGCGCCGGCCTATCGTCTTCTAGCAGGGGGTCGCGTTTTTCCTGGCCGCCAAACACGTAGTCCGTGCTGAAGTGGACAAATCGCGCATCCATTTCGGCGCAGAGCAGGGCAAGGCGGCGCACGGCCAGGGCATTGGCGTTGAAGGCGGCTTCTTGCTCCGTTTCGCAATCGTCAACGCGATGGAAGGCTGCCGTATTGATGAGCACGTCCGGCTTGATTGCCCTTACGACCGTGTCGACCTGGGCCTCATTGCATATATCAAGCTCCTGGCGCGGCAACGCGTGGACCTCATGGTCGGTCAGCGTGCGCGCCAAGTCGAATGCCAGTTGCCCGCTACCCCCCGTAATCAAGATGCGCACGTTGCGCCTTCTCCCGCTGCAACAAGCTTCGGTTCATTGTCCGGCACGCGAGCCCTAGGCGGCGCAGCCCTTTACGCCGCTGAAGGCTTTTCGTAGTGTACTACGTATCGAGACTTCTGATGTAGAGCGCGATGGTGGCGTGAGCTAAGACGTACCATTGACGTTGGACTGTTCGC
>JAJEAH010000055.1 GCA_022824225.1 Chloroflexota bacterium
CTCTACGCGAGTCATCAGTGATCATGATGAGGCCGTGGAGATGGTTCGGCATGACGACGAATTCGTCCAGCGTCACATACGGGTATTGGGTCTCCAGCCATTGCCAAACATCAGTCACCAAACGGCCTGTGTTGCTCAGGCGCATGGTTCCGTCTACTACCTTGCCGAGAAGACACGCTCGTCCTTGGCAAACGATAGTTACGAAGTAAGCGCCCGCCTGCGAGTAGTCATACCCGCGCAGGCGAATAGACTGGCGACGCCGGCTGTCTGAGGGCGGGTTGAGGTAACTCACTGCTCCTACATTGCTCAAGCTGCTACTGGGACTCAGAAATCGGGGTTGTGCTGAGACTTCCTTGGTTGCCAGCTTTCGACTTGAATAATAGGAAACGCTCAGTGGAGAAATGACCTTTGTAAACCTCGAGTATTGGCCACACTCTCGAGTGAATGAAGCAGGGGGCCGCAGTGCGCCTAGGTCTCAATTTGCAGAGCCCAAAACTGGAATATCGACGATACCGGCCTGCGCAGGCCGGTATCTATCGTCTTCCTATAGACGCTCGGCGGCGTCAATGATGGCTTTGTGTGCCTGGTATTGACAAGGTCCTGCTTGTGGCCTAGCTCAGATGCTTTAGCACCTCGTCGTGTTCGGGGAAGCGGCCTTCCTGGTGTTTGGAGAAGATGAGGGTGTCATCCAGTTTAACCTCGAAGGCGCCGCCGCCGGAGGGGAGGAGCTCCAGGCTCTCGATGGTTTGTTCGTGGTTATCCAGCACTTGTTCCGTCAAACTGACGGCTTTAGGCAGGTAGCCTCACGACGTGCAGTATTCGATGCTCAGGCGTCGTTTGTCAGCCATGGCGTTCACTCCTTTGCTGCGAATTACGTCTCCCATCGGTCGCGCGCGGCCCGAACGGTGCGCCGTCCCCGGTCGCGTGCGGTCGCCTATGGTGAGGCGACGGCGCTCGCACGAAAGTGCGCTCAAACTCTAGCGTGTTTGCATTCTTGTGCGTACGCACTATCCCGCGCTCGCGCGCGCGGACCTGTCGGCGCGTCTGCCGTCCCATGCGGCCATTCACGAGTTTTCGCTGCATGTTGCCCGCGAAACGAGGTGGAAACGGACGTTTGCGCTTGCCAGGTCCCCGCACGATGGGTCTCTACCAGTATGACTCCGTCTCTGTGCGCGGGTCAATGTCCGGGGGCGGGCTTGAAGCATTGACGGCTAAGGCGGCTTGGTGAGAAACTAAGGCAGATTGCTTGCAATGGCCTCCTTACCTTGGTACCCTTGCTATGACTACTGCGGGGTAGGGCGCTGCAATTCCGCAGCGCGGATGCTTCGTAAACCGGCGTCTATGGCCGGAACGAGCAGGGAGGAAGCCAAGTAGTCGTGGGTCAGGAACAGGAAGCTCAGCCAGAAGATAGGGGTTCGACCAACGGCCAAGTGCGCGTGAGCGTGCGCGGCCTTTGGAAAGTGTTCGGTCCCGCCGGCGATACCGACGTGCGGGAGACGCTCGAGGGTAAGTCTAAGGACGAAGTCCAGGACGAACTCGATTCGGTGTTGGCGTTGCACGACGTCAGCTTCGACGTCCTCGAGGGTGAGACATTTGTCGTCATGGGGCTTTCCGGCAGCGGCAAGTCCACGTTGGTGCGGTGTCTCAACCGGCTCATCGAGCCGACCGTCGGTGAAGTCATCATCGACGGCGAGGATGTCCTCGAATACACCGAGGAAGAACTCACGCAGGCCCGCAGGCAAAAGACCGGCATGGTCTTCCAGTACTTCGGGCTGCTGCCTCACCGCACGGTGATCGATAACGTCGCCTGGGGTCTGGAAGTGCAAGGCGTGCCCCGAGAGGAGCGCCTTGCGCGCGCCGCGGAAGTGTTGGAAACCGTCGGTTTGGGAGGCTGGGAGGAATACCGCCCGGCGGCCTTGAGCGGCGGCATGCAGCAGCGCGTGGGTTTGGCCCGCGCTCTGGCGTCTGACCCGGAAATTCTGCTGATGGACGAGCCGTTCAGCGCGCTCGATCCGCTCATTCGGCGGGACATGCAGAACGAGCTCATCCGCCTTCAACGGCAGATGCGCAAGACGATCATCTTCATCACCCACGATCTTGCCGAGGCTACCAAGCTGGGCAGCCGCATCGCCATCATGCGCGACGGCGCCATCGTTCAGATTGGCACGCCGGAACAGATCATTGCGGAACCTGCCGACGACTACGTGGCGGACTTCACCCGTGACGTGCGCCGCTGTTCCGTGATCACGGTGGGGTACATGATGGAGCCCTGCTGCGCAGTCGTTGAGGCAACCTCGACGCCGCGGGCCGCCCTGGCAGCAGTGGATGCCGGCGGCAATGGTGTTGCGTTCGTAGTCGGTGAAAACGGCGTGTATCGCGGTGAGGTCAGCCGCGCGGAGGCTCAGGCGGCCTGCGCGCGCAACGACACCACCATCGAGGCAGCCGCACAGCGGCGGCGCGAACCCGTAACGGCTACCCAGTGTCTGGAGGACGCCTTGGCCTCGGCTTGGGCGACTGACGGATACGTGCCGGTGGTGGACGAGGAGCAGCGCCTCGTCGGTGCCATCGACCGCGATGTCCTTGCTGAAAACGTCTTTGCTGAAGAACTCGCGGAGGTCGGCGCCTAGCCGGGATAGCTATGGCAGTAATTGGTCGTTTGAAGGAAACAACCGTCGGCATACGGGACGCTACCCGCAACGGCGGGTCGGCGCCATCCAAAGTCGCACTCATTCTAGCCGGTTTCCTCGTTTTCTTCGTTCTGATGGTTGTGGCCTTGGGGCCGCGCACGGCGTTCCCCATCGACTGGAGCCGCGTCATCAGCAACGAAATCAACGAGGGTGTAGACACAATCACGGTCATGTGGGGGCCGGCGTTCGACTTGGTGTCGGACGCGGTCCTGTACTTTCTCCTGTGGATTGAGGCGATCTTCCTCTGGACCCCGTGGCCGGTCGTCGTGGTCGGCGCCGGCTTGATCGCCTGGGTTACGGTGGGTTGGAAGTTTGCCGCGTTCGCGGTGGTTTCATTGCTGGTCACCGGCGTCTTTGGCCTGTGGCAGAGCGCGATGGAGACCATGGCGTTGATCGTGGTTGCCGTGTTGCTTTCCATTGTGATCGGCGTGCCGATCGGTGTGGTGTCGGCACGGAGCAACGCGTTCGACGCGGTGCTGAAACCGCTGCTGGACGGTATGCAGACCATGCCGTCGTTTGTCTACCTGGTGCCGGTGGTAATGTTCTTCGGGATCGGCAACGTTCCCGCCGTCTTTGCCACCATCATCTACGCGGCGCCGCCGACGATCCGCTTTACCAGTCTCGGTATCCGGGAAGTCAGCCCGCAAGTGGTGGAGGCCACACGCTCATTCGGCACGACACCCCGGCAACTCCTCTTCAAGGTACAGTTGCCGATGGCGCTGCCGACGATCATGGCCGGCATCAATCAGACCACCATGATGGCCTTGGCCATGATGGTAATCGCGTCGCTTGTGGGCGCGGGCGGCTTGGGCGAAGATGTGCAACGGGCGCTTTCGCGGGCGCGGCCTGGCGAAGCCCTGCTGGGCGGCCTGGGCATCGTAATTTTGGCTATCATCATTGACCGCGTTACTCAGGCGTGGGCCAAGACCAGGCAAGAATCTCTGCGCACGTAGCGGAGTCTTGGACGGCCTCGGCTTCCGTGTGGGGCAGGACGTGCACAATAATGTTGTTGGAGTTTTGAAGAAGCGCAATTGGGAGGTTCCCAACGCTATGCGAATTCGATCGTGGAGAGTATTCATCGGCATGATGGCGCTCGTCGCTGCCTTCATGTTCACGCTGGCTGCGTGCGGCGCCGCGGAAATGGCGCCGGCCGCAGACGGCGAAGCGGCGGAAATGGAAGAGAAGGCCGAAGACGCGGAGATGATGGATAAGCCAACCATCGTCTTTGCCGACCTCAGTTGGGATAGCGCGCAGATCCAGAACGCGGTGGCGCGCTACATCCTGGAGAACGGCTACGGTTACGAGACCGACGCCATCTTCGGTGACACCTTGCCCATGTTGGTCGCCCTGCGGGCCAATGACGTGCAGGTGAATATGGAAATCTGGCTGCCGAACCAGGAAGAGCCCTTCTTGCAGGCCTTGGAAGAAGGTTCTGTCGAGGTCGTGGGCAAGAGCCTGGAAGACAACTGGCAGTCCGCGTTCATCATTCCGCAGTATGTGGCGGATGCAAATCCCAACCTGCGGACTGTGCAAGACCTCAAGGACCACATGGAGATCTTCGTAACGCCGGATTCCAACGGTAAAGCCCGTCTTCTGACGTGCATCCCCGGTTGGGCCTGCGAGGAAGTGAACGCCAACCAGGTGGCGGCCTATGGCTTGAGCGACGTGGTTGAGCTCGTTAACCCGGGTTCTGACCAGGCGCTGCAGAGTGAAATCCGGGCCGCGATGCTGAAGCAAGAGCCGGTGCTCTTCTACTACTGGGGCCCGACCACGTTCTCCTTCGAGATGGAGACCGAGCTCGGCGGCATCTACTTCCTGGAAGAGCCGGAATTCAACGAGGAGTGCTGGGAAACGAACGCGTGCGCGTATCCTGTTGCTGAGGTCGTCATCGCCGTCAATACGGAGCTCAAGGAAACCGCTCCGGACGTGGTCGATCTGCTCGGCAAGTGGGACTGGAGCTTCGGCAACCAGCGCGAAGCCGAGACCTACTTTGCGGAGACCGGCGCAGAGTATGCTGACGTCGCCATTTGGTGGCTGCAGAACAGCGATGCCTGGCGCGAGTGGGTAACCCCCGAAGCGGCAGACAACGTTGCCGCCGCCCTGGCAGCGGAATAGGTCTACACTAGGTACGAACCGCTGCCTTACGGCAACGTAAGGGCAGTTCGGCAAGAACCTGAAAAGAGAGGGAGCGCGCACTCGCGCGCTCCCTCTCTTCATCTCGTTCGCGTCACGTTCTCTTACACTGTGCGCGAGCTTAGGCCGAGTGGCGGCGCGATGGCTTAGACAACGGCGGCTATGGGAACGGCCCGCCGGACCACCCGCAGCACCGTGCAGTGCACTCTACCAGCGGCGCACCGGCTTTTCGCTATCCAGCAGATGGTGCAGCAGCATTTCCTTGTGCTGGCGCACGAGGTCTTGTGAACCTGGGTCTCGCGCGAGGTTGCGCGTCTCCAGGGGGTCGTTCTCCATGTCGTAGAGCTCTTGGCCGTCCTCAGTGTTCCAGAACGCGTACTTGTACCGGTTCGTCGTAATTGACTTGCCGCGCCGCACCTGGTTGTTGTCCTCATATTCGCAGAGCGCGAAGCCCGGCGCGTCCGCGGCGCCTTCCACTACCGGCTTCAAGCTGGTTGCTTCCATCTCCGGCGGGATTTCCACACCGGCGTATTCGAGGATGGTCGGCGCGACCTGGAACGTGCCGATGACGCCGTCCACGTCGGGTACGCGGGGCATGTCAGCCGGAGGCGCGACGATGAACGGCACCCGCGCGGAGCCTTCCCAAAACGTGCCCTTGCCGCCCCGGGACCAGTCGCCCATGTGATCGCCGTGATCGCTGGTGAAGATGATGAGGGTGTTGTCTGCCTTGCCGCACTCTTCAAGCGTCTGGAAGAGGCGCGCCATCATGTCGTCAATGTACGTGCAGAGACCCCAGTAGTACGCCGTCACGCGCCGGATCAGGCTGTCGTCCGGCTCCTTGGCAAAGCGGCCGCCGCCGTTCTGCAGGTGCTTGGGCTTGTCGCTGTCGTCGGCCAGGTACGTTGGCGAAATGTCCACGTAGTCATACGGATACATGGTGTCGTAGGGCTGGGGTGGATCGAACGGACCGTGGGGCCCGCAAATGCCGCACCAGGCGAAGAAGGGCTGATCGTGGTCGCGCGAGACGAATTCGCGCGTGTTTTCCGTAATCCACGTGTCAATATACTCTTCCAGCGGCAGCACGTTGGAAATGGCGGTCATGTACTTGCGGTATTCGGGCTCGCGGCGCTGTTCGTAGATCAACTCATAGCCGCCCGGATGCACGGAGTCCAGCCAGCGGGCGTAGACCGGGCCCAGCGGCCCAGGGCCCAACGGCGAACCATACGATTGCGTCCAGCGCGCGCCCTTGCCGCCGGTGAGTTTGGTCTCGTTGTACCCCTTCGGCGGCATCATGTGAATCTTGCCGAAGGCGGCGGTCACGTAGCCCGCGTCCTGCAGGTGCTCCATAAAGGTCTTCTCCCACGGCGGCAGGCCGGGTGTGCTATCCACGGCTGCTTCCATATAGCTGACGCCGTGCTGTCGGGTGTAGCGCCCGGTCTGCAAGCAGGCCCGCGCCGGAATGCAGACGGGATTCTGGTTGTAGGCTTTGGCAAAGAGGGTTCCTTTCTCCGCCAAGGCGTCGAGGGTTGGCGTCTTGACCTTCTGGTTGCCGTAGCAACCGAGGGTATCCCAGCGCTGTTCGTCGGTGGTGATGAGAATGATGTTCGGACGGTCCATGTGTTTGTGCTCCTTGCTCTGTTCACTTCTCGGCTCTTGCCGGTGGTGGTTGTGCGCGTGTTGCGGCGTGCATTGGAGCGGTCACGCGCGTGTGTGCTTCTGATTGCACATTGTAGCATTGGTCTGTGAGCGCGTGAGGCGCGGGTGAATTGGCAGTTAGCGGTCTCCGGCCTTCGACAGGCTCAGGCTGAACGGTTGAGGGTTGGTGTGGGGTTGGCCTTCGACAGGCTCAGGCTGAACGGTGGAGTGGCGCGGTGGTGATTGGCCCATGGCGAGTGGCGTTAGTCCCACGTGGGCTAGGGCGCTCTGCCAGGAGAGCACCTTCGCAGCAAAGGACTAGTGGTGCGCTCCGTAGGCGTGCGGGCGCGTAGCGGCGGACGGCTCCGGTTCCTATCCCCCGACCGGGCACTCCGTAGGCGTGCGGGCGCATGCTATCGGAGAAGACCTCGCGCCCAAGCATAAGGGGTGCGCGCTCCTTAGAGGTGCAGATGCACTGTGGCGGAGCACGAAGGGCGGTTGTATTTCATGGATCTGAGACTTCTCTGTTGGCGTTTGCTGCCGGGCAGGCAACGCCGCGAGACAGCGGCCAAACCGCCCCGGACCGGTCACTGGCGCGTACTTAGCAACCGCCGCATCGTGCCGCCGAGGATTTGCTTCTTCTCATCGTCGGTGATAGGCGCCAGCAGGATGCGGCCAATCTGGTGGGTGGGGCACATCCAGGGGAAATCGTCACCATAGAGAATGCGCCCGGCGCCCACGTGCTCCACCAACTGCGTGAATAGGCCAAACTGCGCCACGGAGCCAGCGGTATCCAGGTAGACGTTCGGCTCCTCCAGCGCCACGTCATACGTCCGGTCCATTTCCGGATGCTTGCGGCCCGCGCCGGCGTGGGCCACGATGAAGTGGGCGTTGGGATAGGACCGGGCGGTACGCTGCAGCACGTCGGGCGAATCGACGCCGTGGCTGATGAGGGGCAGGCGGTGCGTGTCCGCCAGCTCGAAGGCCGGGACGTACGCCGGGCCGGCAAACGGATACTCATGCAGTCCGGTATGGAACTTGATGCCGCGCACGCCGGCGTCGATGCAACGCTGCATTTCGTCGCGCACCTGGCCGGCCAGGTTGGGGTCGGGCACGGCGTAGGCCAGCAAGCGGCCCGGATGCCGCCGCGCCGCCGCCAGGCTCAAGTCGTTGCCCCGGCGCATATCAGCCGTGATCGCCAGGCTGGAAAAGACGCACGTCTGGTCAATGCCGATGCGGTCCATGGTGCGCACCAGAGAGTCAGCGTCCGGCGCCGGCTGGGCAAAACCGTAGTAGAGTCCGAGGTGAGAGTGGTTATTCACGATGAAGGCGTCTGCGATGGGTTCGCCGCGCAAGGCGGCCTCGCGGATGGTCATGGTACCGCTGTCTGCTTCTGAAGTTACTTGCGCCATTTCATTACGTCCTTCTCGCTGTTGGGTCAGGAAACCAAGTGTTTCATGTTACAAATTCAGAGCTTTGGTGCAGCCGTGTTTCGCGCATCCGTTCGTCCTGAGCCTGTCGAAGGCCAGCCCAGCACCCTCCCGTTCGTCCTGAGCTTGTCGAAGGATGAACACGGGTTGCTCAAAGGGGTTCACGGGCGGCCCCAGAACTCAGACTATGCAATTGTCGAGCAAGCGTTGCAGACTCCCGCCGGCAACCATGTCCCGCTCGTCCACCGAGAAACTCGCGTACGTCAGCCCCGTGATCGCCATGCCCGGGTCCCACTCAGGCACACCAGTGCCAAAGAGCAACCGTTCCGCTCCCCAGCGTCCCGCCACGTGGGCGATGGCGTCATGGCCCTGGAAATAGGACGTCTCGATGTACAGATTCGCGTGGCGTTCCATGAGCGTGAAGAGCGTGCGGAAGTTGGCCGGCGGCTCGCGCAAGAGCACGAGGGGCAGCGTGGGATACGTGCGCACCGCCCACTCGATGAAACGCCAAGGCCGCTCCTCGCTCCAGTGGCGGTTGTTGGTATCCAGAAAGAGCGGCACGCGCCGTTCGGCCAAGGCTTCGAGCAGGGCGTCAACCTCGAACGGTTCCAACGTAAGCCGGTTCATGCCGGTGCACAGGCGCGCGGCGCGGGCGCCGGATTCCAGCAGCTCGGCAACGAGCTCCCGCTCCGGCGGCAGTTCGCCGGTGATCGACGGCATGACCACCCAACACGGAACGAGCCGGTCGATGCCCTTGGTCTCTTCGATTACCAGCCGGTTGCCGACGGCGGGATGCTGCCACTTGGCCAGACCGTGGGTGACGAGCGCGCGGCGAATGGCATTCTCATCCATGAGACGAAGCAATCGCGGTACATCGTCCGGTGTGTCATCGTGGCGGAGAAAGATGGGCCCCAGGAAGGCGTTGGCGTCGAAGAGGTGCGGGATTTCACGCATGTGTGCCTCCATCCAGCAGCTTGGGATTCTGCGGTGCGGGTATTGCACTTGATTATACAAGAGTATAGCTAGAACTTTAGGGCTACGCGCGCAGCCGGGACAGAAGCGCCGCTGCCGTCATGCGCACGGCGCTCCGATGCGCTGGGAGTCCATCCAGGGCGGCGCTGCCTGGCAACATCGAGGTGGCCGCTGACGCCGGTTGTGCGGCGATTGCCTTGGGAAGGGATCTTGATCCGGCGCACGTGTGTGCCCGCTCTTCTTTCGACAAATCGGCCAATGATTGCGTATGCTGACTGCAGCACGTCAAGCGCACGAGACGCCAAATCCTGCGGGAGGAAGAGACATGCCAGCAACCGGCACAGGCGGCACTCAGTACTTTTCGGTCGGCACGGCGCGTTCCTGCATCACGCCTGAAGTGGGTCTGCCGTACCTGGGCGGCGGCTGGGACCGGCAAGAGTATTTTCTCGGCGTGAACGACGACTTGTGGGCCAAGGCGCTCTTCGTCAGCGACGGTGAGCAGTGCGCGGTCCTCGTTGCGTGCGATATGATTGGGTTTCCTCCAGCGGAATTCGCCGCCGCCGTGCGCGAGCGCGTAGCACAGCACACGACGGTACCGGGCGAAAACGTGATGCTCAGCGCCAGCCACACCCACAGCAGCCACGCCACCATCGACCTCTCCACCCTCGAGCTTGAGTGGCCGTGGGTGCAGGAACTCATCGGCAGCCTGGCAGGGGCGGCCATTGCGGCCTGGCAGCAGCGGCAGCCGGCGACGATCAAGACGACGTCAGGCGAAATCCACGGCATATCGGAGAACCGCCGCGTGGTGCGCAGCGACGGCAAGGTGTACCGCAATTGGGACCGCACCGCCCCCGGCACGGAGGTGCGGCGTGGGCCCATCGATCCTGAGGTGGGCGTACTGTTGGCCCAGCGTCCCGACGGCACGCCGCTGGCCGTGCTGAGCAACTTCACGGCCCATCCCATCTGCGCCATGAGCCAGCCGCTGGCGTCGGCGGACTTCACGGGTCTCGCCATGACCGCTGTAGAGGACGCCCTGGGTTCCGGCGTAACGGCGTTGTTCACCCAGGGCGCGTGCGGTGACGTGAACCCGCCGGTGGTGCGGCGCAACGTACGCGATGCGCGGGAGGTGGGTCTGCAACTGGGCGGCGAGGTGCTGCGCGCGGCGGCCTCGCTCTTGCCGGATGAGGTCCCGGCGGCCGACTGCCGCGTGAGCGCGGCAACGAAGCGCGTGACCTGGGACTACCGCACGGACCTCATGCCGAAAGATGAGGCGGCGCGGGCCTACGCCGCGGCCACGGAGAAGATCGAGGACCTGAAGCGCAGCGGCGCCCCGGCCGCGGCCGTGCGCGCTGAGGCCAACCGGCACCGCAACGCGCTGGAGAACTACATGCTCACCCGCAACGACGCGCGCCGGGAAGAAGGGGAGATCCAGGTGCTCGCCATCGGGGACAGCGCGTGGGTCGGGGTGCCCGGCGAACTGTTCTGCCAGATTGGACTAGACATAAAGGATCAGTCACCGGTCACGCACACGTACATCGTCGGCTACGCGAACTGCTACCAGGGCTACTTCCCAACGCCCGGCGCCTACCCGGAGGGCGGGTACGAAGTAAACCTGGGCCGGTGGAGCCGCTTCACCGCCGCCGCGGGCGAAAGTGTGCAAGAGACCGCGTTGGCACTCCTGCGGAGCATAGGCTAGTCGCTGCTGCGCCAAGAACGAGACCAGGCTGATACCGAGGTAGCGCTGCTGTTTCGCCGTCACTCCTGCGAGCGCGGGCATTAGGGTAGAGTCTCCATTTGGCCGCCATTGCCATGCAAATAGCACGACGGGATCCGTCATTCTCGCGAAAGTGGGAGCAGGGCAGACTTGAGATTTTGCCGTCATTCCCGCGAAAGCGGGAAGGTGGATTCACATTTCAAGTGCAACACCTGGTTTATGAATACTTCGGCTGGCGTTTGGTACCCGAGGCACTTGCGCGGGGTATGGTTGTAGGCTTGGACCAGTTGCGCAAAGCGTTCTTCAGACAGGGCTGCC
>JAJEAH010000038.1 GCA_022824225.1 Chloroflexota bacterium
AAGAGCGGGGGACAAGCCCTAATGCTGTCGCATTAAGTTCCTGCCTTGGGATACCATGGTAATCTCTGTTGCTAAGGCGATTGAAACTCAGTTTCGCTGTCGTAGGGGCACGACATGTCGTGCCCCTACGACAGCTTGACAAACCAAGTGGCGACTGTCTATCGCTCGCTTTCGACTTTAATGCGACACCATTGGGGGCGAACCCCCCCCCCAATGCTGTCGCATTGAACTCGGTGGCTTCAGTTTTCTTCGTTCGCGCTGAGCAATTCGGCCCTTCGACAAGCTTAGTGTAGGTAGACCCAGCGCCGGCTCTGTCGAAGCGCAAGCGGTGCGTAGAAAGCTCAGAACAACGGTCTCACGCCTGCGCCTGAGCCGTTCACCCTTCGACTTGGCTCAGGGCGAACGGCTCAGGCACAGGCTCCAATGCGACACGATCGGGGCGAACGGCTGAGGCGCGGGCCTCAATGCGACACGACCGGGGCGAACGGCTCAGGCGCGGGCCTCAATGCGACACGATCAGGGCGAACGGCTGAGGCGCGGACTCTAAATGCGACAACATTGGGGGCCTCCAGCCCTTGCCCAATGCCGCCGACACGTGGGCGGTCTGGCTGATGGCGCGCCTGGCGCGGTGCTCCCGCGGGTTGGGCGGGACAATTCGCGCCACATCCGGCGGTCACGGTCGCTTAGCGCGGCGACACGCGCCGCGCAGGGCAGCGCAACCTGCAGTCCACTTACAGACGGTAGCCCGGCTCATGCGAGTGTGCCCAGGCAAAACGCCGTACGCGTGCGCCTGGCTCCTCCGGCCCTCATGCGCGAAGCAGAACCGCCAGCCCGCGTCGGCGGCTACTCCCCCGTCTTCGTGTCGTCCTCGGATACGCCATCCGGCGTATCCGTTGCCGGTACCTTGCGCACAAGCACCTTCTTAATGCGCCTGCCGTCCACCTCCAGCACGGAGACCGTGACGCCGTCCAGCGTGAGTTCGTCGCCTTCGTCGGCCATGCGGCCCAGGTGGGAGAAGATGATGCCGCCCAGTGTGTCCACTTCTTCGTTTTCCAGGCTGATGTCCAAATGGTCGTTGAGGTCGTGCATGCTGATGGCCGGGTCTACCACAGCCTCCAACTCATTCACCAGCTCCACCTGCGGCTCTTCGGCGTCGTGCTCGTCCTGAATCTCGCCGACGATCTCTTCCAGCACGTCTTCGATAGTGACAAGCCCGGCCACACCGCCGAATTCATCCACACAGATGGCCGCGTGCACCCGCTTCTGCCGCACTTCCTGCAGGAAGTCGCTCACCTTCTTCGACTCCGGCACGAAGTACGGTTCGCGCATTACGTCACGGACGAACGTGGTGAGCTTATTCGCGCGTACGTAGGGCAGCATGTCCTTGACGTACACAACGCCCCTGATATTGTCGATAGTCTCTTCATACACCGGAATGCGGGAGTACCCGTGCTCGGAGGAGGTGTGGATGGCGTCGGACAGGGAACTATCGCTCTCCAGCGTTACCATATCCACGCGGGGCGACATAATGTCCCCGACGGTCAATTCCCCCAATTCGAACACGCCATAGATCATCTCGCGTTCGCCTTCCTCGATCACGCCTTCCTTGCCGCCGGTGTCCACCATGAGCTTGATTTCTTCTTCGGTTACGGTGGGCACGGTGGTCAGCGCCTCGCGGCCAAAGCGATGAGTGATGAGGTTGCTGGAGCGTGAAATGAGCCAGACAAGCGGATAGAAGACAGACTGTATTACCAGGATCACCCGCGCCGAAAGCAAGGCGAAGCGCTCGGCATGGGTGATTGCCATGGTCTTCGGCACGATTTCACCAAGGACGATGCTGACAAAGGCGATGGAGAGGGTGATGAGTATGAGGGCGATGACGTCATTGCCAATGACCGCGCCCAGGTCGTCGGAGAAACTCACCGCGCCAATGGCGGAAGCCAGAAACCCGACGGTGGTAATGGCGATCTGGATGGTGGTGAGAAAGCGCTCGATGTTGTCGTGGAAACTACGCACGATGCGCGCGTTTCTGACGCCTTCATCCGCTAGTTGCTGGATGCGCGCGCGGCTTACGGATATGACTGAGGTTTCTGTTGCGGCAAAGAACCCGTTGAGTATCGTCAGGATGAGAATGCCAAGAATCTGACCCCAACTTGACGGATCCAAAATCGATTACTCCTTACTAGAAGACGCCTTCCCTCTCCCCATCCCTCGCTTTGCCAAACGCGGCAGAGCCCATGCGGCACGGCGGCTAGCCTTGGGCTGCCGGCTGTTGCAGGACGCTGGCTGCCAGCGCCGCGCTTGCCCGCCCGCCGGCGATGATCACGCGCCGCGCTGCTCGCCGGCGCTTTCGCTTCCGGCTTCCCCGGAGTGCGCGCGTACGCCCCGCACTCGCGCGGGCACGCCGTAGGCTTTCGCCGAAGGCGGCACGTCCCGGGTAACCACAGACCCGGCGCCGGTCATGGCGTTGCCGCCCACACGCACCGGGGCCACCAGCAGCGTGCCGCTGCCGATGAACGCGCCTGCGCCGATTTCCGTCGCGTGTTTATCTTTCCCGTCATAGTTGCACGTGATGGCGCCCGCGCCGACGTTGACGTTTGCGCCGATCACGGCATCACCCAGATAACCCACGTGGTGTATCCTCGCGCCGGGACCTACGCGCGTGTTCTTCAGTTCAGCGAAATTGCCGACTTCCACGCCCGCGCCCACCACTGTGCCCGGGCGCAGGTGCGCAAACGGGCCGATGCGCACGTGTTCGTCCGCCTCGGCGCCTTCCAGCACCGAATCCGCAACGACTACGTTGGCCGCCAACCGGCTGTCCTGCAGGCGCGTATTGGGGCCGATGACGCAATTGTCGCCTACTGCCGACGCGCCGTACAGGTGGCAGTTCGGCAAAATCGTCACATCCCGGCCAATTGTAACCGTATCGTCGATCCAAACGGCTGCGGGGTCAACCAACGTGACGCCGCCGCGCATGGCCCGCGCGCGGCTGCGGGCGCGCAGCACGCCCTCCGCCTGGGCCAGGTCGGCGCGGTCCGCCACCTGCAGCAATTCTTCAGTAGCGCCCATGTGGCGCACACTCGTCACCGGCGCGCCCGCGCTACGGGCGCACGCAGCCAAGGCAGCGATGACGTCGGTCGGTTGGTGGCTGTCGGCATGGAGCGGCGGAACTGCCCGGCAATGCTCCTGGAGCCACGACCGCGCGAACACGGCAATACCGGTACTTTCGGAATCCTTTAGCGGGTCGGCGGTTGTGGTGTCATGCCGCGCCGTCAAGCTGTGTGGCGCGCCGCCACGGTTGGCCCCCTCCGCGTCGGCATGCGGTGATTCCGCCCCAAAACCGGCGAGCAACGCCACGGCGGCCGCTTGCCGGCTTTGCATGAGGTGGGCCATCGTTGCCGAGGAGAGCAGCGGCATGGCGCCGTCAACCAGCAATATGGCGGTGACAGACGCCGGCACGGCGGCGAGGGCGGCTTCCAGCCAAAGGGAATCGCGTGCGGTTACGCAGACTGAATTGGGTTCGAGATAGGCGTGTAGCCCAGCCGTCTGCGGGTCGCACACGACAAGCACGGGCGAGCAACCGGCTGCGCGCGCCGCGTGTGTGGGATAGGCCGCCATGGGGCGTCCTGCAAGCGCATGCAAGACCGTCGCGTGGCGGGACTGCATCCGCGCGGAATGACCGGGGGCCAAGATGATGGCAGCGATGGATTGATGGGGGTCTGGATCGCTCTCGGACATCAGTTACCAGGCAAAGCAGGCTGTGTGCGGCATGGGGGTGCCGGCTTCGTGCCGTTCAGCGCTGCTGCCTACGCCCTGCCTCCTTCTGCGCCGCTCGCATACCCGCGGCTGGGGCGGTAGGATTCGAACCTACGAATGCGGGCTCCAAAGGCCCGTGCCTTACCGCTTGGCGACGCCCCACCTGCTCCATCATATCCCCGCCCTGGGGGAGCGTCAAGTATGTCTATCACGGCGCGCGCGTGCCTGCGCATAGTCAGGTAGTTCGCGTTCCGGCGGGACGCCGCTTCTCAACCTGCGGAATGTGTCTTCATAGGGCGCCGGGAGTCGGGCATTGGGCGCCGCGCGTCAGCGCGCGCAGCCGGGAAACTGCTACGATTGAAGCAATGTATCCCAACACAATCTTGCCTTAGGACCCTGCCGGACATGCCCGTTCTGCTCACTCAAGTCCTGGTGGTCGTCGGTTTGCTTGCCGTCTGCGCTGTCGGAGTGGTCCTCAACATATCCGCGCGCACGGGGGAGAGCCTCATCCACCCCGACCGCACGTGGCGGCTGGACGAATTGCCCGCCGCGCAGCCCGCGCTGGAACCGCTCGCCTTTCCCGCCGCCACTGACGGCATACGCCTGGCCGGATGGTTTCTCGATCATCCGGAGCCCGTGGGGGCTATTCTGCTCTTGCACGGCTTTGGCACCAACCACTTTGGCATGATTCACCTTGCCTACGACCTGCAGGCCCGGGGCTTCCAGAGTCTGCTCTTCGACTTTCGCGGGCACGGCGCCAGCGAAGGCGAGGCGACGACGCTGGGCTTCCACGAGGAAAAGGACGTTTTGGGAGCGCTCGCGTACCTGCGTGCCCGTCCCGGCGTGGACCCCAACCGCATCGGCGTATACGGTGTCTCCATGGGCGGCGCGACGGCCCTGCTCACCGTGCGAGCGGGACTTGGCGTCCGCGCGGTGGTGACCGACTGCGCTTTCGCCACACTGCAAGGCGCTATAGACCATGGCTTTCGGCACATTGCCAACCTACCTCCGGCAATCTTTCGCAGGCCGACGATTTGGTTCGCCAGCCGGTTTGCCGGCGAGCGACTGGATGACGTGCTCCGCGTTGTCCGGCCTCTGGCCCGGGTCAAGCGGGTCGCGCCGTGTCCGTTGCTGGTCATCCACGGCACGGAAGACGACGTCGTTTTCGTGCAGGACGCCTACCAGCTCTATCTCGCAGCCGAAGGCGAAAAGGAAATCTGGATCGTCCCGGAGGCCGGGCACGGACGGTGCCATTGGCTGCTGGGGGATGTCTACGTCGATCGCGTCACCGCCTTCTACCGCAAGGCGTTTGGTGACACCCGGGAAGAGTGAGCGCCGCGCTTGGGCAGGCGCTGCCCTAGTTGGGGACGGTTGCCGCGCTCATGGTGGCGCTCGCCGGCGGACGCACCAACCGCCACACGCGCACCTGCGGTTCGCCGGAGGCGGCGTAGACCAGGTCCAGGCCGCCGCGGCGGTCCTCCAGCGCCGGAGGCAGTAACGAGAAATCACCCCGCGCGCCGGCGAACGCGTCTTCCACCACATACTTGGTCGCCGTGCCGCTCAGCAGGTATGCCATCTCGTAGTCGTCCGTATCGTAACGATACTTCGCGGTAAGGCGGTTGCTGTAGACGTACATGGCAAAGTGCCGCCGCGCCATGACGACGTCTTCATCAGTTATGTTGGCGCGCAGCCACTGGGCCGACCGAATGAACGACTCCCATTGCGGGTCGAATTGGTAGTACTGCGCCGGGTCGGCGCTCCAGCGTTCGAGGTTCGTGCGAATGATGGCGACGTTCGCCAGGATGAGCAGACCGATGAGAGCTACCGCGCCCGCCGCCAGCGCAGCGTGGGCCAATCGGGGATGCACGACCCGCGCCAGGATCGTCCGCCCGCCGCAAAGTGCGTAGTAGCCGAGGAAGGGAATGATGGGTATGAGGAGGCGCCCGCTGGCGTAGGGCCACGTGAATATGACGCCGAGATAGACGAACGTATAGATCGCCATGAGCGTCCGCTGCCGCTGCAGTTGGATGCCCCAGCCCAAAGCGGCAACCAGCCAGCCCGCAGCCGCTACCGCGCCGACTGTGAGGCTCAGTGCGGGGCGGTCTACGTCCAGGAAGCCCGCTAGCACGTAGTGGGACATGTTGTCGGCCACGCGCACAAGTAGGTCGCTGAAGCCGATAGTACCGGCGTCGAAATTCTCTTGGTCCTTGAGGAAGAATTGGTAGGAGTAGATGTTGACCGGCAGGACGATGGCGTTGCGCACCTGCCACAGGCCGATGAGGGCCGCGTTGATGCCGAATACGAGAAGAGCCGCCCGCGCCTGCCGGTGGACGAGCAGCCAG
Organism: Chloroflexota bacterium; assembly: GCA_022824225.1. Taxonomy (GTDB): domain Bacteria; phylum Chloroflexota; class UBA11872; order VXOZ01; family VXOZ01; genus VXOZ01. Next base: position 6,099 of record JAJEAH010000038.1, read on the forward strand.
AGCACTACGCTGAGGGCAACCGTGGCGCCGATGCCGCGGGCGTAGTAGCAGAGCGCTGCAAATATTGCGATCAGGAGAAGGCCGCTCCAGGTGGATTGGCGGTTTGCGACGCGGCTATCCTCGGCAGCGGGCGCGCCGCTGCCAGCCGTAGCTGCGTGTGAATCGCCGGGGGAGGGCGAGAGGTCTTGGCCGGCGCGGGAACCCTCTGCCGCGCGGGAGTCGGCCTGTGTACGTGGGGCGCGTGGGTGAGAGTGAAGCGCCTGCGGGCCGAACCGCATGGCCGCCCACAGGGCCAGGAGCGAGAGCAACGTATAGGGCAGTTCCGACATGATTTGCACGGCGTACTCGAGCACAAAGGGGTTGACGGCAAATAGCCCCACGGCGAGCACGGGTTCCAGTCCCGTTGTGCGATGTGCGCGGGCAAGCAGCAGCCAGAGCAGAACGAGCGAGGCCGCGAATGCCAGCAGTGTCAGCAGCTTGACCGGAATGATGCCGGTGTACGCGTCGGCGGCCGTGCCGGTCAGCGCCAGTACCCCCGCCACCGCCAGCGGATAGCCGGGGGGATACTTGTTGTGCGGCGGCTGCAAGGGGTCGTTGGCCCACGTATAGCCCTGGCCGTTGGCGAGCGCGTCGCCGAGCACGAGAAACTCGGCGTCATCGATGAACACGCCGAGGTGCGGGTGGATCTGCAATCCGCCGAGCGCCAGGCCCAGGCAGATGAAGATGCCAATGGCTATGCGCTTGCGGCGGGAAGCAGTCTCAAACATGGTGTTCACGGCTGGGCTGCGCGGGTGAAAGACGACGGCTATTACTAAAGCAAAGGCTCTCGCAAAAGCGACGGGTCTTGCCAGAGCGACGGGTCTTGCTTGAGCTACGGCTATCGCTAGTGCAAGGTCTCACCCATTGAGGATAGCCGAATTGCGCAATGGAGACATGGGGCGCAGCGGCAAGCGCCTGTGGCCTAATCCGGCGGCGAGACGATTGGGATTCTGATGACCGGAGGACGTTTCCATCTGCCGTGCGCAAAGTGAATCGCGTACCAAGAATAGCCGATCTTGGCGGCGTAACGCAGATTGAAAACGATTACCAGCGCACGAGGCCGCGCGCAAAGGCGGAGACCTCGTCGAGCCGGGCCAGGTCTGCCGGCGTCAGGGCCACGTCCGCCGCTGCCAGGTTGTCGGCCAATTGCGCCGGATTCTTCGGTCCGATGATGGCCGAGGAGACGAACGGCTGGGCCATGACCCATGCCAAGGCGACGGCGCTGGGCGTGGTCTCGTAGCCTTGCGCGAGTTCCCGGAGCACGTCAACCACGGCGAGATTCGGCGCGGACAGCATTTGGTCATAGTGCTGAGGCAGCGACGTGATGCCGTCGGGACGTGAAGCGAAGCGCGAATCCGGCGGCGGGGGTTCGCCCGGCTTGTACTTGCCGGTGAGGAAGCCGCCGCCCAGCGGGCTGTGGGCCACGATGCCGTAACCGACTTCCTGCGCCATGGGCACCACTTCCTGCTCGATGGCGCGATCGATGAGGCAGTAGCGCGGCTGTTCCACCACCCAGGGCGTCAGCCCGAAACGCTCCGCTAGCCGGAGGGCGTGCGCAATCTGCCAGGCGGCGAAGTGGGAGGTGCCAATGTATCGCACTTTGCCCTGGCGCACCAGGTCGTCCAGCGCGCGGACGGTCTCTTCCAAGGGCGTGGTCGGATCGGGGACATGGATGTAGTAAACGTCTATGCAGTCGGTCTGCAGCCGGCGCAACGATCCCTCGACCTCTCGATAGATGTGATAGCGTGAGGAACCTCGCTCATTGGGGCCGTCTCCCATGGGGTGGCCGAACTTGCTGGCGAGAACAGCCTCGTGGCGGCGTCCTTTCAGGGCCGCCCCGACGATTTCTTCCGATCGCCCCTTGAAGTACACGTTGGCCGTGTCGATGTGGTTCACGCCGCGGTCCATGGCGGCATGGATCATGCGTACACCCGCGTCGGTATCGGTGTACTTGCCAAGGGGAAAGGTGCCGTAGGCGATGGTGGAAACGCGCACGCCGGTCGCGCCTAGCTGTCGATACTCCATGGTGCCCTCACGCTGTTTTCATGTGCGACTGAGCCGGGAATTGCTGGCAAAGAGGTAGCGCGGCGCCTACCCGGGCATGGACTTGCACGCGTAGACCTCGATGGAGCAGCCTTCGCCCTGGTCGAGGAACGGGTCTGTGCGGAGAAGGGCCTGGGCGGCGGCCAAGTCCTCTGCCTGCACGATGCCGTAGCCCATCAGTGTGCCGTCTACGTCGGAGCCGCCGGTGGCGGAAAGCACGCAACCCACGCCCACCGGCGTTCCGGCATTCACCAGCGAGTCTGCATTGCTTTCCGTCCATGCCTGCCACTTGGCGAAGTGCGCTTGCCGGTCTTCAGGTGAAGCGCCGCCCATGCGCTGCATGGCTGCCGGCGTTGCGCGGTAGAAGAAGATGAATTGCTGCATTCCAGTCCTCGATGTGAATGACTTCTGTGGTCGGTACAGTTCTATTCTAGCAGTTGGGCTCAGATGGGGAGATTCGCGTAGAGGTTGCGCGAGCCCGCGCGTGGCCAAGGCAATCGCGGCGCCAGCGCCGTCCACGTAGCTCAAGCGTCCATGTAACCCAACAGTCTGCGAAGCCCTCACGGGCATGTAGTCCAGCCGTGAGTGCTGAGCGCTTCGACAAGCTCAGCGCGAACGGAGTGAATCCCAACCGTGAGTGATGAGCGCTTCGATAAGCTCAGCACAGGCGGAATGGAGTGCTACCGTTCGTGCTGAGCCTGTCGAAGTATGAACGGTAGCACGTGTGCGAGAGTTTGCCTTCCCAACTCCAAGACTCGCCCTTCGACCCTTCGACAGCTCAGCACAGGCACAGTCGAAGCATGAAGGGTTGGGCGGGCAGGACCGGCGCGTGTTCACCTCTCCGAATCTCTTGCAGCAGAACATCCGCCCTTCGCCAGTCGCGATACTTCCGCCCAATCTCCGCGGCACAGCGCCGCCTTCTTCTTGCGCGACCAGCCCTTGACCTGTCTCTCACGGACAAGCGCATCCTCACGGGTAGGGAATTCCGCAAAATACACAAGCTGGACTGGCAGCCGGGAGGCAGTGTAGGCGTTGCCGGCGCCGTCAGCGTGCTGGGCAAGCCGCATCTCTACATCTTCCGTGTGGCCGACGTAGAATGAGCCGTCAGCGCACTTGAGTATGTAGAGGTAGAAGGGCATTTGGGGGTGCCTCGTTGGGGGTTGTTTGGGATCGAGTTTTGTTGCTGTGCCGCTCCGCCCGTCCGTTCACCCTTCGACTATGCTCAGGGCGAACGGACGGGCTGCTGTGCTTGGGTGACCACGTTGTGGGCGCGTCGATCTGGCTATGTCACCCGTCCGTTCACCCTCCGACGATTCCCACGCGGACGTGTAGCCCAACCGTTCGTGCTGAGCACTTCGACAAGCTCAGCACAGGCACAGTCGAAGCATGAAGGGTTGGGCGGGCAGGACGGGCGCGCTTGTATTCCTCCGAGTCTCTTGCAGTTGATGGGGATCGAGTTTTGTTGCTGTGCCGTTCCGCCCGTCGGTTCACCCTTCGACTGTGCTCAGGGCGAACGGACGGGCTGCTGTGCTTGCCCAACCACGTTGTGGGCACGTCCATCTGGCTATGTCGCCCGCCCGTTCACCCTTCGACTGTGCTCAGGGCGAACGGACGGGCTGCTGTGCTTGGGTGACCACGTTGTGGGCGCGTCCGACCGCTAGTGAGTATTGTCCGCCCGTTCACCTTTCGGCGTTTCCCCCACGGACATGAAGCCCAACCGTTCGTGCTGAGCACAGTCGAAGCATGAAGGGTTGGGCGGGCAGGACCGGCGCGCTAGCATTCCTCCGAGTTTCTTGCAGTCGATGGTGGTCAAGTTTTGTTGCTGCGCCGCTCCGCCCGCCCGTTCACCCTTCGACTGTGCTCAGGGCGAACGGGCGGGCTGCTGTGCTTGGCCGACCACGTTGTGGGGGTGTCCATCTGCTTGCGTCGCCCGCCCGTTCACCCTTCGACTGTGCTCAGGGCGAACGGACGGGCTGCTGAGCTTGGCCAACCACGTTGTGGGCGCGTCCGCCCGCTGGTGAGTACTGTCCGCCCGTTCACCCTTCAGCGTTTCCCCCACGGACATGCAACCCAACCGTGAGTACTGAGCACTTCGACAAGCTCAGCGCGAACGGAATGTAGCCCAACCGTTCGTGCTGAGCACAGTCGAAGCATGAAGGGTTGGGCGAGCAGGACGGGCGCCGTGTGGCGGAACTTCAGCAAGCTTGGAGTTCCTCGATGACCTTGCGCACGAGTTCTTGGGGCACGCCGCTCTCGATGCGGGGCTTGCCGACGTCCTCCAACAGAATCCAACGCACCTTGCCGTGGCGGTTCTTCTTATCGAGCGCGATGGCGCTCTCAATGGCGGCGGGGTCTACGTTCGTGTACCGCACCGGCAGCTTGTACTGCGCGATGACGGCTTGCTGCCGCGCAAAGGCGTCTGCACCCAGCAGGCCGAGATGCTGTGCGATTCTGGCCGCGCCGTGCATGCCGATGGCGACCGCTTCGCCGTGGAGATACCTTTCGTAGCCGGTGGCGGCTTCCAGTGCGTGGCCGATGGTGTGGCCGTAGTTGAGGAGCGCGCGGATGCCCTGCTCTTTGGGGTCTTCCGCCACCACCTTCTGCTTCCAGCGCACGCAGCGGGGCACGACGGACAGCAGGAAGTCCGACGTCAGGTCGTCCGGGCCGCGGCCGGCAATTTCGTCGAAGAGGGGCGGGTCGAAGAGCAGCGCCGTCTTGATCACCTCCGCCCAACCGGCCAGCAGGTCGCGCCGCGCTAGCGATTCCAAGAAGCGGACGTCGATGCACGTAATCAACGCCGGGTAGAACGCCCCCACGAGATTCTTGCCTTCCGGCAAGTCGACGGCCACCTTGCCGCCGATGCTGCTGTCGATCTGGGCCACCAAGGTCGTGGGCACGTGGGCCAGCGGCATGCCGCGCAGGTACGTGGCGGCGACGAAACCCGCCAGATCGCCCACCACGCCGCCGCCAAAGGCGAGAATCAACTCCTTGCGCTCGGCGCGTTGTTCCGCCAACCAGTGATAGATGCGCTCGGCTTGGCGTAGGCTCTTGCTGCCCTCGCCCGACGGCACGAGGTACGTGTGGACGGTGTGGCCGCTCTCCGTGAGTATCCGCGCCGGCGCGTTGCCGGTCTGCTCTGCCACGCGCGCATCGGCGATGAGAAAGAGACGGCCGTCGATGCCGTGGCGCGCCAGAGCGGCGGACAGGTCGGGCAAGATGTCCCGGCCGACTAGGGCTTCTTCCATGCCGTCACCTGGTTCCAGAGCTCTTGGGCCACGGCCTCGTGGCTCTTCTCGTCGGTGTCCGTAGCCGCGTGAGAGGCCAAGGAGTATTCGTTGTGCCGTTCGGCGGCCATTTCTCGAATTCTCGCCAGCGGATCCGGCGCGGTGAGCAGGGGACGCGTATGCACGCTCCAGCGCAAGCGCTCGAGAATTGTCTCAGGTGTGGCGCGCAGCCAGATTACCAAATTGCGGTCGCGCATGGCCGTCCGGTTTGCCGGGTCGAGCACGGCGCCGCCGCCGGTGCTGATCACCCAGTGCCGCCGGGCGCACACCTCTTGGACAACGCGCCGCTCGAGAACGCGAAAATACGCCTCGCCGCGTTTCTGGAAGAGCTGGGGTATGCGCTGGCCTTCCTGGCGCTCGATCTCCGTGTCCGTGTCAACGAAACGCCAGTGCAATTTGCGCGCCAACAGCCTGCCGACGGAGGACTTGCCGGTGCCTGAAAGGCCGATGAGTACGACGCTCTCTATTGTGGCAGCCCTTCCAGGTAGCCGCGGTAGTTGTGCTCGATCTCCGCCAGGCTGTCGCCCCCGAATTTCTCCAAAAACGCATCGGCGAGGACGATGGCTACCATGGCTTCGCCAATGACGCCCGCGGCGGGCACGGCGGTGGTGTCGGCGCGCTCGTAGTGGGCTTGCGCCGGTTCCAGCGTGGCCAGGTCTACCGAAGGCAGGGGGCTGCGAATGGTGGAGATTGGCTTGAGCGCGCCCCGCACCAGGAGCGGCTCGCCGTTGGAGATGCCGGCTTCCAAGCCGCCCGCGCGGTTGCTGAGGCGCGAAAAGCCGCTCCCGCGCTCGAACCGAATCTGGTCCTGCACCTGCGAGCCTTGCCGGCGGGCATTCTCGAACGCCGGACCAAACTCGACGCCTTTCGTCGCGTTGATGGAGAGAATAGCCGACGCCAAGCGGGAGTCCAAGCGCCGGTCCCAGAAGACGTGGCTGCCCAGCCCTATGGGCAGGCCCCAGGCCACCACGTTGTACACCCCGCCCAGGCTATCGCCCGCTTCCTTCATCTCGTCGATGAGGGCCACCATCTGCGCGCTCGCGTCGGGGTCGGGGCAGCGCAGCGGGTCAGCTTCCAGCGCGTCCCAATCCACGGAATCGGGGTCTTGCGTGACCTCGTACTTGGCGTCGATCTCAACCGGCCCCAGCACTGAGACGTAGCTGGCAATCTTGATGCCAAAGTGGCTCAACAGCGCCCGGCAGACGCCCGACGCGGCCAGGCGGGCCGCGGTTTCCCGCGCGCTGGATCGTTCCAGCACGGGCCGCAAATCATCGAAACTGTACTTGAGGACACCGACCAGATCAGCGTGGCCGGGGCGCAGATGCGTCACTTTCTTGATTGGGGTTTCCACCGGCTCGACCGCCATTATCTCTTGCCAGTTTTCCCAATCCTTGTTGTTGACCAACATGGCGATGGGGCTGCCGATCGTCTTGCCATGGCGGACGCCGGAGAGAATATCCGCCGCGTCTTTCTCGATTTGCTGGCGGCGTCCGCGCCCGTGGCCCTGCTGGCGGCGGGTCATGTGGCGGCCAATCTCGTCCGCCGAAACGGGCAGGCCGGAGGGCATGCCCTCCACGATGGTCAGGAGTGCTTGGCCGTGGGACTCACCGGCGGTCAGTATCTTCAGAACGCGTAACACCGTCGTTAGATGCCTTTTGTGTGTAGGTAAGTGACGCGTGCGGGGCGCTGCCGCCGCAAAACTCGCGCACGGCTAAACTTTACATAAGATAGCCGGGCCCCGGCAGCCGTAAGACAAGCCAGCCGGTCGGGTCCACCGGCGCGAGCGGCTACTCAACCGCCTAGCGCGGCCAGCGCCTTGGACTTCATAAGTTTAAGGGGAGCAGGCTTTCCTGTCCAGCGTTCGAAAGCGGCCGCGCCCTGGTAAACCAGCATGGGCAGTCCATCCAAGACGCGCGCGCCGTGGTCTTGGGCGTGGTGGAGCAGCGGCGTGCGGCGGGGCGTATAGACGAGGTCGAAAACGAGTTGTCCGGGCCGGAACGCGGACGGGCCGAGCGGAGACTTTGTAGGGGCGGGACCGTTGGCCATGCCCACTGCCGTGCAATTGACGATAATGTCGGCGGCGCGGGCGGCCTCATCCAGGGCGGGGCTTTGCCAGGGCGCCAAGGCTGTTGCCGCAGGCAGGACTGTTGAAAGTGACTGCGCGAGGCGTTGGGCGCGTTCCGGATGCCGGTTCGCCAGCGTGATGTGGCCGGCGCCGGCCTGCGCCAGGGCAACCAGCACGGCGCGCCCCGCGCCGCCCGCGCCCAGCACCAGCACCCGCGCGTCGGTGGGATCAACGTCACCGTCGGCGCGCAACGCGGTCAGAAAGCCGTGGGCGTCCGTGTTGTCACCGACCAGGGCATCACCGTCTTTGAATACCGTGTTGACGGCGCCGATGGTTGCGGCCGTGGCGGTGCAGCGATCGATAAGGGACGTGACCGCCTCCTTGTGCGGAATAGTCACGTTGAGGCCGAGCCAGTCCGGCGCGCGGAGCGACTCGACGAACGCGGGGAGGTCGTCCGGCTGGACCGGATACGCCCGGTAGCACGCCGAAATCCCGTAGTGTGCGAACGCGGGTTGCTGAAAGGCAGGCGAGATGGTGTGGGTGAGCGGATAGCCGGTAACGCCAACTTTCAGGTTCGTCTGCGCCATCTCTATGTGCGTCCCCAGTCTACTGACACAGTTCTTCGGCTCGCGCACATCAGCGGGCTGCACGCCCGAAGTGGGGCGTTGCGGTCTGTGCGCGTGTGTTCCGGCGCGCACAGCAGGTGTGCGCCGCATCTGTCCGCGTGAGATGGATTGGCCCGCTGCGCGCCTCAATGCTACTAACTCTGAAGGCGCCGGTCAACGCGAGCCAATAGCCTTGATGCTGGCCGGCCTCGGCTTGCGGCCTCGATCCTAGCCCGCAACCTCCGGCACGGTCATTTGTGGCGGCGGGGGCGCCGGGTGAATGAGCGGTGAGTGTGCACGGAGGTCTTTGCGCCAGCGCGGCAGACCATGCGCCAACGGGACAAGGACGGAATGCGGAAAAGGACAGATGCCATGTACACCGTACCCATCGCAGGCCGTGACGTGCTGTCGCTGCGCTGGCAAACATGGAGTTATACGCCGGACGTCTGCGAGCCGGAAAGGTGCGAAAAGTTGTATTTTCGCTCGCTGTGGTATCATACCCACATCGGTTACGCGGGACACGTGACCCCAAACACATAAAGGAGTTGTGAAGAGTGAGGCGCTACTTATCGTAATGAATTGTCCAACGTGTGGAAGTTTCAACAAAGGAACCAGTCTGATTTGTGTCGCCTGCGGGCATCCGCTGGAGTCGCTGCGATCCGCAATCGGCACACAAGTCAAGGCCGCCAAGCCGCATCGGCTAATGGTTTTCATAGACGCGGCCAACATCGAACGCCAGGCCCGCGATATCGGCATCATGCGCGTGCCCTGGCACCTGCTTCGAGACCAGCTCCGAGGAGAGGATACGCTCCTCGGAGCGTATTACTATACGGGTACGGACTTGCGGGTAGAGGGGTTTCGCCAGCAACTCGACTATCTCGTAACCCATGGCTTCCGGGTTGTCCATAAGCGGTCGAAAGAGCTGCCCGGGGGCGGCTACAAAGGCAATCTGGACATCGAGATGTCACTGGATATGCTTGATTTCGTGGGTTTCTACGACAAAGCATTCGCGCTAACCGGCGATGGCGACTTCATCCCGGTGTTTTCCCGGCTGCGCGACCGGGGTGTGCAGGTCATGGTCGGCAACTTTGGCGTGGGCAGCGATCCCGGTCTGAAGCTGGTTGCCGACGGTTTCGTGGATCTCGGCCTGCTGCTATCGCTGGTGATCGAACACGATCGGGAGCGCACCGACCAGGTACAGTTCGACCAACCGGAATTGCCGTTGGGCGACACGCTGGATACCCACGTAGACCGCAACATGCTCGCCTCGCGGCTGTACCACCTGGGGCGCAACGCCCTGGATCGGAACGAACTGTCACAGGCGTTCAACCGCTTGTCGCAGGCCGTGCGCTTGATGCCCCATCAGGGGCGCTACCGCCACCGCCTGGCGCTCAGCATGGCCGCGCTGGGACGCCACGCCGACGCTGCCGGCGAACTCGAAGACTTGACCCGTCAGCAGGACGTGGACGCGGAAGTGTACTACGACCTCGGCCAGATCTACGAGCATCTCGATGCGCCGGAAAAGGCGCTGGAAGCCTACACGCGCTGCAGCAAGATGGACGGCCGCTACAAGGATGTGCAGTCGCGCAAGCAGGAGCTGGAACGCGCCGTCAAGAGCAACGGCCAAACGACGAACCAACGGAGTAGGGGTTCGCGGTCGCGGCAGTCGCCGCCGCCAGCCCAACAGCAGCAGGCTGTTGCGGAAACGCCGCGCGGGGATGCTCCGGCGCGGACGGAGTCCGCTCCGGCCGGCGGCCGGCGCAGACGAGCGCATCCGCAGCCTAGCGAAAAGCCGGAGGCCCAAAAACCCGAAGCGCGAGCGGAAACAACGCCGACTGCGCCCACGAGTATGTCCGAGGCTTTTCAGCACACGGTGCGGGGCGCGCACCCGGAAGCGTTGGCGGCACTGGAGCAGTTGGCGCGGCAGGAGCCGGATAGCCTCGAGGTAGCCCTGGCCTTGGCGCAACAGCTAGCCGCATCGGGCGAACGCACGCGCGCGGCTATGATGGCGGAACAACTGGTGCTGGATAACCCGGAAAACTACGCGCCGCTGGCTGTGCTCGGGCGCATTTGCTACGAGCGCGGCAAGTTCAAAGACGCCCTGGAGCAGTATACCCAGGCGTTGGAGCTTGCGAAGCAGGCTAAAGACCTGGCCGCACAGGCCTTCCTCTACCGCATGCTGGTCTGGACGCATCTGGAAACCGGCAACGAGGCCGAGGCCCTGAAGATCGGTGAGGCCGGGCGTGAAGCGGCGCCGGACGACCAGCAGTTGCGTCGCCTCGTTGACCGCGTGAAGGGCGTCCGTCCGGCGGCGGCGCCGGAAGCTGAGGCGGACACGACTGGAGCGGAGAACGGCGCACCGTCTGAGCCGGAAACGATAGAGTCTGAAGAGAACGCTGCCCCCGCAACGGCGGCAGCGGCGAGTCCCGCGACGGAGTGACCGGAAGCGCCGCTGGGGAACGCCCCCTGCAGGAGTGCATTCTGCGGGGGGCGACTGCCCAGCGAACAAGCTTGGCAAGCAGTTGTCCCCGCCTTGGCGCGGTCGTCTCGATTGAACGCCGCGCCCGCCGTTGATTCCGGTTTGCGGTTCCTGTCTCGCGCCGGCTTGGCAAACCCTCCTGCACGCTAGTCTGGCGTACCGGCGTAGAGTCCAGTGCCGCGTCGGCTTGGCAAACACCTATGCCGACATACCCGCTCACCTTGCGTTCCGCTACACGCGGCTAGTATCATGTTAACTAAGTAGATTAGTAAACATTAGTTAACGAACGGTCTGGCGTCAGCGCTATGCGGATTTCGATGAAGGCGGACTACGCGGTCCGCGCGGTGGTGGACTTGGGTCACCGGTACGGGCAGGGCCTGGTGCAGAGCGCGGAAATCGCGCGGCGGCAGTACATTCCCGAGGCCTATCTCGACCAGTTACTCACGGCGCTGCGCAAAGCCGGGATCGTGCGCAGCACCCGCGGCCCACAGGGCGGCCATGCCCTTGCGCATCCGCCCGACCAGATCACCATGGAACTCGTGGTGTCCACGCTGGAAGGGCCCTTCACGCCAGTGGCGTGTATGGAAAACGTGGATTTCTGCGCGTTGGTGCCCGGCTGCGGGCAACGGGAAGTGTGGCACGAAGTCCAGGCGGCGGTGAACTCAATCCTGAGCCGCCATTCCATTGCCGATCTGGTCGCTCGCGAGAAAGAACGCCGCGAGCGCATCGTGTACTATATTTGATGCCTACTGACAAGAACAATCGAAGGAGGAATCAACCAATGAGCAACGTAGCCAGACGGCCCAGCCTCTTCACCCCGGAACAGGTGCAGCGGTACAGCAGGCACATCATTCTCACCGAGGTCGGACCGCTGGGCCAGCGCAAGCTGATCAATGCCAAGGTCTTGCTGCTTGGCGCGGGCGGACTGGGCTCTCCCGCCGCGCTCTATCTCGCCGCGGCCGGCGTGGGCACCATGGGCATCGTCGACTTCGACGAGGTGGACCTGAGTAACTTGCAGCGTCAAATCTTGCACGGCCATTCGGACGTCGGCCGTCCGAAAGTTGCCTCCGCGCAGGACCGCCTGCGCGAGGTTAATCCCGACGTGAACGTGGTGGCCCATACCGACCACCTCAACTCGGACAACGTGATGGACGTGTTTGCCGACTATGACGTCATCGTGGACGGCACGGACAACTTTCCTACGCGCTACCTCGTCAACGATGCCGCGCTCTTCCTGAACAAGCCGGTGGTGCACGGCAGTATCTTCCGGTTCGAGGGACAGGCAACGGTGTTCGAACCCGGCAATGGCTGCTACCGCTGCCTCTATCCCGAGCCGCCGCCGCCGGAAATGGCGCCTTCCTGCTCGGAGGCGGGTGTGCTCGGCGTGCTGCCCGGCATTGTTGGCTCCATCCAGGCCATTGAAACGGTCAAACTGATTCTGGGCATTGGCGATACCCTTACCAACCGCCTCCTGCTCTTCGACGCGCTGGCAATGTCGTTCCAAGAGGTCAAGCTGCGCCGCGATCCCGCGTGCCCGGTCTGCGGCGAGAATCCAACGGTCACTGAACTGATCGACTACGAAGCCTTCTGCGGCATGCCGGCGGTTGAGGAAACCCTAGACGTGACCTCCGGTACGGTAACGTAGAGACCGGACGGCTGCTGCGCCCGGCGGCGCGAGTCTCTTGCGGCATTTCGACAAGCTCAATGCGAGCGAGGCAACACTGTTTCGAGCGGTCGAGCCGATGCTTGCAGGGGACTTTTGTGGTGGATAGGCGTTGTGTTGGCGATGCTGTTCGCATTTCGACAAGCTCGATGCGAACGGAACAACACAGTTTTCGAAGGGTCTAGCCGATGTTTGCAGGGGACTTGTGTGGTGGATTGGCGTTGTGTTGGCGATGCTGTTCGCATTTCGACAAGCTCAATGCGAACGGAACCCTGGGCTCCATGCGGGTGTAGTGGTAGACCGTGTCTACGGCGCGCAGGATGAGACAAATGGGCTTCAGGAATTATTGTGTGGCGGGCGGCTAGGCATTTCAGATTGAGCTTTGGGCATTCTGACAAGCTCGATGCGAACGGATAGCAGCCTCACGTGTTAGCGCGCGTCGCCCGCGGTCGACGTGCGTCCCGTGCCGCAAGCCTGGGCTTGTGCCATTGTGCGCGTCAGCCTGCGCGCTTGTCCGCAGGCAGCCCAGGCAGTAGAGTGAGAGAGTGCCCTGGGCGCCGGTTGGGCGCCCGCCGGTGCGCATAGGGTATGAGGGCTGCGGAGCGTGCGACGACAGGATTGCGCCAGATGGCTGCGGAGGCGGTGCTGCATATACTTACCCACGCCGAAAACAGAGAGGCATGGGACGCCATCGCGTCTGAGAGCCGTGAGCGGGCGGTAACCGTGCTCCTGGTGCAGTCAGCCGTGCTCGCGCCGCCCCATTCCTCCGTGACGGTGGTGGCGTCCCGCGCCGACTGGCAGAAGCACGGCGCCGTGCATCCCCACAAGACCGTAGACTACGAGGAAATTCTGCAACTCATTGACGAACACGACGTGATCAGGCGCTGGTAGTCCATGCTGAAGCTTACAGCCGAGCAACGCGCCGCCATGATCGCGCACGTCCGCGCGGCTGCGCCCAACGAAGGCTGCGGCATGCTGGGCGGCACGGACGGCACAGTGCGTCAGGTGTTTCCCGCCCGCAACGCCGCGGCGAGCCCCATCCGCTACACTATCCATCCGGCAGACCTGTTGCGCATCGTGCGCACGGTGGAGTACGAGCAGGACTGGCAGATCGTCGGCATTTTTCACTCACACGTTGCCTCACCGGCATATCCATCGGCGACGGACGTGGCCGAAGCGGAGTTCGACATGGGCGATGGGGAGTTGGCGGAACGGTACCCGGGGGCAGTGCACGTCGTCATCTCGCTCGCGGATCCGGCGGAGCCGGACGTCCGCGGATTCACGATCCGGCAGGGCGAGATTCGTGAAGTACCCTTGCAGGTTGTGCCGGATCCGGCTTGACCAAGCCGTGTGGTTCTGGCGCGCGTGGCGGAAGCTCCCTGGCGCATACGTGGCCGATCTTCCGCTCCGGGCGGTTGAGGTGTTGTGCCTTTTGCCTGCCAAGAGCCTGCATAGAGCGTACAATGAGAGTATGTTGTGTTTCCGGCCTATGGGGAGGTATTCGCACCTTTTCGGCTGTCAAGTGCGAGACCGGAGGGCAGATATGGCGAGCTCCACGCCCGCAATCAAGTTGACCTACGACGACTACCGCAATACGCCGGACGATGAGCGCTACGAACTTCTGGACGGTGAATTAGTGCTGGCGCCGGCGCCGCGTCTGTCCCACCAGCGGGTGGCTATGCGACTCGGAGCGCTCTTGCACGGCTTCGTGCAGGAGCAAGGTCTTGGGCAGGTCTTTGCCGCGCCATGCGACGTGGTACTATCGCTCACGAATGTTGTCCAGCCTGACTTGCTCTTCGTTGCCAGGGAACGTGAACATGTGCTGCGCAACGGCGACAACGTCCGCGGCGCGACCGACGTCGTAATCGAAATCCTCTCTCCCGCCACCGCCGCGCGCGACCGGACAATTGAACGTGAACTTTACGCCGAATACGGTGTGAGAGAATACTGGCTAGTGGACCCCGCTGCCAAGACCGTGACGGTGCTGCCGCGGAGTGAGCGCGGCTTTGACGCCGCAGGCGTCTACGGCCCTGGGCAGGACTTGACGTCGCCCACGGTGCGCGGTTTTGTGCTGGATCCAGACGAGGTGTTCTAGCGCGCTTGCCCTGAGCGTTGCCGGGCCTCTCGCTTGTGAACGGCGCGCGGCAATGTCTCGTCTCGCGTAGAATGACAGTACAGATACGAACTGCAGAGACTGCCTCCGTATCGACGCCGGCCAACGCGCCGGCACAGTGACGGCGGCAAAGCGCAAGACCCCTGGGAGGTTTGTAGATGGCTACGGCAGCGCTAGACGTAAAGTACGAGAATCTCAAACAGCTCATCGAGGGCATGGGAAAGACCCTCATCGCCTATTCCGGCGGCGTGGACAGCACCTTCCTGGCGAAGGCGGCCTATGACGCGCTGGGTCGCGACGCGGTGGCGGTTACGGCGCTTTCCCCCACCTATCCGGCAACGGAACTGGAAGAGGCGAAAGTCTACGCCGCGGAGATCGGCATCGAGCACCGCCTCATCGAGACTCACGAGTTGGAAAAAGAGGAATACGCCGTCAACAATCCCGACCGGTGCTTCCACTGCAAGAAGGAACTCTTTACCGAAATGCAGCTCATCGCCCAGGATGAGGGATTCGACACCATCGTCTACGGCGGCATCATGGACGATCTGGGCGACCACCGGCCGGGCATGGAAGCGGCCGACTTGCTGAACGCCCGCGCGCCGCTGCTGGAGGCCGAACTGCAGAAACAGGAAATTCGCCAGCTTTCAAGAGAACTCGGCTTGCCCACGTGGAATAAGCCCGGCGGCGCCTGCCTGGCCTCGCGCATTCCCTACGGCATGCGGGTCACGCTGGAAAAGCTGCGCCAGGTTGACCAAGCCGAGCATTTCCTACATAAACTTGGCTTTCGGCTGGTGCGCGTACGCCACCACGGCGACATCGCCCGCATCGAGGCGCCGCCTGAAGATCTGGCCCGCTTATTTGCCGATGACGCCCACACGCGCATCGTGGACGCTCTCAAGGCAATCGGCTTCAAGTACGTTGCCCTGGATATGGAGGGCTACCGCACAGGTTCGCTCAACGAGACGTTGGCAAACCACAATATCGTACCGTTGCAAACGGTGTAAGGGCTCGGTTGCCGACCGCCGCGTGCGTCCGGGGGCGCGGGACGAGCGCTGAACGGCGCGATTGGTGGGTCTCTTCGCGAAACGCGAGACTGGCTGATTCTCCGGAACTCGATGCGCGGGAGCGGTGGCTGCGCCAAGGCGATTGCTGCGCCAAAGCGAAGGCTGGGCAAAAGGTGAAAGTATATGGCTGCTCAGAACCGCATCCTGTTCGTCTACAATGCCGACGGCGGGCTGCTCGCGCAGTTCAAAGACTACGTGCTCAAGATCGTCTCACCGGAGACGTATCCCTGTAGTCTCTGCCAGATTACGTATGGCAATTTGGGCATGAAGCGCGCCTGGCGGCGCTTTGTGCGGAGCCTGCCACTTGAGGCGGTGTTCCTGCATCGCGACGAACTGGTGGGCGCGTATGCGAGTCTGCGGCACTTCCCGCTGGCCGCGGTCTTCAGCGAGGAAGAGGGTGCGGTCAGTCTGCTAATCTCAGCCGACGAATTGGACGCAACGCCGGACCTGCCGGCGCTGCAAGCGTTGGTGCTGGCGCGAGTGCATGAGCGCACGCGTGGCCGTGGGCAAAGCCGCAAAGAGACGGCGACGGTTGCCTGAGAGGCCAATCGCAACCTTCTTGTCTAGACAAGAACTGCTTGTCCTAAGCACGAACGGCTTTGGCGGTTTTGCCTGAGAGGACCAAGACCAGGTTCCAATTCGAAGCGCCGCGCGCGTCGACTTGAGCACGACAGTAGACGTAGCTCACAGGACGACATGCGTTGCGCCGCGAGCGCGGCGCTCTAGGCGAAGAGAACATACGAATTCTGGTCGGGGTGCCCGGATTCGAACCGGGGGCCTCTTGAACCCCATTCAAGCGCGCTACCAGGCTGCGCCACACCCCGTTCTCGTGCCGATTCCACCATCCACGCGGCTGCGATCCGCGCAGCCTGTCGCTTGCCCGCGCGGGCGAACCTCATTCTAAGGAGGAACGGGCTCACCGGCGCCGGTCAAAGCCACCTCTATTGTACCAGCGGGATGGCCCCCGCTCAACGAGCACTCCCATCTCGACGCCGGCAGGTTAGATGGACGCGCGCACCAACCGGACTGCGAGCGCGCCGGAACCGGCCAGAATCAAGCACAGCCCGAACGTGGGCAGGCCCAGCGGCGGCCCGTGCAGTGAAGGCCCGTAGAGAAAGAGGACGAGCGCGCCGATCGTCAGGGGCAACGACTCACGGAACGCCAGCGCCCGCAGGGCGCGTCCCATGACGGCCAGCGCCATGATTGCCGCCAAGAAGACGCCGCCGCCTGGAAACAGGAGGGGTACGCGGTCCAGGGCAAGGTCGCTGAACCGTTCGAGAAAGGGCCCGTTTGCGGCGGAAAGGCAGGAGTTGGCAGCGCTCACGCACGCCTGCGCCAATTCGACCACCAGCGTTGCTTCCAGCGCAAACACTCCCGTAAGCACCGCGGCGCCGGCCACGCCGAGCGCCAGGGCGGCGCGCATCACGGGATGCGGGCGCGGCAGCAATGACGTGAGAGTGAAAAGCACACCCATACCGAGCAAACTGCCGCCGGCCAGACCGAGGTGCACCCAGCGCCAGCGTACGGCGTCAGCCGCCAGCGCGGCAACTTGCTCGGCGGCGGTGCCCGCGAACCCCGGGTGGATGCCGGTATTGCTCAGCAGGATGAAGGTGAGAGGAAAGAGCGTCAGGCAAGCTGCCCGCGCGATCGCCGCCCCCCGGCTGAGTTTAGGGGTTGCCGGTGCGGCTGACGAACTCTTGCCACTTTCGGGGTCATCCGGCGCAATCGCGGACTCCCGGCTCAATACCGGATTTGACGGTGCACTTGCTGAATCCGTGCTCCTGTCTGGGTCCACCGGCGCGGCGGCGTCCTTGCAATCGACGGGGGTCGCCGGCAGAACTTCGGAGTCACCATCTGTATCCGAAGGAACCGGCGAAACTGAATCGGAATCCCTGTTCGGTTGGCCCATTCTCGACCTTTCGCGCGTACCCGGTGCGCCTCGCTCGCGCCAACGTCCGGTTTCACGCTAGCCGGGTAGCGCAGCGGCCGTCAACCGGCGGCATCGAGACGCAACTCAAAACCGTTCGCACTGGAGCCGTCGAAGCGCGTACCACAGATCCGTTCGCACTGAGCCAGCCGAAGTGCCACCGCTGAATCCCGTTCGCACAGGACCCGTCGAAGCGCCAACCACAGAACCGTTCGCACTGAGCTTGTCGAAGTGCCACCGCTGAGACCCTTTAACACCGAGCTAGCCGCAGCGCACCCGCCGAATCCCGTTCGCACTGAGCCTGTCGAAGTGCAACCGCTGAACTCCGTTCGCACTGAGCCTGTCGAAGTGCCACCGCTGAATTCCATTCCCCGCAAACGCCGCGAACACACCCAGTCAGGGCAGTAGCCAGCAGAGCCGAACCGAAACGCGCCCTCAATTCCCCCCGCCGCCGAAATTCACTCACCACCAACAGTCATCCCAATTACTCCTGACCCGAATCTGGCGCGCACGTGCTATACTTGATAAAATAAAGCAACGAAGTCATAATAAGGTAAAGACGCCGGTTTGCCGCCATGTGCGGCGTGGTTCGTATGCTAGCATGTGCGTGCGAACCGCAAAAGCCTTCCGGTTTGTGTCCGCGCCTAGGAGTGAGAAGGGCGAGCGATGGGTACGAATGTCGAAGCGCAGAAAGCGGCCGGGCAGAGCCAACTCGTCTCCGGCCGGTCGGCCTTGCGGATCGTTGCGGTTGGCGCCGTGCTGGCGATGCTGGCGATACTGGCTGCGGTTGACTCGAGGCTGGCGATCATGTGGCTCTTTGGCCTCGCCTTTGGCGTCATTCTGCAGCGCAGTCGCCTGTGTTTCGCCTCCGGTTTTCGCGACATCTTCCTGATGAATGACGCCGGCACCATGCGCGCCATCGCCATTGGCATTGGCATTGCCACCCTCGGCTTCTGGTTGGTGATGCAGACCATGGTGGCCGATCCCGGCAGCGGCGCGTTGCCCGCGGCAGTCCACGTTATTCCTATCGGGCTGCACCTCGTGGTCGGCGGCGTGGCGTTTGGATTTGGCATGGTCATTGCCGGCGGCTGCGTATCGGGCACCATGTACCGCATCGGCGAGGGCTACGTCGCCTCCTGGGTGGCCATGGGGGGCATTCTGGTCGGACTCTACCTGGCGGCGCGCACCTGGAACTGGTGGTGGACGAATCACATCAGCAATATGCCGTCGGTCTTCCTGCCCAAGTGGTTGGGCTACGGCGGAGCCGTGGGGCTCACGCTACTCGCTCTCGCCGGTATCGTGCTCCTGAGCTACTGGTGGGAATACCGGACCGGCCCCATGCCGAGCTTTGCGCTTGGCAAGCAGGCCGAGCCGCCGGCCATGGAATTGGGCGCAAAGCTGCGGCAAGTGTACGGCTTGGTTTTCGGCAAGGGCTGGCCCATCGCCGTCGGCGCCATTGCGCTGGCCGTTCTCAACGTCTTCTTCTACATTTTCGACCGCCCGCTGGGCGTAACGGGTGAGTTGTCCATCTGGTCGGACCGCATCGCGAGCGGCCTCTTGCGACTCCAAGCGCCGGCTTTGCTCGGCGCGGAGGGCCTATCCGGCTGCAATCTGACGGTGGGCATGGGTTCCTGGTGGACGAGCGAAGGCTTGTTCCTCGACGGCGGCCTCATCATTGGCGCCATGGTGGCGGCCCTTTTGGCCAATGAGTTCAAGGTGCGGGTGCCGCCGGTGAAGCGGCGCTACGTGCAGTCGGCAATCGGCGGCGTCTTCATGGGCTACGGCGCCGGCATCGCGGTGGGCTGCACCATCGGCGCGTTCTTTTCGGCCATCCCGTCGCTGGGTCTCAACGGCTGGATATTCGCGCTTTCCTTGCTGCCGGGTGCGTACCTGGGCGTGCGGGTGATCAAACGCATACAGTAGTGTGGTGCTGGCCCCCGAGTTGATAGCGGCCGCGGCGCTGCGGGTGCGCCAGCGCGGAAACTAGAACAAGAACGCTGAGCTTAGTAGACTGTGCGTACAGGAAGGAGCGACCAGCAATGAAGATCGACGTGCGGGGCGAGATTTGCCCCTATCCCATGATGAAGACGGCGGAGGCGCTCAAGAAGCTGGAGGGGGATGAGGCTCTGGAAGTACTCACCGATCACGCCCCGGCCCTGGGCACCATTCCCTGGGAGGCGGCCAAAAACGGCTATGAGACCAGCATCGAGGGCGCTGCCGATTCCGAGTGGCGGCTAACGCTGCGCAAGTCCGAGAAGGCCGCCAAGCCGCAGGAACTCATCGCCAACTTGCAGGAGCAACTCGCGGCGCTCAACGTGTCTGAGTAGGGCGCATACGCTCGGCAAGACGAAAACGGGAGACCGGTACCTCACGGTAGGTTCCGGTCTCTTTTGCTATTCTGGACCGGTGAGCGGGTGAGGCGGGGCGGCGGCCAAGGCGACAGGTGCAGGTGTAGCAAAACATGCAGGAGAAATCACCTATGACGTACGGAGTGGGCATCATTGGCGCGAGTCGCGTGAGCGGCGGTCACGCGGCGGCAATTGCGGACGTGCCGGAAACAACGTTGGTGGCAGTGGCCGAACCCAATCAGGACCGCCGCGACGCCTTCAGCCGCCGGCATGCGTGCACGGCGTACGCCAGCCACGCCGGACTCCTGGCAGACCCCAACGTGGACATTGTCATGATTGGGTTGCCGCACTACCTGCACACCGAGGTCGCGCTGGCGGCGTGCGCGGCCGGCAAGCACGTCTTTCTGGAAAAACCCATGGCGATGACGGTCGCGGACTGCGACGCCATTCTGGCGGCCAGCGAAGAGGCAGGCGTCAAGCTCTTGGTTGGGCACACCGAGCACTTCGTTCCGGCCGGGCTGGCCGCCAAGCGGCTCATCCAGGACGGCCAATTGGGCAACGTTGTCTTTGCCACCGATACGTGGTACCGCACGTTCGACTTGGCAAACCGCCCGCCTTGGTTCCTGAACCGCGCTGAAGGCGGAGGCGGCATGTGGTACATGAACGGCGTGCACATGCTCGACCGTCTCACGTGGCTGGTTGGCAGCCCCATCACCGCCGTGCGCGCCTGGGTGAGCAATCCCATGGTCGGCCAAAACGCCGACGACACCGCCCTGGCGTGGCTGGACTTCGCCAACGGCGTCCACGCCACCGTGCACCACACGGGCTATCCCCAGGCAGGGCCGGAGCGCAACGAGGTGGAAATCATCGGCACTCAGGCGAGCGTCCGCGTGCAGACCCGCGACGACCGCCTTTGGCTCAGCAACGGCACGGATTACGTCGAGCAGCCGGTACCTGCGAACGAGTCTTTCTCGCTGGAACTCGCCGCCCTCGTCCAAGCCGTCGGGTATGACACGGCGCCGCTCGTCGACGGCCGTTGGGGACGCTACATCGTGGCTGTCGCCCTGGCCTGTGAAGAGTCCACCCGCACCGGGGAAGTGGTACAAATTCCGCCAGGCCTTTATACCGATCTCACGTCTTGGTAGCCTCCCGGAACACTCTCCAACACTCAGAGTTTAGGAAACCGTGTGCGCGTCGATGTAGTTCCAGTTGATGTCCCAGCCGAGGCCGGGTTCCTGCGAGACGTGCACGTAGCCCGCGGCGTCCATGGGGTCGGTCTTGCTGTTCAGCCAGGGTTCGACCTCCTCGTAGTCGATGTGGGGATGCAGCAGGCCGCGTTCGTAGTACTTGCCGGGGTAGTTCATGGCGCAGAGCACGTGCAGGTTGCCGGGTCCGCCCACGTGCACCTCCATCTGCACGTTGAAGGCTTCGCAGAGGTGGACGACCTTCATGAGGGGCGTAATGCCGCCCACGTCGGTCACGCCGCCCCGGCTGATGTCGGACGCACCCCGGGCAATCCACTCGGCGCGGGTGTACAGCTTGCCGTCGGCGGTTTCCGGTCCGACTACGGGTATGTCAAGCTGGTCGGCCAGCCACTTGTACGACGACGTGCTGAACTCGTCCATGGGTTCTTCCAACCAATAGTAGTTCAGCTCCTCCAGCGCTCTGCCGATGTACAACGCATCTGTGCGGCTGTAGAAGTGGTAGGGGTCGAGCATGAGGTCCATGTCGTCGCCTACGGGCGCGCGCACGGCGGCGCAGGCGGCGATATCCATCTTGGGATCGGGCGCCCAGGCGATGGGCGGCATCCAGGTGTGCAGCTTGAACGCCGGATAGCCCCGCTCCTTGCACTGCAACGCGAACTCTCCGTACTCCTCCGGCGTGCTGAGACCGCCCGGAATCTCGTCGCCGCACATGGTGCTGGCGTAGGCCGGCACTTTGTCGCGAGTCGCGCCCAGCAGCTTGTAGACCGGCTGGCCCAGAGCGCGCCCCACCAGGTCCCAGATTGCCATGTCCACCGCGCTCAGGGCACGGTCAGTCAGGTCGCGGGACATGCGCTGCCAGTGGTGCAGCGTCTTCCAGATGCGCTCGCGGTACATGGGGTCTTCGCCGATGGTGGCGGGCTTGATGACGTTCTCCAGCACCTGTGGGCTCGGAGAGCCAAAGCAGTAGCCGGTTGCGCCGTCGTCGGTGACCACGGTGAGCAGCGATTGCGTGGCCTCGTGCTCCGGGCCGGGATGGGAGTGCCCCTCGGCGTCCCGCACGACGCGGGAGGGGTAGGTGAACGTCCGAACGTGCATGTCGACGATTTTCATCGTTCATCCGTTCTATAGCAAAAGCGCGTGCAGAGCGGGCACGCCGCATACGATCAGCAGGCATTCTGCACTATCTTACGGCATCACACCAATATGAGGAATCTGCAAGTTCTTGGGCGTGCAGGTTCTGTTCATCTCGATCTATCGCCGCGATTTTGGGAAGAACGATGTCCGCATGGTACGGATTGCTCTCATTAGGTGACGCCACGGCCCGGCGTCCCTCACGCGCCGCTTCCCTTGCTACAACGACCAGCCATCCATAGAATGTACGGCCACGAGCGCGATCTCGGTTGTCAGCGATAGTTGTTGCCTTAGTGATCCCCGCGCTGCTTAGCCTGTCGACCGATATTTCAGTCACGCCTTTTCTTGGCAAGAACGCATAGTGCTTAGCGCGTGAATTCTTGTACCGTCTAGCCTCTCGACTGGAAGAGACTCCTCTGCCAAGCTCTTCCGAATCTCCTATACCCTCTAACGCATCCATGCAGGATTAGTCGCTCTCGGCTTTCAAGTCCAATAGGGCTTCCTTCAAGAAGCTGTCTGGCAGAATATCCGTGGGGGTGTAACTCTGGCGTCTACGCCCACTCCTCAGGTTGACTAAGCACACGGCTCCCCCTTCCGGTTTGCAAAGCAGTATCACCGATCTTCTCGGGGCCAGAGCACGAATTGCAATCTCAGCATCCGGTGTGGGATACACCTCGAATCGTTGAGGCACAATTTCGTACATCTCTCTCAAGAGGCGTTTGGCATTGGCTAATGCCAAGTCGGAAGGTGGCGCAAAGCCCTCCTCTTGAGCTTCAACCGCTGCATGACTCAGATCTGTGAAAGCGTCGGACAAGTCCTTGTGAGGCGCCTTAACTCGCAAGATCAACAACTTTCCATGCTTCTATTCCCTCAGCATTTTCGAGTGACTCAACGCCGAGTAATGCTTCTGCTACTGTTCATATGCCTTCTGTCATCTTTCGCGCTCTTTTGGTCATGATACTATAGTGCACACTAACGGCGAAAACGAGTGTTCTAGGAATACGGAAAGTGAGGTCTGTTGGCCGTGGCAAAGTTAGCGATTAATGGCGGTGAGAAGCTGCGCCAGACTCCTTTTGGCAGTTGGCCGCTGGTAGACGATAAGACGATTGACGCGGTGACGGACGTGCTCCGCAGCGCGCAATGGAACCGGCGTCGCGGCGGCACGCGCACGGCAGACTTCGAACAGCAATTCGCCAGATACCATGACTGTGAGTACGGCCTCTGCGTAAGCAGCGGCACTGCCGCCTTGGAGGTGGCCGTGCGCGCCGCGGGCGTCGAAATCGGCGATGAGGTCATTGTGCCGCCGTATTCGTTCATGGCCACGGCCAGCGCGCCCTTGCAGGTGGGCGCCGTGCCGGTGTTCGTGGACATCGACCCGGAAACCTACAATCTCAATCCCGCGCTCATCGAAGACCACATCACGGAGAAGACCCGCGCCATCTTTGCCGTGCACTTTGGCGGTCTGCCCGCCGACATGGACGCCATTAACACCATCGCCCGCAAGCACGACTTGCTCGTGTTGGAAGACTGCGCCCACGCCCACGGCGGCATGCACGCGCAGGGCAAGCTGGGGTCGCTGGGCGATGCCGCCGGCTGGAGCTTCCAGGCCAGCAAGAACCTAACCAGCGGCGAGGGCGGCTGCGTTACGACAAATGACGAGGACATCTACCGGCGCGCGGTCTACGCCCACGACTTCTGGCGCTCCCACGTGGAATTGGAGAACGACGTCTACGACCAGCCGGGAGATACCCAGTTCCCGGTGCTCTCGTGGAATTACCGCATGTCGGAGATCATGGGCGCGATTCTGCACTCGCAGTTCCCGCGCCTGGAGGACTGGGCGGCGCGGCGGGATGCGAACTTCCGCTATCTCGTCGGGCGTCTGGCAGAGATCGAGGGCCTGGCGAACGTACGCATCGATCCATACGTGGAACGAAACGCGCTGCATATCTTCATCTTCAGGTACATGAATGCCGACGCCTTTGCGGGCGCGCCGCGCGAACTCGTCGCTCAAGCCGTAAATGCCGAGGGCATCCCCTGCAGCACCGGCTACGTGCGCCCGCTGCACAAGCACCCGCTGTTCCAGGACGCCTTGCACGGCTCGCTGCGCAGCGGCTTCCCCCTCACCAGCCACTACTACGGCCGCCAGATGGACTACCGCCAGGTGGAATGCCCCGAGGCCGAACGCCTCTGCCGCGAGGAGACGCTCTGGATCGGCCAATCGGCGTTTCTCGGGACCACGCAGGACATGGACGACATCGCCGACGCATTTGTAAAGGTGCAAGAAAACGCGGCCGAACTGCGGTCACTCGCGGCAGTGAATTGAGGTACAAGCTCTTGGGTTCCGCCTCCTTGTGCCTGGATAATTCCTACCGTTCGTGCTGAGCCTGTCGAAGTATGAACGGTAGGAGACGTGTAACCATGAACAATAGGGCTTTCTGTAGATTTAGCATCGCGTTCTTTCTGGGAGTCGCGCTGCTGCTGTTGACACCTGGCAGGATGCCGGCTGCCGACTGCCAGTTTGTGCTGGGTTTCAAGACGCTCCGCGACCTCATCGGCCACGACATTGTCGGCGAGTGCCTGGATAACGAGCACTACAATGCTATCGGCGATAGTAACCAGCACACCACCGGCGGACTACTCGCCTGGCGCAAAGCCGACAACTGGACCGCCTTCACCGACGGCTACCGCACGTGGGTAAACGGCCCCAACGGCCTGCAACAACGGCTCAATACCGAACGCTTCGAATGGGAAGCCGACTACGCTGAGATTACGGGACAGGCGGAAAGTAACTCACTTACTCAAGAGGACTTGCGCAATGCTGAGTTGCAGACTGGCTTGTTTCAGAGACTATTCGAGTTCAGCGACGCACGTGTGCGGTTGCAAGATGGCATCTATGAGGACGTGTTTCGCTATGGGTCCAATGGTTCAGTTTCCGAGCATCGAAGAATTACAAGAATACGGGAAGAGCACCCCTTTGCTCTCGGCGACCTCGATCGCGATGGCAACGATGATGCTGTCGCAATAGTGGGCATTTGGGAGGGTGGAAACATCGTCTTTTCTTATCTCACCGCGTTTCGCAATGATGGCGGTGTGCCGGTGCACGTTGCATCCGTTTTGCTAGGCGCTAAGATCGGGATAGACTCAATCACAATCTCGGATGGAATCGTTACGGTTCAGACAAGGCAACTGGGGCCGGATGATGCAAATTGCTGCCCTTCACAAGATGTCCTTCTCAGGTATCGTTTGGCGGGCACTTCGTGGCTGTTGCTAGATGAGTCCATCCAGTCACAGACTCAATCAACTGCTCCTGAGGTCATTACATGGCCGTGGAATAGAGACCTATCCCCAGAAGATATGTTGGGCTTGCATTTGCGGAATCGTGGAATGAGAGCGGGCTCTACAACCTATAGATTCCTGGCGAGGGCACTACGCGTATACGCCTACAGCGCCTATCCTGTGTACTTGATTTACCTTGATTCTCTAGGTGTTGCCGTAAAGGACGTGGGGAATACAGAAGAATGGGAGGATTTCGTTCATGCATACCTCTCAAATCCAGGCATCCGACGTGAAGTGCATAGCGCAGTGGGCAGCTACATGCGGACTACCGAGTACTTAGGGCCAATCTTGACGACGTTCTTGAAAGGAGAGGTCTACGGCCCGCTACAGGACAAGGTTGATTTCTTGTCTCTAGTTGGCACTGCCATACGGGACAGCTCCTTTGTTTACGTGGATGGAAGGAGTTGGCAGGGCGAGTGCGGTCCAGGATGCCAGAAGGTTAGGGGTGGCTTAGTGGGACTCCATGTGGACTATGACATAAGCGCCCTCGAGAGACTGCCAAATCCCTGGAAGGAGTAGAGCTAGCAGGTCGACTACCTCTGCTCTTTAGGCAAATGGTCTGGCGACAGGCTCAGCACGAATGGAGGGGGACTACTTCCGTTCGCCCTGAGCAACTTCGAAGGGTGAATGGAAAAACGAATAGACGAGAGAGGTAGAGTGCGTGACTGCTAAGGATATGACTACCATCTTGCCGCCGTTGTGCTGCTACGACCCGGAGTTTGCGCCGTTTGGGCGTTACGGTTTGGAGATGCTCTTTGCCGAGGGGTTGACCGGCGCGGAGGAGCGGAACGTGCGGGAGGCGCCGCTGGAGGCAGGCGCTGCTAAAGAACGGCAGGCGGTCATTGTCGCGCCGTGCGGTGAGGACACGGGAGCGGAGGCGGCGGCGCTGGCGGCGCTGCGCCAGGGAACGCCAGTGGTGTTTTTGCGTCCTTCCGCAGAGACGGCGGCGGAACTTGGCATTAAGGATAGGCAGCGGCGCACGGCCAATGAGGCTTACATCGCGCCGGAGCGCGACCATCCGCTGTGGTTCGCGGCCCTGGGCGACTTTCTGCAATTTCACGGCGCGGCGGATATGTATGGGGAATATGGCGGAAACGAGCGCGTGCTGGCTTGGGTCGCCGGGCGCGATTGGGCCTTGCCGTTTCCGGCCATCGTCACCGGCACGTACGGCGCGGGGCGGTTTGCCGTTTTCACGTACGACCTGGCGGAATCAACGGTCCTCTTCCACCAGGGATGCCCGGACCTGGCCAGCACCGGGGATAGGCCGGATGCCGACGGTGACGGCCTGTTTTCGCCCAGCGACCTCTTCTTTGGCTACCGCGACCGCACGCTGCTCGATTTGCCGCAGGCCGACCTGCAGCAGCAGTTGCTCGTGCGCATCTTGGAGTGGGCAAGCGCGCCGCACATGCCATTGGCGCGGCTGTGGTACTATCCCGACGCCGCGCCTGCCATCGTGCTCCTCAACGGCGACAGCGACGGCATGACCCGACCGCAGATGGAGTGGTACACCAACATGGTGGAAGCCCACGGCGGCGAGTATACGGTCTACCTCATGGAGGAGCACCTCAAGCACCTCACGCCGGAGATGGAGCGCGACTACCGGCGGCGGGGCCACTCGGCGGGACCCCATATCTGGCATTCGCTCAAGCCGACCGTGGCGGAAATGCGCGAGCGCATTCAGGAGGAAGTGGCACTCTTTGAAGATCGTTACGGCTATCCGCCCAAGACCACCCGCCACCACTGCGTCATCTGGCCGGGCTGGGTGGAGACCGCCCAGGCGCTGGCCGACGCCGGTTTTCGCATGGATACCAATTACCGCGCGGGCGACCACCAGCAATACGGCTACCTGACCGGCAGCGGTCTGCCCATGCGGTTCATCGATGCGGGAGGCGAGTTTATCGAGCTTTTTGAGCAAGAGACGCTCTTTTGCGATGACTATGTGCTGGTGGACAAGAGTTTCCTGCCGCCCTTGAGCGTGGAGGAGGCTATTGCGGTCTCCAAGGAGTACATCGACGCCGCCATCGCCAGCTACCACACGGTGGTCCACCTCTACTTCCATCCCATCTACGCTACGGGCATACGCGTTCGGACCGGGCAACTCATCCATACCGCCGGCTGGTTCGAGGCAGTCTTGAAGTATGCCGCGGCGCTGGACTTGCCCATGCCGAGCACGGACGCGTGGTGCACCTTCAATGAACGGCGGCGCGCGATGGCGCTCACCAGCCAACATTGGGATGCCGATGCCGGTATGCTCACCTTGCATATCGACGCGCAGGATACGCTGTCCGGCAGCACGCTGCTGGCGCCGGCATACTATGGCGAAAGAGAGATCGAGCGCGCGCTGCTGGACGGTGAGGAGATGCAACTCATCCGCCGCAGCGTGGGAGGCGAGGCGCGCGGCTTGGCGGTGGGCGATTTCGCCGCCGGGCCGCATCTGGTGACCGTCCACTACCGCTAGCGAACTCCCGCGGCCTTGCCAAACGCCAAAGCGCCTACATGACCGGCAGCATGCCCATCATCCACAGCATCATCGCGCCCATTCCCAGCATCATAAGCAGCATGAGGGCCATGCGGGCGAGCAGGGCCGCGGTGCGCCAGGGCGCGTAGCCGAAGCCGACCGCAACGATGCGACCGGCGAGCCGAAATAGCCCCCACAGCCGCAGACCGTACCGTGACCGGCCCGCGGGGTCCGGGTCCAGCGGCAGGAAGACCACCGGCGCGTCGGCGGCAAGCATGTCCAGCGTGAGGGCGGCCGGCGGCGTAAAGTCCCCGGTCAACCCACCGCGCAGCCGGTTGAGCGCGCGGCGATGGATAACGCGTAAGCCGGAGTTCAAGTCGAGTACCGGCATCCCCAGGGCGTCCGCGGCGGTCATGTCCATGAACCACGGTAACAGCCGGCGGTAAGCGGGAACCGGATGCCGTGTGCCAACGCGCACGCCGACCGCCATGTCGGCGTCGAATTCCTGGAGCGTTCGCAGCAGGCCTGGAATGGCCGCGGCGGCGTAGAGCGTGTGGCGGTCTATGGTGCAGATGAGTTGGTGATTCGTCTGGGCGCAGGCGCCGAGCAGCGCGTTCCCCCAGTCGCCGCCGCTCTGGGGAGGCGCGCCGGATGCGGCGGCGCGTTCAGCGTTTGCGGTTGGCGCACACCGGTCGTCTTCGCCAACGACGATGATGTCCCACGTCAGACCGGCGTCGCCAAAACCGGCGACCGCGCGCGCCACTGCCGCTTGAGCATCCGCATGGAAGAGCAGGACAGCCACGGTTACGGGCGCGGCGTCCGTGTCCCTTCCGCTCACCATCTCCATGTGGTAGGCCCTTTGCCGTTCGGCTGCGGCCTTGTCGTTGCCGGGCGATGCAGGCGCTGCACTCTGGGCTTAGCCCGCGTCCGTTCTTCGTTCACGCAGCCTGCCGGTGACGATCTAGCAACGGCGATATTGCTTTCGCGCGGCGGCGCAGCGGGCAGAACGTATGGAGCATGCTCGTTCCAGGCGTGCTGAAGCGCGTCAGGCTGCTGCGTGACGCAAGCGACGGGAGCGGGCCGGAAGCGGTCCCGGCACGTATTGTCGTCAGGACTCCGCCGAGGCAACGTTCTTCATGTGCGGACTGACCCTGGCATGCACGCGCCGGGGATACTCATACGTATCGACCCGGTCATCGAGGTGCGCGGGCAACGCCTGGCCCAGGAAGCCCTCCAGCCGCGCGCGCATGTGCAGAGCCGCTTCCGGGTTGCTTTCGAGCACGTTGGCGGTCTCCAGCGGGTCGTTGCGCAAGTCGTAGAGTTCTTCCTGCACGTGCTGGGCCGCGGTCTCCTGCGTAACCGTAAAGCCGCCGCTGTCGGTCTTGCGCGGCCCCTGCTCGAAGTCCACGACGTAGTTGTAGTCGTGGTCGCGCACGGTGGCGTGTTGGCCCCAGCCGGCTATCACGAAATCGCGGACCGAATCTTGCTTGCCGGTAACCAGCGGCCACATGGACTTGCCGTCCAGGCCCCGGTGTTCGACGCCAAAGAGATCGAGCACCGTCGGCGGCACGTCCTGGTGCTGCACAAAGGCATCCAGCCGCTGGCCGGCGTACTGCTTGTCGGGATGGCGCAGGAACATGTTGATACGGGTATTGAACCACTGCAAGTGGTCTTCCGACTTGCCAAACCGGTTGCGGTCCAGGAGTTCTGTGCCGTGGTCGGACGTGAAGATGATCACCGTGTCGCCGAGCAGATGGAGCTGTTCCAGCTTGTCCAAGAAGTGACCGATCCAGGTATCCACGAACGTCACTTCACCGTAGTAGAGCGCCTTGGTCCGTTCGATGGCCGACTCGCCGACCACCTCCGTGCCCACGGGCCAGATGTAGTCCTTGACCGAGTCGTCTTTGTAGTAGGCGTCTGCGTAGTGCAGCGGCGGGTCCCATGGTTCGTGCGGATCGAAGGAATCGATATAGAGGTAGAACGGGCCATAGGAGGCGTTGTTTTCCACCCAGTCCATGGCGCTCAGGAAGACGCGGGCCGCTTGGAAGTCATCCTCTTTCGTGCGTTCACCCTGGTTCCAGAGATATTGCAGCATGCCCGTCATGCGCGGCGAGTCCGGCTCGGCGTCCGTATACTTGGTTGGGTCCACGGCGCCGGGCGGGAGGGTCTTCCAGTGGTCGAACTCCTGGCCGCGCACGAAGTCCCACGAGCAGAAGCCGCGCGTGAAGTTCATGGTCGCTTTGAACATGTGATACGTATCGGCGATGAAGCCGGTGTTGACACCGGATTCGACCAGGCGTTCGGCTACCGGCGTGTGTTCCGGCGGAATCTTGTGCCAGCCGCGTGGCGAGGGGCTGGAGCCCAACGTATCGAAGCCAAACCGCCAGGGAAAGCTATCCATGCCGGTAAAGAGCGCGCGGCGCACGGGGATGGTGGGGTACGCGCAGCCGTAGGCTTCGGTAAAGACGGTGCTTTCCGCCGCCAGGTTGTCAAGCACTGGCGTGCGGATGAAATCAGCGCCGAGTGAATGCACCATGTCGGTGCGCATGGTATCGAGGCAGATTACGACGACGTTCATGATTGTGGGCCCGGACCTCTGCTTGTCTAAACGATATTGCCTCTAGCTAAGCACATTGCGCCAGGGCCGCGCAAGCCGCGCTGTGGCGGGGCGCGGCAATCTAGTCCGAGTCGCACGGACGGGTGGCGCGGTTGCGCCACGGTTCGCGCCGCCATTAGAATGAGGCTTGGCATGCGCCGCATGTCTATACGCGTTCCCCACTCCTCAATTCCATTGCTACTCACTTGCGCCCATGGAACAACCAGCTCAAATCGCGGGCAGCGCGCGCCAAGAACTGACTGCGTGGACACGGCTCGGTTGGCTGCTCAGCGTTGGGTTCCTCGTTGTGACAGCCGTAAGCCGCATTCCCTTTCGCAGCGAGACGCTGTTTGCGTGGGATTCCGCGAACTACGCCTTCGCGCTCGCCGAGTACAACGTAGTCTTCCACCAGCCGCAGCCTCCCGGCTATCCCCTCTACGTCGGCAGCGCCAAGCTGCTCTACGGCCTGGGCCTGGACGCCAACGCGAGCTACGTGCTGCTCTCTGTGGCCGCCAGCAGCCTGGCGGTGTGGCTGCTATTCGTGCTTGGCTGGCGGCTCTACGGCCTGCAAACGGCAATCGTCAGCGCCTTGTTGCTGGCGACGAGCAGTGTATTCTGGAGCCACGGCGAGGTGGCGTATCCGTACGCGTTCCTCGCTCTGTTCAGCACACTCGTGTTGTTGTTGCTGGTCGAGACGAAGTTTGGGCCGCGCAACCTGATCGTGCCGGCGGCTTTGGCGTTGGGCGTGGGCGCGGGGTTCCGGCCGGACCTCCTCCTATTCCTCTTGCCGGTGTGGCTCTACGCGTGGTGGGGACAGACTCTGCGCAGTCTCATTGCCGGTTTCGTTGTGATGGTCTTGGTTGTCCTGGCTTGGGGAGCGGCCACGGTGCAATTGTCCGGCGGTTGGGAAGCCTACGCAAACGCATCCGGGGAGTACTACGGCTTTTGGTCGGGGCAGCCCACCGGCCTGATGAGCTATCTGAGCAACGTGATTGACAACACCCGCACATTGACTGCGGTCCTCTATAACGGCGTTGGCCTGGCGCTCTTGCCCATCGTCTACTTCCTGGGGCGGTACTTCTCGCCGCAGCAGGTCGTCCGGGATGCCCGCACACGGATAGTAACGCTCTGGATTATCGTGCCGTTCGTCTTCTACATGTTTGCCCACATTGGCAATCCCGGTTACGTGCTGTCGTTTCTGCCGGGCCTGCTAGTCTACGCTGCCTTGGCCGTACGCGGCTTTTCCCGCGATTGCGAGCAGGCCTATCGCTTTTTCATGACCCAGCGGGGCATGGTCACCACAGCCTTAACGCCGCATCGGGTCTCCGTAGGCATCACCGGCGCGCTTGTTGCCCTCATCGCGGGCACGAACGCCCTGCTCTTCCTGTTTGCCGCCGGTGAGGGCCGCTATCAGGAGATCCGGCAGATAGACGACATCCTCACCAAGCAGGTGCGGTACATCACGTTGAACCACACCCCGGCGGACACGCTCATCGTCGCCTTCGACCGCTCGCACCAGCTTGAGTACTACTTGCCGGACTACACCTTCCGCCTGCTGCTCGATCCCGGCCATCCCACGTACTGGGAGGCGCGGCAGGAGTTTACTGTGCCGGAAGGGGTCACCCGGATCATCCTGCCCGACCTGGGCAGGAATACCAGCGACCGGACGGACGGCATCGTTCAAGTGGGTCTCGGGCCCGGTGTCAGTCTCTTCGTGGCTACCGTGCGGCCCGGCGATACGCTCATACACGGTTACCAATACGCTTCTGTGCGCCCGAAGGCGGAGGGCGGCGGATGAGCCTGCCGCTCATTTCCGCTGAACCGCGCTTGCCGGCCACGCGCTGCGGCGGGCGTACTTTCACGTGGGGCGAACGCACGTACGTCGTTGGGATTCTCAACGTAACGCCCGATTCATTTTCCGGCGACGGCGTGGGCAAGGACGTGAGTCGCGCCGCGGCGCAGGCGGCGCGATTTGCCGCGGAGGGCGCCGACGTGCTGGACATTGGCGGCGAGTCGACCCGCCCCGGCGCGGTGACTACTTCCCTGCAGGAAGAACTCGACCGTGTGTTGCCAGCCGTTGAGGCCGTGCGGCGGGAGGTGGACGTGCCCATTTCCATCGATACGTACAAGCCGGCCGTGGCCCGTGAGGCTGTGCGCGCTGGCGCGTCCATGGTCAATGACGTGTGGGGCTTGCGGGGTGATGCGGACATGGGCGCGACTGTCGCGTCGCTGAACGTGCCGGTGGTGCTCATGCACAACCGCCGGTCCGTTGCGCAACACTCTTCTCTCGGCGGCTACTACGGAAGCGCCGCCTACGCTGACGTGGCGGAAGACGTGACCCGAGAGTTGGGCGATACGGTTGCCCGCGCCACGTCATGCGGCATTGCCGGAGAGAACATCATTGTGGACCCTGGGATTGGGTTCGGCAAGACGCCGCCGCAGAACATTGCGCTCATGCGAAACCTGAATGTGCTCCGGCGCTTGGGGCAACCGGTGCTCGTTGGTACGTCGCGCAAGTCATTCATCGGGCTTGCCTTGGATCTGCCCGCGAACGATCGCCTGGAAGGCACGGCGGCTACGGTGGCTCTGGCCATAGCCCAGGGCGTTGACCTCGTGCGCGTGCACGACGTGGGCGCCATGGCACGGGTTTGCCGCATGACCGATGCCATCGTGCGCGGGGGCTAACCGCCCATGCTCAGAGCCATGCTCTGCCCCGCGACCGGCGCCGGTGTGCGCGATGGCCTGGCCGCTGACCGATTGGTTTCGTCTTCGCTGTGCGTGCGCAAGACTGGCGTGTCAACCTAGCCTGCGAAAGTAGGTCATCGCTTGAACGGCCGGCGCAACTTCATTCTGGGCGTCTTGAACGGCGTCCTCTTCACTGTAGGCGTCGCGTTTACCAATCCTACCGTGGTATTGCCGTGGTACGTCAGCCAGCTCACCCAGTCCAACGTGTTGATTGGCATACTGCCTGCGCTGCAGTTGGGCGGCTGGGCGCTGCCCCAGTTGCTGTTCACCAGTTTCCTACAGCGCCGGCGCCACCGGCTCCGGTACTACCGGCGGGGCGCGGCGGTGCGCAGCACCACTTGGGCGCTCCTTACGGCCACCGTGCTCTTTGCGCCGCAACGGGCGGAAGTCGTGCTTCCCATCATGGTGGTCTTGCTGGCGTTCGCGTCGCTCTCCGGCGGCTTTACGGGCTTGGCGTTCTACG
The DNA here is from genome assembly GCA_022824225.1 of Chloroflexota bacterium. Taxonomy (GTDB): domain Bacteria; phylum Chloroflexota; class UBA11872; order VXOZ01; family VXOZ01; genus VXOZ01. The sequence continues at coordinate 39,663 of JAJEAH010000038.1, forward strand.
ACGTGGTCGGGCGCATTGTGGAGCGCCGGCAGCTCTCCACATTCTTCTCGCTACGCAACTTCCTGGGCGGTATAGGCGCTTTGGCGGCCGGTTTCGTCGTGCGGCAGGTGCTGGCCGCAGCGGAAGTAAACTTGCAGGCGGTCGGCCTCCTCTACCTGCTGACATGGGTCTTTACAACAGGGGGCTATCTGGCGTTCGGCAACGTCAAGGAGCCGGAAGGGCCGCCAGCGTTGCCCCAGCGCACCATGCGCCAGGACCTGCGGCACATTCGGAAGATCCTCACCGAAGATCCGGCCTACCGCGCGTACCTCTCGATCCGCGCGATTTCCATGGCAGCCCTGATCGCCACGCCCTTCTATGTGGTCTACGGCGCGCAGGCGCTGGAACTGCCGGCGGTTGTGGTGGCGTCTTCCGCGCTTGCGCTCGTCGGCGGCACCATCGGCAGCAACGTGGCCTGGGGCTGGCTGGGATCCCGGGGCGGCGGATGGCTGTTGCTGGTAGTGGCTACGGCGCTCAGCATACTCCCGCCGCTGTTGGCCTTGGGGGCCCAGGCGCTCGCCGCGTCCCAGGCGACGGTCGTGGTCGTGGGTGCGGTATTCTTGGCGTTGTTCGTGGCGCTCGGCATCGTTACGGGCGGACAGGAGGTCACCTATTCGGTGCTTGCCATCGAAATTTCACCCGCCTCTGAGCGCATCATCTACCTGGGGTTCACCAACACGCTGGTGGGCATTCTCACGCTCTTGATCCCGGTCGGCGGCCTCCTGGCCGACCTTGTGTCGTTCGAGGCGCTCTTTGGCGCCGCGGCGGTTGCTTCCCTCGTCGCGGCGGTGTTGGCGGTGGCCGCCCTGCGCAAGCACGCGCCTCGGCGGCGGGGTCCGGTGGAGCCGACATTGGCGCCGGAGGCAGACGGAGTCTAGCGTCCGGTGGGCGGCGGCTTCCCAGTGGAATTGCGCCAATCCAGCCAATATGGGGTCGCGGGGGCGGCGGCGCGCCAAGACTGCTAGTATAGTACGCAGGATTTTGACGAGCGCTTACCAAAGGACGTGGCAATGAAAATCGGTATATTCACCGACGAGGTCCATCCGGACTTTGCGACCGGACTGGGCGTGATGCGCGAAAACGGCATTATGTACGCCGAGTTGCGCACCATTAATGGCACGAATCTGATGGACCTTTCGCCGGATGAGCTCGACGACGTGGAGCGCCTGCTCACGCAGAACGGCATCCAAGTGAGCGCACTGGGCACGCCAATCTTCAAGTGTCCGCTGGAAGGGCGGGAGCGCAAGATCCAGGGCGATACATTTGGCGCGCAGGAAATGACGTATGAAGAGCATTTGGCGCTCCTGCCGCAGTGCTTTGCGCTGGCGGAGCGCTTTGGCACGCGGGTCGTGCGCTGCTTCTCCTTCTGGCGCGACGATGAACCGGAAGAGGTGTTTGCGAAAGTAGTGGAACGGTTTGGCCCCGCGTTGGACATAGCAGCCAAGCATGGCTTCGATCTGTGCATGGAAAACGAACCGACGTGCTATGCGGGGGTCGGCGCGGAATCCAAGCGGCTGATCGAGGCCGTGGGCTCGCCGCATTTGAAGGCCATCTGGGACCCGGGCAACTGCCTGTGGGCGGAAGAAGACCCGTATCCGTCACACTACGCGGCCATCAAGCCCTATCTCGCGCACATGCACGTCAAAGACGCCCGGTGGGTGGATGGCGAAGTGCAAGCCTGCCGGGTGGGCAAGGGCGCTACGGACTACGCGGGCCAGTTCCGCGCGCTGGCCAAGGACGGCTATGACGGCGTCTACACGTTGGAGATGCACTACCAGGTGCCGGGCGCTCCGCCGGAAGCCGCAGCTATCGAATCGGCCAAGGCGCTGCGTGAGATGTTGACGGTGGCAAGCGCCTAGCAGGTGCGGAGGCCGGCCAGTCCGCGACAAATGAGGAGAGCACCGGCGCTTGGCGCCGGTGCTCTTTTGTGACTGGTGTGATGGAACCGCTGCGGCCCTATCTACTCGATTTCCGGGATGTCCAGGTCCATGCCGGGGTAGATGGTCTTCGGGTCTTCCCCGTCAAAGCGCCACTTGTTCTTGTCGAAGATCACCGTCCACTTGCTGGCATCGCCGTACTCACGCTGGGCGATGTCTTCGAGGGACTCCCCCGGGCCGACTTTTATCGTAGATCGGACGCCGCCACCTGACTTCTTCTTGCCGAACAATGCATCCAGGAAGCCCATCGCTCACTCCAATCTTTATTCCAGACACCTAGCCCCCAGACTCCGTCGTTCGCAAGAAAGTATAGCAGCTTCAATTCGGGTTGGCAATGCTGGATATGCCGGAGATTCACCGGGGCTCTCAACCTGCGGGACATCCACTATGTGGTCGTGGCGTACAATCCGCTGACGGTGAGCGAATCCCGGGAAAAGGACGTGCCGGTGGTGTACGGTGATGCGGGCAGCGCGGCAGTGCTCGCCCACGCCCGGCTGGAAGAGGCATCGCTCTTGGCCGTGCTCGTGCATGACGACGTGGCGGCGGAGATGGCACTGCACCATGCGCGCGCGGTCAACCCCGGGCGGGACATTGTTGCCCGGGCGGGCAGCCGCGAGTCAATCCAGAAGCTGCGCGTTGCCGGCGCTTCCGACGTGGTGCAGCCGGAATTCGGGGCCGGCGTGGAAGTCATCCAGCACGTCTTCCAGAGATGCGAGATTCACGGCGACGAGTTGGAGCTTCTGGTCGGCGAACGCGGGTCTGCCTGCTACCGGCACTGGGAATCGCCCCAATGACGGGTTCGGCTCAGGCGTCGCGCCAGACCTTGCCGCGTTGCTTCACGTTTGCTAGCAGCGCTTCGTCAAACGGCGGCGGCGTTGCGAATCCGTCCGGCTGCGGCGGCTGCCATCCCAGGGCAGCCAGGACGGTGGAATGCGTGTAGTAGGCGGTATACGTCTGCCGCAGCAGCAACGCGAAGTGCTCCGGGTGGGCCGATTCCACGTCGCGCAGCGTCGCGTCGCGCGCGGCGGCGTCCAGTGTCAGGAACGCGACATGTGTGGTTGCCGCCGTGTCTTCTGCCGCTTCCGCGGAACGGGCCGCGGCCGCGGCTTCGACAGCGCCCAGGGCAGCAATCAATTGGCGGCGCAGGGGCGGCCTGTCGCGCAGAAAGCCGTCGAGGGTGGCGGCGCAACCCACAGCGCCGGCGCTGGGCATGCCATCTTGTGCCGGAATGAGCCGGTCTTGGATAGCTGCCAGCAAGGCTAACTGTTCGGCAGTGAGAATCACGCCGTTCGCTTGCTCCACGCTCATGAGGCGACCTCCCGGAAGTTCTGTTTGAGCCTATCGGAAATGTAGAGCGCCAGGGCCTGGATGGTGCTGGTGGGATTGACGGCCGCTGACGTGGTGAAGAGACTGCCGTCTATGACGAAGAGATTGGGCACGTCGTGGGCGCGACCGTGGCCGTCCACCACGGAAGTGCGCGGGTCGTCGCCCATGCGGGCGGTGCCCATCAAGTGCCAGCCCGCCTCGCGCGTAAGCGTCTGGCTCAGCACCGTATGCGCGCCGGCGGCGTCTAGCAGGTCCCGCGCGCGGTCGATGCCGTAGTCGAGGCTCTTGCGGCTGTTCTCGCTCACGGCATACGTGATGCGGGGCGCCGGAATACCGTTTGTGTCAGTCAGATTGGGGTCCAGGTCTACCCGGTTGTGGGCTTCCGGCAGGTCTTCGATCATGACGCCGATGGTCAGCATGCGGCGGCTGCGCTCCCGGTGCACACGATGGTGTTCCGCTCCCCACGGCACGCCGTCGCCGGGGAAGCTGCCAAGCGCGGTGGACACAGG
>JAJEAH010000004.1 GCA_022824225.1 Chloroflexota bacterium
TTCGACAAGCTCAGGGCGAACGGTTGGGCGGCGGTGGGCGTGCCCTTCGACAAGCTCAGGGCGAACGGTTGGGTGGTGGCGGGCGTGCCCTTCGACAAGCTCAGGGCGAACGGCTGGGTGGTGGCGGGCGTGCCCTTCGACAAGCTCAGGGCGAACGGTTGGGCGGCGGTGGGCGTGCCCTTCGACAACCTCAGAGCCTGCCCGTACTGGATACGGGGGCGAACGGCTGGGTGGTGGCGACGGGTGTGCCCTTCGACAAGCTCAGGGCGAACGTCATTCGTGCAGGCAAAATGGTCGTTCGCGCAGACAGAATGGTCGTTCGTGCAGACAAGATGATCGTAAACAAGCGCTAAGAGCTGTTGTGGTCAGGACAAGATATTCCCGGCGCTCAGCGTGAAAGCAGCGGCGCAAACCCCCATAGCACAAGAGTGCGAGTGAAACGTAGCGATGCAGAGATTCCGATCTGAAATGATGATCGTCCTGGTGGAGGAAGTCCGACGCGCCCTCCGCCGCAAGCAGTACCTCATCGTCACGTTCACGCCGGTTGTCATACTGCTGGTATTGGCGGTAGGGGCGCCGGTGGCGCGGAGCTTCCTGGGCGATGACGGCGGCGGCAGCGATAGCGGCGGGCGGGTCATCGCCATCGTCAACCACGCCGAAGACCTGACCTTCGCGGGACAGACCTCTGGCATCGTACGCCTGTTCGACGACCGCCGGGACGCCGTCGCGGCCCTGCAAGCCGGTGACGTGGACGACATCTTCATCGTGCCCGCCGATTTCATCGGCGCCGGACGGGTGGAGTGGCTGCATGCCGAGAGCGGCATCAGCGGCCTGATCGCGAGTGACGAGAGTGAAGTCCGCATGCGGGCGCTGCTCCTGCAGGCCTTGACAACAGCGGACCTCTCCGCCGCGCGGCTCGAGCGCTTGCGCTATCCCATGAATATCTCGCGCTTCACGGTCTCACCGGCGGGAGACGTTGCCGCGGAGGAAACCGGCCAGATCGCCACCTTCTTTTCCGTTCCGTTCCTCTCGGCGTGGATCATGATCATGGTGATCTTCATGGGAAGCGGCAACCTGTTGCAGAGCGTTTCGGAAGAGAAAGAAAACCGGGTGGTGGAGGTGCTCATCACGTCGGTCTCGCCACTGGCTTTGATAGGGGGCAAAGTGCTGGGCTTGGGCGCTACCGGACTGCTGCAAGTGGGCATCTGGCTGGTTACCATTGCGCTGACGGTACCGCGCATCGTGAGCGCATTGCCGGCCATGAGCAGCGTGGGGCTGGCGCCGGTGCTGGCCGGGGGAATCGTTGTCTTCTTCCTCGCCGGCTATTTCGTCTTTGCCGTGGTGATGGCAGGCATCAGCGCCGCCACGGTTTCCGCGCGCGAGGCATCGTCGTTCTCCACCATCGTGCTCATGCCCGCCATCGCGCCGTTGATCCTCAGCGCGCCCATTTCGCTGGCGCCCAGCGGCGTTCTGGCCCGGGTGTTCAGCTTCATTCCCTTCACGGCGTCCGCCACCATGATGATCCGGCTGGGCGTGACCGACGTGCCGCCTTGGGAAATCGCGCTGAGCCTCCTGATAACGATAGCGAGCGGCTTTGCGCTCCTCTGGCTTTCGGCCCGCGTGTTTCGCGCCGGCATTCTGGCCTACGGCCAGCGCATGAGCCTGCGCCGCTTGTGGTTGGCCCTGCGCCACGCCAGTTGAGCTAGCGGGCACGAACGAGACTCCCGGACCTAGGCATTCCGCGCCCCGCCGCGCGCCAGCCTGGGTCTCCGCCCGCCTAGCGCAAGCGCAGGTCCGACCAGACCACGAGCCTGGCGCTATTGCGGGTGTCCCCCTGGGTGGTGAGCGTCAGGTCAAGCGCGCGCCCGGCGTACGCCGCTAAGTCGAGTTGCCGGATAAACTCCCGGGCTTCCCCCGCAGCCGTGATGAGAATCTCTCGTTCAGTCACAAGCTCCTGCCCGTCCACGGCTACGGTCATACCCACCGCGATCGGCCCATCGTCAGGCGTCCACCGGCCCAGGTCCCCGTCGGCCCGCACGGTGAGCAGGGCGTTCGCGGGTATAGTAACGTCCCGCCACGCGACGGTCGTATTGACACTGGCGCGGAGGACAAGCCGGGGCGTGCCGTCGGCTGCCGTGGCGGGTTCCAGGGCAAAGGTGAGCTGCCTGTCCCACGTCTCCTGGGGCGCGATAGACCCCACCGCCTGCTGGCGCAGGGCGTGGAGCAACTGAGGCGCCGCCGGGGCAGACGATGCGGCCCTGGGCGGCGCGGCGGCGTTGGCGTGGACGGCGGGCCGGTGCAGGCGCGGGTCGCCCCAAGACATGGCCAGGCCCACGAGCGGCAGGACAACCAGCAGCGCGACTATGTGCGGCGGTGATCCCAGCCGGCCGCCCGCGGCCCGCACCGCCAGCGACGGGATGACAAGCAGCACGACGATGAGGCCCAGCCACCAGAACCACGCGGGCACAATGCCCACGCGGATGCCCTGGAAGCGGTCCGTGACGGCCCGCGCCGCATCCGCCGCGCCGCGCCCGTAGAGGGGTTGGAAATAGAGGTCGCCGTGGGCGGGATCGCCATCAACGTACAGCTCACCGTGGGCGAACCCGTCGCTCCAGCACGACCAGGCCAGCGGAGCGGCGCCCAGGTTCGCGGCATCTGCGCCGGTGTCCGCAGGGCGGCGCAGGCGGACGGAATACGTCTTGCCGTCAGACTCGGCTTGAGAGGGAAAGACGACGTGGACGGTGTAGAAAGGATGGTTGGCCGGCAGGGGCAGCGTCGCCGCCGCGAGCGGCGTTGCCGCGCCCTGCGCGTCGTGGGCATGAAGCTCAACCGCTACCGCCGCGGCCGCGGTGGTGCGAAACGCCAGGGCGACGCCGCTGAGTCCGGGAGCGCGGCCCGCAAATGTCTGCGTCATCACATGGCCGGGCGCGATAGGCAACGCCACGTGCAGGCACCGCACCGGGGGATCGTAGGGTATGACGTGGCGCTGGCCGAACACGTGCCAGCCAAACCCCGCCCACAGCGCCGCCGCCGCCAGAATGCCAAGTAGGATGAGAAGGCGATGCAGCATCTCAGAGATAGTACGCCGGTACCGTGTACGCAAAGAGACCGATGAGGTTGAGCACGAATAGGAAAGCAAGGGCGGCCCCCTGGGCCAAGGGCCGGAGCGTCTTGCCCAGCGGGAGCGCGGCAAAGCCGAGCATGATGAGCAGCGCAATCGGCACGATGGCCGGGAAGAGATAGCGGCCCTGTGTGGCGAAAGACGTGGCCCAAGACTGCCAGAACACCAAGGCCGTCATACCCAGCGCCAGCAAGCCGAGCAGGACCAGGGCCGCCGGCTGAAAGGCTTCAAAGCGCCGCTGCCGCCATTGGGCCACCGCCCTCGAGCGACCGGCGCCTATGAGCCAGCGCCCACCACCCCACGCCAGGCCCAGCGCGGCGGTGAGTGAAAACGCGCCCAGCAGCGCGTAATACGGCCAGAGAAAGTAGACTTCCAACTGCCCAAACGCGCCCCAGAACGTGCGAAAGACGAGGTACGGCGTGTCGCCCCGCAGGACGTCCAGCAACGAGAGGCCGTCCTCGCGCGGGGTGGTGCGCAGCGGGGCCAGGGCGCGCCACGCCGTCAGGTTGGCCTGAATGCCGATGGGATCGCCGGTCTGAAGGTAGCTGCGCACGAACCACCAGCCGGAGACCGCCGCGGCAACCCCACCGGCGGTGAAGAGCCGCGCCAACGCGTAGCCCACGCTGCCCCGCAGCGACAATCCCGCGACCAACAGCGCGAACGGCAGGATGACGTATCCATTCAGCCGGCCCAACAGCACCAAGCCCAGGGCCAGCCCCAGCCAGGCGGCGCGGGAGAACGTCCAGCCATGCCGCCAGCCGGCGAGGAGCAAGTAGAGGCTCCAACTGCTCACCGCCATGGTGTAGGCGTCTTGGTTCACGTACGCGCCGGTGAGGCTAACCTGCGGAATCAACACCAGCAGCAGCGCCGCGCCCAACGCGACGTTGGGACGATCCGGCACGAGCAGCCGCCCGGTGCGGTAGGCGAGATAGACCGTAATCAGCACGCAGAGCGCGGACACCAGGCGCGCGGCGTACAGGGGCGCGTAGGGTTCGCCGCCGGGAGCGATACGCATGGCAAGGGCCGCCAGGACGTAGTTGAAGCCGGGCACCGAAGCATACGAGATGAACGCCTCCTCCCGGTTCACGACATACCCGTACATGTCGCCGTCGGGCGCGAACACGGGCAACCGGCCGTTGGTGTAGATGAAGTGGGCGACGCGGTAGTGCTCGGCTTCATCCGGGCCTTTGTCAAAGGGCACGACCGTAGTCCACAGCAGCAGTAACGCCAGGGCCGCGCCGAGGAGCAGCGCCAGGGCGCGGAAATCGTGCACCGGAGCCGTTGGCGGGGTGAGCGCGGCGTCCCCGGGTTCGGGCGGATGCGCCGTATTCGGGTGTGCTGAATTGGCGCCCATGCGCGCGTTGCCTCTACGACGGTGTCTTGCGTACCACTGCTCTCATTATAGGCACTCACGCTGTGGCCCGGCGCATACGCGCCCAGCGCCCGACGCGTGCCCGTCCGCGGCCCGACGCCGCGGCTCTCAGCGGGTCGCCGGTGCGCGGGCACGCCGGTGAACGTGGACCATGAGCACGGCGATGTCCGCCGGTGTGACGCCGGCGATGCGTGCGGCTTGGCCGATGGTGCGCGGCCGAAACTGCCCCAGCTTTTGACGCGCTTCCTCCCGCAGCGATGGCAGTTCTGCGTAGTCCACGTCCGCGGGCAGCGTCATGGCTTCCATGCGCGCCATCTTGCGCACCTGCGACTGCTGGCGCTCCACGTAGCCCGCGTAGCGCGCTTCCAATTCGATTTGCTCCACCGCCTCCGTATCGAGCCCGTCTGTCGATTCGCCCATGAGCGCGGCAACATCGGCGTAACGGGCGTGGGGGCGCTGCAACAGGCTGAGCGCCTTGGTCTGGCTGCTCAGCGGCTGCACGCCGGCCTCCTCCAGCGCCCTGTTTGTGCGGGGCGACGGAGCAATCCAGCGCTCGCGCAAGCGACCCAACGCGCGTTCGATGTGCTCGCGCTTTGCCGCCACGCGGGCAAAGCGCTCTGCCCCGATCAAGCCAATCTCGTAGCCCAGCGGCGTCAGGCGCAAGTCAGCATTGTCGTGCCGCAGCAGCAAGCGGAATTCGGCCCGCGACGTGAACAGGCGGTACGGCTCGCGGTGTTCCTGGCTCACCAGGTCGTCCAGCATCACGCCGATGTAGGCCTGGTCGCGGCCCAAGACGACGGGCGGTTTGCCCTGCGCGCGCCGCGCGGCGTTGATGCCGCCGATAAGCCCTTGCGCCGCCGCTTCTTCATAGCCCGAGGTGCCGTTGATCTGTCCGGCAAAGTAAAGCCCGGCCACCGACTTGGCCTCTAACGTCACCTGGGTCTGGTCGGTGATCACGTGGTCGTACTCCACGGCGTAACCGTGGCGGACGATCTCCGCCTGGCGCAGCGCGGGCACGGTGCGCAACATGTCCGCCTGCACGTCTTCAGGCAGGCTGGTGTTCGCGCCCTGCACGTAGACCTCATGGGTGGTGAAGCCCTCAGGTTCCAGAAAGAGCTGGTGCGCGTCCTTGTGGGCAAACCGCACGATCTTGTCCTCGATGGAGGGGCAGTAGCGCGGCCCGGCGCCGGAAATGGCGCCATTGAACATGGGCGCGCGGTGCAGGTTGGCGCGAATGACGGCGTGCGTTGCCGGATTGGTGCGCACGAGATAGCAGACCATCTGTTGCCGCCAGGGCGTAACGACCTGATAGGGGTAGACCGGATCGGGTTGCGATTGCAGGATTTCGGCCTCCGGCACCGGCGCAAAGGAGAAGCGCAGCGGTTGCGCCGAGCCGGGTTGGGGGGTAGTGCGGGCGAAGTCGATGCTCTCGGCCAGGACGCGGGGCGGCGTGCCGGTCTTCAAGCGGCGCAGGCGAAAACCCAGGCGGCGCAGCGCACCGGAGAGTCCCTGAGCCGGCGCTTCCCCGGCGCGGCCGCCGCCGACGCGTTTCTCGCCCGTGATTAGCATGCCCTGCAGAAACGTGCCGGTGGTGAGCACCACGGTCTGCCCTTGGAACGTCCGGCCGGATTGCGTGCACACGCCGGTCACACGGCGGCCGGGTTTGGTTTCTGCCGTAGTGAGGTCTTCCACCAGGCCGTCGTGAATGGTGAGTCCCGGCTGCCGCTCGAGCGTGCGCCGCATGGCGTCGGCGTAGAGGTGCTTGTCGCACTGGGCGCGCAGCGCCTGCACCGCCGGGCCTTTGCTGCTGTTGAGCAAGCGAATCTGTAGCAAGGTGCGGTCGGTGTTCCGGCCCATCTCGCCGCCCAGGGCGTCGATTTCCCGCACCAGGTGGCCTTTGGCGGGCCCGCCGATGGAGGGATTGCACGGCATGAAGGCGATGCGGTCGCGGTCGCCGGTGACGACGAGGGTGCGGCAGCCCATGCGGGCCGCGGCCAGCGCCGCTTCGCAACCGGCATGACCGGCCCCCACGACGATGACGTCATACGGAGTCGTCTGCGATTCGTTCATGGTTGCGCTCATGTGTTTAGCTGGCGCTGCGCGTCCTCAGTGTGCCGCCGTCCCAGCAAGAATCTTGGCACGCCGTGATTGCCCATCTCCTACGAGCATAGAGGACGAGCAGGCAAGGAAACAAGGCGGGCTTGCCTGGCGCGGCGACGGACCCGCGGCGGGTCAGGTTGAGGAAAAACGGCCCGCGCTGATGGTCTCAGAGCGGCGCATCCCCACCCCAACCGTTCGCCCTGAGCCGGTCGAAGGGCCAACCCACCGCCCCAACTGCTCGCCCTGAGCCGGTCGAAGGGCACACCCACCACCCCAGCCGTTCGCCCTGAGCCTGTCGAAGGGCGCCCCGGCTGCGGCGCCCATGGGCCTATTCCCCCACAATAGCGCGCAGTTCCCGCGCGGCGGCGGCTACGTCGGGCGCAGCCACCACCGACGAGACCACCGCGATGCCGTCCGCGCCCGCCGCAAGCACGGCCGCCGCATTCTGCGCCGTAATGCCGCCGATACCCACCAGCGGCACGTGGGGCGCGGCCTGCCGGAGCGTGCGGACCATTGCGGGACCCACGGGAGGTCCGGCATCGCGCTTGGTGTGGGTCGCGTACATAGGGCCAACTCCCAGGTAGTCCGGTTTGGCCGGAAGCGCGGCCTGCAATTCAGGGATGTTCCCCGCGGACATGCCGATGATGGCGTGCTCTCCCAGAATCTCACGGGCCGCGGCGGGGGGCAGGTCGTCGTGGCCGAGGTGCACGCCGTCCGCACCCGCGGCGCGGGCCGCGTCCACGCGGTCGTTCACGATGCACGGGATGCCCGCAGCGCGGCAAAGTTCGGCAACGGCTTGGGCCGTTGCCAGAAAGGCGCGGTCGGTGGACTGCTTATCGCGCAGTTGGAGCATGGTCGCGCCGCCGGCAATAGCCCAGCGGGCTACGTCCACCACCGGCCGGCCGCCGGCAACGGCCGGATCCAGCACAACATAGAGGCGCAGGGCGCGGGAGAGGGATCGTGTCATGGTGTGGAATGGCGGCTTGCGGGACCGGCGTGCCGTAGGCTCACGCTGGCGGGCTTCGTGCGCGCTACTGGGCGCCGGGACAACGCGGCGCGAGAGCAGGCTGCGCGCCCGTTTCGGCGCACCCCCGCCGGGTTGGGCCGCTAAGAATCGAGCTCCGCATATTGCGCTGCCGCCGCGATATCTACAAGAATGTCAGTCAATCGGTTATTTGTGGGGGTATAGGTGGTATGATACACTACTGGGATGGAGCGCACTCCATGTCCCTGGCAAGCAGCAAAGCGGAAGTAATGGCTCTCGTTATCGCCTGCGCAAACCAAAAGGGTGGTGTTGGCAAGACGACGACGACTGCGAATTTGGGTGCCACGCTCGCGCAGATGGGCAAGCGCATACTGGCGATAGACATGGATGCACAAGCTAATCTGACCGCCCACTTCGGTCTGGAGCGAGAGCTCGAGTCCACGGTCGCCGGCGCGTTGCGGGACCGCGAGGGCGAACTACCCGTCTACCGGGTGGAAGACGACGCGGGCATGGTGATCGACATTGTGCCGGCGTCGCTGGAGTTGGCCAGCGTCGAATTCCAGCTCGCCGCCGTTATCGGCCGCGAGTTGCGCTTGCGGGACCGGCTGGAACGCGTGCGCGACAACTATGACTTCGTCCTAATCGACACACCCCCTTCTCTTGGTCTGCTCACGGTCAATGCGCTCGTGGCCGCGGACTGTGTCATAATCCCAACTGAGGCGCGGTTCTTCTCATTGCAGGGCCTGTACATGTTGCAGGAGACCATCTCCGAAGCGTCGGCCCTTAATCCTGGTATTGAAATCTTGGGGGTATTGCTGAGCAAGTACGACCGCAGATTGCGGGAGGAAAAAGCCGTCTGGCAATACCTGCACGAACGCTGGGGGGACCGGGTATTCGAGACGGAGATTGGCATTAACAGCAAGATTTTGGAAGCGGCGTCTGCGGGGGTTCCCGTTAGCGCGTATACTGGCGGCAAGAAAGCCACCACTGCATATCAGTTGCTAGCCAGAGAGGTATTAGACCGTGTCGAAGCGGCCCGGCTTTGATCCCGACCGGTTGGAAAAGGTGAATGACACGAATCGCCCCCGCCCGGTGGTTCAGGATATCGTTACGCCCGGGACTGCGTCCCGCGATGAGAGCGGGCTCATTCAGATTCGCATAATCGGCGTGGGCGGCTGCGGCGGCAACGCCGTGAACCGCATGATCGAATCCGGTGTGGCCGGCGCTACCTACGGCGTTATCAATACGGACGCCCAGGCGCTGCAATTCTCCCGCGCGGAGGAAAAACTTGCCATCGGGGCCCGTATGACGCGGCTGCGGGGCACCGGCGGCGATCCTGAATTGGGCAGGAAGTCAGCGGAAGAAAACGCGCAGGAAATCGAGCAAATGGTCAGCGGCGCCGACATGGTGTTCGTTACGGCCGGGTTGGGCGGCGGCACGGGAACCGGCGCCACGCCTCTGGTCACTGAGATTGCCAAGCGGCAAGGCGCGCTCACGGTCTGCGTGGTCACGCTGCCGTTCTTGTTCGAAGGCAGACCCCGCCAACGGCACGCCGTCGCCGGCTTGGAAGAACTGCAGGGCCACGTGGACACGTTGATCGTCATCCACAACGACCGCTTGCTCGCGGCCGTGCCTCCTTCGGCCCCAATCAAAGAAGCGTTTGCGCTGGCTGACGAGATGCTGGTGAACGGCGTCAAGTCCATCACGGAATTGGTTACCACGACGGGTATCATCAACGTGGACTTTGCCGACGTCCGCTCAGTCATGCAGGACGCGGGCACCGCCATGATGGGCATCGGCATCGGCTCCGGCGACCGGCGCATGTTGGCAGCGGTGGAGGAAGCGATCAAAGACCCCCTCTCGGACCGGCCCATGAAAGGCGCCCGGGGCGTGCTGCTCAACTTCCGCGGCGGTCCCGATATGTCTATTCAGGAGATCAGCGCGGCGGCGGAAGTGGTGAGCGCCGCGGTGGACCGCGAGGCCAACATCATCTTCGGCGCCACTATCGATCCGGCCAACCAGGAAGAGGTGCAGGTCACCCTCATCGCCACCGGCTTGCCCGGCGAGCAAGTCCAGCGCGCCGGACGGCCCCGGGCGGAACAGAAGAAGGCGCCCGACAGGTCGCCGGCGGATGAACCGGCGGATAGATTCGCGGACGATCCGGCGGTGGAAGAAGTGGAAGTCGAAGACCTCGACCTCCCGCCATTCCTGCGCCGCCGTCGCCGGGGCCGCTAGACCAAGCCGCCGCTGCCTTTGGCTTGGCGGAACCAGCCACTGTCGATGGATGGCTGGCAGCCCCCACCGTAGGCTGCATCCAGCAGTCCAGCCGAAGCCCTGCCCCGGCTCGCCTCTCCCGTGATTGCCGCAACGCCGCGCGCGGCAAACGCCAGGCCCGCTGCCACCGGACTCGCCTCGTCTCAACCCGTGCCACTTGCCCCAGCGACCGCCTAGGGCAGACTCCCCCTACAAGCGTGCTATGAACCGGGTTTCCTCGCCCGGATAGAGAACATCTGCGGGATGGAGTCGTTGTTTTCCGGGAAGCGCCACCAGCCATCTGCGCCCTGCACCATCGCGGGCAGCGCCTGGTAGTGGCAGTAGGGAAACTCGTGCAGAAATTCGAGCCGGAGACCCGCGTGTACCAGGGCGGTCACGATTTCACCCAGGCTGTGCTGCCATTCATAGTTGGGACTCGGAATCCGCTCAGCGCCGGCATACGTGTGCTCGCCGCCGGGAATGAATAGCTCCTGGCGAAAATAGCTATACACCGGGAGGGCGTCACCGCGCGCGGTGGGTTCATACGTTGTCAAGACCGGATGGAATTCCACCAGGTAGAACACGCCGCCCGGCCTGAGATGACGACTGATCACCTCGGCCCAGCGGTCGAGGTCGGGCAGCCAGACCAAGACGCCATACGACGTAAACACAATATCGAATTCTTCATCCAGGACCCCCGGCAGGTCGTAGACATTGGCGCAGATGAAACGCGCTTCCGCGCCGACTTCTTCGTTCAGCCCACGAGCCAAGTCGATTGCCGCATTTGAAAAATCAACGCCCGTTGCCCGCGCCCCCAGCCGCGCCCACGACATGGTGTCCAGCCCGAAGTGGCATTGCAGATGCAACAGCGACTTGCCGGCAACGTCACCGACTTCCGCGCGTTCGATGTCTTTGAGCGTGTTGCGGCCCGCCTTGAAACCGGCCACGTCATAGAACGCTGAGTCCGCGTGAACCGGCGTTCGCTCGTTCCAGTTGGCGCGGTTCGTTTCAAGCCGTCTATCCATAGAAAACGCCTCAGGGGTAAGTTCCCACGTGTGCGGCAAGCACAACTGGGGCAAGATGCAAGCTACCGCTTGATACTACCCTGCGTAGACTCTTTATGTCATTTCCGAGCGGAGCGTCGAACCTCGTTCGCGGGATCTAGAGCCCTGGGTCTACCGGTACCTGTGCCCCTGGGACTCCAGATTCCTCACTGTGCCGCGCTCCGTTTCGGAATGACATATGCACAAGGCTTGCCAGTCGCTTTGCGCCCCAGTTCCTTCCGTCGGGTCAGGCAAGCGGGAGCCTGACACGTGCCGCGCCGGCGCAGAGGCGCTGCAAGCATTTCCTCTACGCCGCGGGCCGCCGACAGACGAAGCGCTGAGCGCGGCGCTCCCTCTACGTCACGATATTCTGCGGGCGGCCTTCCAGGAAGGCGATGACGTTGGAGACCACGCCTTCGTTTAGCAACTCCACCCCCTCCGGGGTCTGGTCGGCAACATGGGGTGTCAGCACCACCTGCTCGCACGCCAGCAGGGGATGGTCCGGCGGCAGCGGCTCATGCTCGAACACGTCGAGGCCCGCGCCGGCGAGGTGGTCGGACTGCAACGCCTCGATCAGGGCGGGGGTATCCACCAGTTCGCCGCGCCCGGCATTGATGAAGAGCGCGCCCGGCTTCATCAGACCGAATTCCCGCGCGCCGATGATGTGGCGACTCTCGTCACTGAGCCGGACGTGGAGACTGATAACGTCCGACTGCCGCAGGAGCGCATCCAGATCGACAAACTCAACCCCAAGCTCCCGCGCCCGCTCCGGCGAGGGATTGAACGTCCAGGCCAGGCAGCGCATGCCGAGCAAGTTGGCAAGGCGCGCGACCTCGCGTCCCACGTTGCCGGTACCGACCACGCCCAGGGTCTTGCCCTGCAGCATGACGTTCTGCTTTAGTGTCCAGCGTCCGGCTTTGAGTTCGCTTGTCTGAAACGCGGCGCGCTTGGCTGCGGCGAACATGAGGCCGAGGATGTGTTCGGCCACCACCGGCGCGGTGCGGCCCGGCTGGTTGGCCACGGCCACGCCGCAAGCGCTCGCCGCCGCAACGTCAATGGAATCGACGCCGATGGAACACGTGGCGATGAGGCGCAGGTCCGGCAAGGCCTGGAGCGCAGGCGCAAACCACTTGACGGCGCCGCGCGTATTCAGGATGACGTGCGCGCCCGCCGCGCGCCGGAGCTGCTCCTCCATGCTCTGCGGGCGGTCAAGATAGAGGTCCAGGTCGCCGTAGGGCTTGAGGCGGTCGAGGTGCGGCGAACCCTGGATCTGGGGCGGATCGTCGCCGGGGACGACGAATTTCAGTCGTTCTTGTGCCATACGTGCGTCCTTGGTTGGGTGGCTGCTCGAGCTGGATTCTGCGCTGCTCGCGGAGCGAACGGGATGCGCAGGCGCGCGACCATATTTCTTGTGCAAGTCTTTGAGATTAAAGGTAGTTGACTACGAGCTTGCACGCAATCGCGTCGGCTGCGCAAGCCAGGTTCGCCCTGAGCGCGTCGACTAGCTCAGCACGGGCTTGTCGCAGGGCGATTGGCACTGCCGAGTGTAAGCGAATAGCCGTCCACGCAGCGACAAGCGCTGCGCGCAGCCGGCTCCGCGCAGCCACTCAGCACGAACGAGTTTAGCGGCGCTCCGGACTCTCTCACAGCCTGATCACAATCGGCTTGATTGCACGAACGCCGTTCGCCCTCATGTATTGGCAGAGAAGGATAGAATGCGGACAGGCAGGGCAGAGCGGTTGGCCTTGGGTCTGCAAGACCGTAGCTCAGAGAGGTCGTCACGCCTGCCGAGGTGCCCCAAAGCCCGAAAAGCTACCCGGACACAGGGTCCGCATGCGTAAGGCTGCGACTGCGGGGGAGCGCCATCCCGTAGTATAGCAGGAGGGCGAAGAAGGCATGGTGCGGGCGGCGGCACAGTGCCGCGCTCCAGCGCCAGCTTGGGCTGCTGGACCGGAACTCCCGCGCCTGTCTCTAACCGGCCACATTGGTGGCAACGCGCTGCAACCCAGTGCTACACGTCTTCGCTGCCCGGCTGTGCGCAGCGGGTAAGCCCAAGCAGGCCGCGCTCACCGCCTGCATGCCCAAGCCGCTCTCCAGTCTCAACAGCGCGGTGGGCACGCAATCAGGGTGGCAGCCAACCACTGCCCCATGGCAGCCAGGACAGTTTCTGAGCTTGGTCGAAGGATGAACGGAAGCGGGCGGTGAATGCGCGGTCTCTGACCTGCGCTCCCGTGGTCAAGCTCCTCGCCTGCGTCCCGTTCACCCTTCGACAGGCTCAGGGCGAACGGGACGGTGGGCAGTACGGATTAAGGGACGAACGGGACAGCGGACACTACGGGATAGGGGGTGAACGGGACGGTGGACACAACGGGATAGTGAGTGAACGGGACGGCGGACACAACGGGATAGTGAGTAAACGGAACGGCGGACACAACGGGATAGTGAGTAAACGGAACGGCGGGCAATACGGGATTGTAGGTGAACGGGACGGAGAGCAGTTTGGCATGGCGGGTAGTTTGGAATGTCGGGAGAACGGGATGATGGGCAGTATGGGTTTGGGGGGCAAATAGGACGGTGGGCAGTTTGGCATGGCGGACAGCGCGGGATGATTGGGTAATTGGGTGCAGTCTCGGTCATACAACCTTTGCCCTGCGCGGCAGGGCTGCGGCCGGTCGCCGCGACGTTGCACCGCGCTGCCCAGGCATGGGCCGCATCCCATGAATCCGTCGTCTCTGCTATAGTTTCAGTGTCTCCTCATTCACTAGTAGCGCCTGCCCATTGTTGAGCCATCTCCGCAATCGTGACTTCGTCCTCTCCATTCAGGTTGTATAATCTCGTAGGGCGCGGCGCGTTCCGCGCACACGTGAGACAACCCATTCAGCAACCACGCCGCACACAGCCAAGAGGTATCGCATGGCGCGCTCCCGCATCGTAGTCACCGGCATGGGTGCGGTAACCCCTGTGGGGCAGACCGCGGCCGAGTCGTGGCGCGCCGTTTTCGCTGGCGTGTCCGGCATCGCGCGCATCACCCGCTTCGACCCCACCGGCTTCGCGGCGCAAATCGCCGGCGAGGTGAAGGACTTCGACGTCCGCCAGTACGTGGCTGCCCGCGAAGCGCGGCGCATGGACCGTTTCACGCAGTATGCGGTCGCGGCGGGGCAGGAAGCCATGGACGACGCCGACCTGCGCGTAGACGCCCGGAATTCAGACCGCGTGGGCGTCTTTGTCGGCTCGGGCATCGGCGGCATCGAATCTCTGGAAGCCCAATTTGCCGTGATGGCGGCGCGCGGGCCCAGCCGGTTGAGCCCGTTTCTCATTCCCATGCTCCTCACCGATACGGCGGCTGGGGCCATTTCCATTCGCTTCGGCCTGCGCGGGCCGAATCTGGCGGTCGTCTCGGCCTGCGCCACCGGCGCGCATGCCGTGGGCGAGGGCGCGGCGGCCATCCGGCGCGGCGACGCCGACGTCATGATCTGCGGCAGCAGCGAGGCCGCGGTGACGCCTATGACCATCGCCGGTTTTGCCGCCATGCGCGCGCTCTCCACGCGCAACGCTGCGCCGCCGGCGGCCTCGCGGCCGTTCGAAAAGCAGCGCGACGGCTTCGTGGTCGGCGAGGGCGCAGGCATCGTGGTGCTGGAAAGCTTGAAACATGCGCTGGACCGCGGCGCCCGTATCTATGGCGAGGTCGCCGGCTACGGCGCTACCGCCGACGCCAGTCACATTACGGCCCCGCCGGAAGACGGCGAGGGCGCTGCCCGCGCCATGCAAAACGCGCTGCGGCAAGCGCAACTCACGCCGCAAGACGTGCAGTACATCAACGCCCACGGCACGTCCACGCCCCTTAACGACCGCGCGGAGACCCAAGCAATCAAGACGGTCTTTGGCGACCATGCGGGGCGCATGGCGGTGAGTTCCACGAAGTCCATGACCGGCCACCTGCTCGGCGGCGCCGGCGGCGTGGAGTCGGTCTTCTGCCTGAAAGCAATGGCGGACAACCTGGTCCCGCCCACCATCAACTACCAGGAACCCGATCCAGAATGCGATTTGGACTACGTGCCCAATAGCGCCCGCGCGGCGACAGTCCACGCGGCCATGAACAACAGCTTCGGCTTCGGCGGGCACAACGCGAGTTTGGTGTTCACACGCTTTGAGGCGTAGGCTTGCCCTGGGTAGGCCTGCTCTGGACGCGATTAGTAGGTAAGGTATTGACTTAGGCTGCACAGATGTGGGTGTCAACGTAAGCGGCTGCTCATCGAAATGTCACTCTGGGATGTGCAGGCGAAATGTCATTCTAAGGAGTGCGCCCGAAACGTCATTCTGAGGAGTGCAGCCAAAATGTCATTCTGAGGAGTGCGGCGACGAAGAATCTAGAGTCGGGAGCAAACTAGATTCCTCGCTGCACTCGGAATGACATGAGATCAAGCCCAGCAAGGAGATCAAGCCCAAATCTCCCAATTCCCCTCTAGACGCGATTTGACGTGAGCCGTGGAATAGAGGACGGTGAAACGGCGGCCCGCACACGGTGGGCCGCCGCACCCGACAGCGGCGAGACAGAGAAAGGCAGACGGTGGCAGCGGCGCAGCGATCTGACGACATGAGCAAAACCGGCAGCGCAGCCTGGTTGGAGGATGTGCGCGACCTCATCGCCGCTCTGCAGGGCACAGCGGTGCACGAGGTGGAAATCCGCAGCGGCGATACGGTCGTCTTCCTGCGCCGCCGCCCGGGTGTCGTCTTGCAGGCGCGGACGGAAACAGCCGCCGCGGCCCCCGCGCCAGCGCAGGATGCACCGCCCCGCACCGCCGTCAAGGCGCCCTTGAACGGCCTCTACTACGACCGGTCCAGCCCGGAGGCCGATCCGTACGTGCAAGTGGGCGACCGCGTTGAAGCCGGTCAGGTGGTGGGACTGATCGAGGCCATGAAAGTCTTCAACGAAATCCACGCGGACGTGGCCGGCGAGGTGACGGCGCTCCTCGTAGAACCCGGGGACATGGTACAGAGCGGCCAAAATCTCATCGCGCTTGACGTAACGGAAGCCGGCGACGGAGGCGCGTAGCGGCGGGGCATTGCCCCCCACGAGCGATCCGGGGACAGGCCCCGTTGGGCGTGGCCGCTGGGGAACGGGGCAGCGTACAGTGGCGTTGGGGGTAGACCATTGGGAGTGATTGTACCGGCTATATGCGGGGCAGCACTGTCCAGTAGCTATGGCGGCGCAAAGCCGGACCGCACCGGCTGCGCGGCACACCATAAAGTGACGCGGGTAAAGGAGAAAAGCAGATGACGGCACGAGAATCGCTACTTTCCGGCGGACGGGTGCGCGGCGTCCTGCATGCCGTTGTGGTAGCGACGTTGGCGGCGGCGCTGGTGGCGCTTGCGGCGCGAGCGGAGTTTCACCTCTGGTTTACGCCGGTGCCCATCACCTTGCAAGTGCTGGCCGTTCTCATCGTTGGCTTGAGTCTCACCCCGCGCCAGTCGTTTCTCGCGTTGGCTGAGTATATTGGCGCTGGCATCGTCGGCTTGCCGGTGTTTTCTGGCGGCGGCTCCGGCATCGCCTGGTTGCTGGGGCCTACCGGCGGCTACATCTGGGGCTTTCTCTTTGCCGCGCCGCTCATCGGCGTGCTGGCGCTCTGGCTGGGGCGGCGCTGGTCCATCGCGGCGGCCTTGGCGGGCCTCGCCGTCATCTACCTTCTGGGCTGGTACCATCTTTCGCAGTGGTATTTTCTGGTGCGGGAGGAGGCAAGCCCCTGGCTGCTGGGCTACCGCAACGGCGTGGAGCCGTTTGTCCTGCTCGACGTCGCCAAAGCCGTGGTAGCCGTCGGCCTCGTGTACGGCGGCACGCGTTTGGGCCTCACGTTGCCCGGAGTCAAGAAGTGAGGGGCAGGACGGCGGAGGCGTGAGGGCGTTACCAAGCTGTTACGGCACCCGGGTCTTTGGGCCGCGCTGAGGCGCGGGCTCAGCTACTTCCCGCCTCTCGCGGCGAGAAATGGTCGATGTCCCCGCCTGCACGCTTTCTAAACAGACGGCAGTGGATATATACTTGAGAGTAGGCAAATTGCCGGATCCAAGCGTGACGCGGCATAGTCGCCGCAGCCCCGCGCGGCATGTGCGTCGCGTGCGGTCTGCCATGGCGCCGTGCCGCACCCCCGGTCTTTCGTCCGCGGTCTCGAGAGTCGAGGTCTTGCAGCGCAGTTGCCCCTATCCCCTGTGAACGCAGTCCCGGCAGCACTGGGTCTGCGTAGAGTCAATGTGCGTAGTAGCGGTTTGTGCAGCGTGGAGGAGCCACCAATGAGCGATACGCTAGAGCAGGTCAAGTCGGTCGTAGCGGACAAACTCGGCGCCGAAGTCGAGGAGATCACGGAGGACACCCGCTTCCAAGAAGACTTGGAAGCGGATTCCCTCGATCTTGTGGAGCTCATCATGGCGCTCGAAGACGAATACAGCATCCAGATTTCGGACGAAGAGGCGCAGGAGATTCGCAGTATCAGGGATGCGGTAGCGTACATCGACGCGCAGAAGTCCGGCTAGCGCCTACGGCTTGGCGATGGACCTTGCACTAGACGGACGCGTTGCCCTGATCACCGGCGCCAGTCGCGGCATTGGCAAAGGCATCGCGCAGGCGCTGGCACGGGAGGGCTGCAAGCTGGTAATCTGCGCGCGCGGCGGCGCGGGCTTGGCGGAAACCGCCGGGGCGCTGCGGGCGAGCGGCGCCGCGGTCCGCGACGTTGCCTGCGACGTGACGGAACCCGACGCGCCGCAGCGGCTTGTGGATGCCGCCGTTGCCGCTTACGGCCGGCTCGATATTCTCGTGAATAACGTGGGCGGCAATAATCGCACGCCGTTTGCCGAACAGAGCGACGCCGAATGGCAGGAGGTCATCGACCTGAACCTGCTAGCCGGTGTGCGCATGACCCGCGCGGCGCTGCCGCACCTGGCAGCGGGCGACACCGTCGTCGGAACGAACACCGCCGCCGGCGACGACGCCGCTGCGAACGGCGGCGCCGTTGTGTTCGTTTCCTCCATCTGGGGCCGTGAACTGGGCGGGCCCGCGGTGTACGTGAGCACGAAGGCGGCCATGATCGGGCTGGCTGGTAGTCTTGCCCGCGATCTCGCGCCGCTGGGCGTGCGCGTGAATAGCGTCGCACCGGGGTCAATCCGCTTCCCAGGCGGGAGTTGGGACCGGCGCGTGCAGGCGGACCCGGACGGCATGGCCGAATTCGTCAGCCAGGAGATTCCCGGCGGTCGCTTCGGCACGGTGGCGGAGGTGGCGGATGTAGTCGCGTTCCTGGTTTCGCCCAGGGCAAGTTGGGTGAACGGTACGTGCATCCCCGTGGACGGGTGCCAGTCTCGTTCCCTTATCTAGGCAGGCTGCGTTTCCGCGCGTCTTGTAGCGCGGGGCGTGTGTCCCTGGTTTGTTGAGCGGCAACGCGGGGTTGGGCAGCCACAAGGGCTGCCCCTACGGGTGTTTTCTGGCTGTGGAGCAAACGGAATCGACCGTGACCAAGCTTGCCGCCAAACGGCAGAGTTCCCTTTGAGCCACGCTCACCGCGGGGCGGTGGCGTGCGTCCTCCGTCGGCACGACACCGGAACGGCATATGCCGCCAACATTGCCCGCAAGAGCACACGCGTCCCCGCGAGGAACGATTGGATCGCATCGTGACCGTTGACTGCACGTTTCCTTCCCTTGATGCGCTCCGGCGGCGGCTCGGCTTTCCCGGCGCAGACTCGCTCCTCCTCACCCAGGCTCTCACGCATCGTTCCTACACCCACGAGCACGGCCTGAAGAAACGCGATAGCAACGAACGTTTGGAGTTCCTCGGCGACGCCGTCATCGGCGCCATCACCGCGGCGTTTCTCCACGTGCGGTTTCCCGCCAAGTCCGAAGGAGAGTTGTCGCGCTTGCGCGCGGCGCTGGTGCGCAAAGAGCAATTGAGCCGGTTTGCCCAAGCGGTGGCGCTGGGCCCGTTGCTCCGCCTGGGCAAGGGGGAGGAAGCCACGCGGGGCCGTGAGCGCGACTCCAACCTCTCCAGCGCATTCGAGGCCGTCATGGGCGCGCTCTATTTGGAAACGTCATACGAGCACGTGCAGGCCTTTCTCGCGCCGCAACTCGAAGCCGCGGTCGAGCACATTCTGAGCACGGCGAGCGACCGCAACGCCAAGACGGAATTGCAGGAGCACCTGCAGGCCCAGCGTAATACGACGCCCACGTATCGGGTGATCAGCGCCAGCGGCGCCGACCATGACCGGCACTTCGTCGTCGGCGTCTATCAAGAAGAGACCCTGCTCGCCGTGGGGGAAGGCTCCAATACCCAGAAGGCCGAGCAAGCGGCTGCGGCCCAGGCGCTGGCGCTGGTCGTCCCCGCGCGTCCGGCGGCAAGCCCCACGGCGGTACGCTAGACCACATGTACCTTACGCACCTTGACATACACGGCTTCAAGACGTTTCCGTCCCGCACGAAACTGGCGTTTCCCCAGGGCCTCACGGCCATCGTCGGCCCGAACGGCAGCGGCAAGAGCAATCTGGCCGACGCCATCCGCTGGGCGCTGGGCGAGCAGAGCATGCTCGCGCTGCGCGGCCGCAGGAGCGAAGACGTGATCTTCGGCGGCACGCCGGGCCGCGCTCCCGCCGGCATGACCGAGGTGGCGCTCACGTTCGCCAATGAGGACGGCGCGTTTCCGCTGGAACTGGCCGAAATCAGCATCGCCCGGCGGGCCTACCGTTCCGGCGAAAACGAGTATCTCCTGAACGGCAAGCGGGTGCGGCTGCGCGACATCCAGCAACTGCTCGCGGAAGCCGGCATCGGCCACGGCATGATGATCGGCCAGGGCCTCATCGACCAGGTGCTGGCGCAACGGCCCGAAGACCGGCGCATCCTGCTGGAAGAAGCGGCGGGCGTGCGCGCGCTCTACATGCAAGAGCACGAGGCGGACAACAAGCTGCTGCGCGTCCAGGACAACATGACCCGGGTGCGGGACATCCTGCTGGAACTGGAGCCCCGCCTGGCAACCCTCGCCGGCCAAGCAAAGGCGGCCCAGCGGGCGGAGGCGCTGCAACGAGAACTCGCCCAGTCCTTGCACACGTGGTACGCGGCGCAACTGGCCGAGCTTGTGGGCGAAGAAGAGGCGGCGAGCCGCGATACGACACGCGGCACGGCGGCCCTGGCCGCGTTGGAAACCCAGCTCGCAGACCACGCCCAGGAGCGCCAAAGCCTGGAGCACGCCATGGGGGAGCAGGAGCAGGCTCTGCACCGCTTGGACGCCCGCGCCGGGGGTCTCCGGAACCGCCTGCACGACCTGACCCAGCGCCAGGCCGTGCAGCAGGAACGCCAGACCCACTTAAGCCGCAGCGTGGCGGAAGCGCGCGGGCGGGAAGCCGACCTCGCCCAACGGCAGGAAGCGGTGGCGGCGCGCCTGCCCGAGCAGGAAGCGGCCCTGGTGACCGCGACGACGGCCCGCGCCGACCTCCAGGGCGAGTGGCACGCGGTGCAGGGCGGCATCGAGCGCAAGGAAGAGGCAAGCCGGGAAGCGGAGGACGCGCTTCAGCGATTGCGCCAGGACGGGGTTGCCGTTACGACCCGGCTGAACAGCCTCACCGCCGCCATCGACGACGCCAAGCGCCAGCGAGAGGACGTGCTGACCCGCGCCGCGGAAGCCGCCGAGCACCTGCAGCACGCGCGCCAGCGGCAGCGGGAGCGCGCTGCCGGCCTGAAGAAACTGCAAGCCAACGCCGAGGAACGCCAGGCGCGCGCGGCGGCGGCACAATCTGAAAACGAGCAGGCTGAAGCCGCCTTGGCGGACGTGGAACGGGCCCTGCAGGCGCTCGAGCAGGAACGCCAGGAGCCGCTGCGTCGCCGCGCAGACCTGGAAGGGCGCGTATCGGGGTTGCGGGCCCTGCTCGCCGGGGCCGTGGGCGATGACGAAGGCGCGCCCGCGGCCGTCGCGGCGCGGGCCGGGGTCAACCTGCTGCCCCCGTTGACGGACGTAGACGTGCCCGCGCGCATCGCCACCGCGCTCGCGGCCGCGCTGCCCACTGAGACTTTGCTCACGGCCAACAGGCAAGACGCGGCAAAACTGGTCACCCACGCGGTCGCTGCCGCGATCGCCCAGACCACCGTGCTGGCGGCCGATCTCTTGGCCGGTGAGCAGCGCACAGTTCCGGCGCTGCCCGGCGTGGTGGGCCGCGCCGCCGATCTGGTGACCTTGCCGCCGGCAAGCGCCGCGCTGGCACCGGTGCTGCGGGCAATCCTGGTGGTGGAAGACGTACCCGCCTTGCTCGCCGTTGCCCAGGCAACGCCATGGCCGCTGCTCGTCACGCTGGACGGTGTGGTCTACAGCGGCGGCGTCTTCCGCTATGCCCAGGCTGCCGTACAACGCGGACGGCAGCAGGCGCAGTACCGGAAGCTCACCGCGCAGTTGGCGGAATTGCGCCGCCGGTGCGAGCGGTTTGCGGAACAGGAAGCGACCCTGCGTGGACGGCAAGAGGAACTGCGCGGCGCCGCCCGGCAAGCGGCCCAGACCCACGCGCAGCGCGCGCAAGAGGCGCAAGCCGCCGCGGCCGCCGCGGCGCGGCAGACCAATGAACGCGACGAATTGGCCCGGCAATGCGCCTGGTGGGAGCGCGTGGCGGAGGAAACCCAAGACCGCCGCGCGGAACTGGAAGAGACCATCGCCGACCGGGAACGGGAAGCGCCCCTGGCCGTGGCGGCCAAGGAACGGCTGACCCGCGAGCTTGGCGAGCGGGAACGCGCGCGCGACGAACTGCGTCAGGAATTGGAGTCTCAAAGGGCCAGGGTAGGCGCTCTGCAAACGCAACTCGCCGTGCAACAGCAGCGCAAGGAGCACCTCACCCGCGCAATTGCCCAACTCCGCGCCGAGCGGCAGGGGTTCGTGGGCGAACGCACCAAGATGGCCGCCCTCCGCGCCGAGCGGGAAGAAGCCCTGGGCGCGCTGCAGACGGACATGGCGGCGACGGCTGCCGCCGTCCGGCAGACCACGGGCCAGCGGGAGGCAGCCGACGCCGAACGCGCCGCGCAACGCGAGCGGCTCGTCCGGTTGCGGGAACAGCACGGCGTGCTCGCCCGCACGCGGGGGGACTTGGAAGCTCAACGGTCCGCTCGCGCGGCGGAGCTTAGCCGCGCCGAGCAAGTGTTGGCCGGTGTGCGGCAACGGCGCGAGGATACCGTGGTGCGCTGGTTGAGCGACGAGCCCGATGCGGAGCCCATCCCCCAGCCGGCCGCGGTGTCCCTGGAAGAGTTGCAGCAGCAGGTGACGTCGCTGCGGCGGCGCTTGCGCCGCATTGGCCCGGTCAACCCGCTGGCGGTGGAAGAACATGGACTTCTGGCGCAACGCGCCACGTTCCTCCGCGAGCAAATCGCCGACCTGGAAGCCGCTACTGGGGACCTGGACGAGGTCAAGCGGCAACTGCGGCGCGCCATTCGCCGTGACTTTACGGCGACGTTCCAGCAGGTGGCGACGGACTTTCGCCGCATGGTGCGCGTGCTCTTCGACGGCGGCGACGCAGAACTGAGCCTGACCGACCCGCAAGACCCCGCGCAGACCGGCATCGAGATTACGGTGCGGCTGCCGGGCAAACGGCGGCAGCCGCTCTCGCTGCTTTCCGGCGGCGAGCGGGCGCTGGTGGCGCTGGCCTTGCTCTTCGCGCTGCTGAGCGCGCGGGCCGCGCCGCTCTGCTTGCTGGACGAGGCCGACGCTATGCTGGATGAAACGAACGTCGTCCGCTTTTGCCGCCTGCTCCGCGAGTATGGCCGGGAAACCCAATTCCTGATCATCACCCACAACCGGGGTACCATGGAGATGGCAGACGCCCTGTTTGGTGTTAGCATGGCGGAAGAGGGTGTGTCGCAAGTGCTTTCCCTCCGCTTGGAGGAACTCCGCGAACAGGTGCTCTCGCCCACGGGACCAATCAGCAGCTAGAGGCATCGCGAATCACAATGGACCAGCCAGGCCCAGCGGGTTTCACAGGACCCGGCGACCCAGCACAACCGCGCAAATCCGGCGGCAAGCCACCGGAGCCCCCATCGCGATGGGGGATTCCCCTGATCTTCCTGGCCGTCATCGCCGCGCTCTGGCTTGGCTTTCGCATGGCGCCGGACCTCAGCGGCTTGCTAGTAGACGTGCCAATTCTGTCGCCGTCCGGCGCGAGTGAACCGAAGATATCCATTCCCGCCGTGGCCGAGGCCAGTCCCACCCCGGCGCCCGTGCCCACCGCCGGCCCAGCGCCCCAGGGGTCGCCCACGCCGCGCACCACCGTGCCGAATCTCATCCAGTCGTCTGAAGAACGGGCCATCGCCCTGCTGGAACAGCACGACCTCACTGGGGAATCGGAAGAGGTGTTCAGCGACAGCGTCGCGCCCGGCCGGGTGGTGAGCCAATCGCCGGAGCCCAACACCGAGGTGCCCACCGGGCAGACGGTCATCATTCGCATCAGTCAAGGTCCGGAGGTGCCCGTCATGCCCGACGTGGTGGGTGCGGCCGCGGCCAATGCGCGCCTACAGTTGGAACCCTTGGGCGTGGAAGTGGAGGAAGTCGAGCAGGGAGGCGATGAGTCTACTGCGGGGTTGGTGCTGGCGCAAGAGCCGGCCGCGGGCGTGGAAGTGGCGCCGGGCGACACCGTGCGCCTGACGGTGAGCACCGGGGTGGAGCGCGTGGTGGTGCCGAACGTCACCGGCTCACAACTTGCTATTGCCATAAATGACCTCTCCGAGTTCGGTCTGCGCGGTGTACTGGGCAGCACCCTCACCGACGATCCGGGCACGTGCGGCACCGTCGCCGAACAGAACCAGCGCCCAGGGCTGCAGGTGGATAGCGATAGTGAGGTAGTCCTGCACGTGCGCGGCCGCCCCGGCTGCACCCCGGGGGAGCAGGGCCAGTAACCGGCGCTCCCTACTGGCGGACTGCTGTTACCGGCGGAGTGCTAAGGCGAGAGCGCCAATGTCGGCGGACTGCCGTTACTGGGGGAATGCCGATGTGAGAGCGCCAAAACCGGCGGCTCGCTCTTGCTGGCGAATAGCCAAGGTGACAGCGCCACTGTTGGCGGCTTGTCGTTACCGTGGGAATGCCGGGGTGACAGCGCCATTGTTGGCGGACCGCCGTGTTCCGGTGAAATGCCAGAGTGACAGCGCAGATACCGGCGGAATGGCGTTACCCGCGTATCGCATTCAGCAACAAACCCCCACCCAACCGTTCGCACACCCGAACGTTCGCACACCCGACAGTTCACGCACCCTTCCGTTCGCACTGAGCTTGTCGAAGTGCCTCCGAACACCAGTGCCGTTCGCACTGAGCTTGTCGAAGCGCCTCCGAACACCAGACCCGTTCGCA
Source organism: Chloroflexota bacterium (assembly GCA_022824225.1). Classification (GTDB taxonomy): domain Bacteria; phylum Chloroflexota; class UBA11872; order VXOZ01; family VXOZ01; genus VXOZ01. The sequence continues at coordinate 24,209 of JAJEAH010000004.1, forward strand.
CTGAGCTTGTCGAAGTGCGTTAGGGTGACGTAAACGGTTACAGAGCAAGCCGGATAACGCGACACCCACGTTCTGCCGCACACTGCACACTCAGAGTGCCAGCGCCAACAGGGGGCGACCTCGCAAGCATCCGACGCCTGCACTTCGACAAGCTCAGCGCGAACGGACTTAGTGCGCTTCGACAAGCCCAGCGCGAGCGGACACGTGGCACTTCGACAAGCTCAGCGCGAACGGGTCAGGGGTGCCTCGGCGGGCTCAGCGCGAGCGGACTTAGTGCTCTTCGACAAGCTCAGCGCGAACGGGGTATAGGCGCATCGACGCGCCTGGCGTGCACGGATTGGGAGGGAACTCCCAGTGCTTCTCCGGCGGCTTTCCTCTGCATCGAACGGTGGGGTCCGCCCCCAGCGGCGGTCTCGCCGGCCGTCGCCATGCCGTCTCCTGCAGTAGAGTCTCACAGCCGGGAGACGTACCGTTCCTCACCCAGGATGCCTTTGGGTCGGAAGAGCAGCATCAGCACGAGCAGCGTTTCTATCAGCAGAAAACGGACGTGGGGCGCGCGGGAGTTGAACTCGTGCGGCACCAGCGCGTCGGTGGCGAACTGCGAGCCCGCCCAGATCGCCCAGAATACGAACGCCCCCAGGATTGCGCCTTTCGTGTTGCCGCTGCCGCCCAGGATCAGCATCACCCACACGATGAACGTGCCAAAGACCGGTTCGAAGACGCCGGGGCTGATGGTACCGGCGTTGTGGGCGTACAGCGCGCCGCCGACGCCCATCACCATGGCGCCGAGCACCAGCGCCTGCAGCTTGAAGGCAAAGACGTTCTTGCCGTAGGCGGCCGCCACCACCTCATCTTCCCGGATGGACCGCAACACACGTCCCCACGGCGAGCGGAGCAAGCGCTCCAGCAAGACTGCAACCACGGCCAGCGTCAGGACCACAATGCCCAGGTACACGTAGTTGTAGTATTCGGGCGCCACCTGATCGTAGAAGGGCCGCGGGATGCCCACCAGGCCCTTGGAGCCGTTCGCCAGCCACTCCTCGTTGTTGAACACCAGCCGGATGCTCTCGGCGATGCCGATGGTGGCGATTGCCAGGTAGTCCTCGCGCAAGCGCAGTGTGGGAATGCCGATCAGCAAAGCCACGAGCCCGCACACCGCAGCCGCGGCAATCACGCCCACCAGAAACGGCTGGTCCAGGCCCAGCGCCTGCTGTGTGTAGACCGCAAGCTCGCCCGTGGGCAAGGGCTTTGTGACCAACGCCGCGGTGTACGCGCCGATGGCGAAGAAGCCGGCAATGCCGAAGTTGATAAGACCGGTGCCGCCGAAGTGCACGTTCAGGCCCAACGAAAAGAGGGCGTAGATGCCGGCAACGATCAGAAAGCCGATGAGGTAGTTGAGTATGCCGGATGTCAGGATGGCCTCGATTGTCATGGTGCTCTTCGCGCTCCCGGCGCGCCGCCTGTCCGCATTGCGTCCATCTCTCGTGTGTCCCGCGTGCCCAGCGGCTAGAACCCCCTCTGCTCGCTGCCCAGAATGCCCTGGGGCCGGATGAGCAGCACGAGTATCAGGATGACGAAGGCTACGGCGGGCTTGTATGTAGGCAAGAGAAACGCCGTGGACACCTGCTGCACGATGCCGATGGTCATGCCGCCGACCAGCGCGCCGTAGGGATTGCCGATGCCGCCCAGGATAGCCGCGGCAAAGAGCGGCAAGAGCAGGTTCCAGCCCATTTCCGGCCGCAGTTGCGCATCGATGCCCAGCAAGATGCCCGCCGTGGCCGCCATGGCCGCGCCGATGGCCCAGGTCCAGACCATCATGCGCTCCGTGTCGATGCCGCTAATGCGGGCCAAGTCCGGGTTGTCCGCCGTGGCCCGCAGCGCCTGCCCCAGCCTGGAGCGCCGCAGGAAGAGGTAGAGACCCGCCACCATAGAAAGGCACGCCGCCATGATGAAGATCTGGTCCGGCTTGACCCGAATCTCGTACGGCAGTTGCAGCGCCGGTCGCAGGGCTTGCGTGAAGAAGTGAAACTCCGGCCCCCAGATGATGAACAGCAGCGCCCGCAGCGCAAAGGCGGCCGCCAGCGAGCCGATGACGAACATGACTGGGGCGTACTGCCGCCGGCGCATGGGACGGAACACGAGCCGATCGACGATGACGGCCACGACCGCGGTGGCCAGCATGGCCAGCGGCAGCGCCAGCAGCATGGGCAGGCCGAACGAGAGCGGCCCAAACGTCGCCGCCGGCAGATCCAGCGCGGCAAAGACCGTGTTCACGCAGAAGAACGCCACGTACGCGCCCACGGCCATCAAGTCGCCGTGGGCAAAGTTGGCAAAGCGCACAATGCCGTAGACCAATGTCAGGCTCACTGCTCCCAGGGAGAGTATGCTGCCCAGAATGATGCCGTCGACTACCAAGGCAATCACGCCGTGCCTCCCAGGAGTTTCCCGTGTCGGGATACGGGGCAGATTCTACTCAACCCCTGCCCCCTTGACGGGGGAAAGCCGGGATGGGGGTGAAAGGGGCGGTCGGCACGCAATTGGAAACGGTAAACGCGCCGCTGGATTCCGGCGTTCGCCGGAATGACGGGGTGGCTCAGATGGATTCCGGCTTTCGCTGAAGTGACGGAGTGATTCAAAGGTCTCCTCCCAGGTAGAGCCGGGCGATTTCCTTGTTTGCCAGCAGCGCGCTGCTGGCGTCCGTATAGCGGTTCTCCCCGTCGGCCAGCACGTAGCCGCGCCGGGCGTGTTCCAGCGCCATGCGCGCGTTTTGCTCCACCATGAGCACGGCAATGCCCTGGGCGTTCACGTGGGCAATCCGCTTGAAGACCGTCTCCACGAACACGGGGGCCAGACCCGCCGTCGGCTCGTCCAGCATCAGAAGTTGCGGCTTCAACATGAGCGCCCGGGCCATGGCGACCATCTGGCGCTGGCCGCCGCTCAACGCCGACACTTTCGTGCCCCGGCGGTCCTTGAGATCGGGAAACAGGTCGTAGACCATCGCCGACTGGGCCGCGATCGTGTCGGAGCGCAGAAACGCGCCCATGGCCAGGTTCTCCTGCACCGTCAGGCTCAGGAACGTGTTATCCGCCTGGGGCACGTAGCTCAAGCCTTGGCCGACGATGGCATGGGGCGGCTGTCCCGTGATGTCGGCGCCCCGGAACGTGACCGTGCCCGCGGTGGGCGTGAGCAAGCCGAAGATGGTCTTCATGAGGGTGGACTTGCCGCAGCCGTTGGGACCGATGATGGCCACCACTTCGCCCGCTCCCACGCTCAGGGAAACGCCGTGCAGGATTTCCAGGTCGCCGTAGCCGGAGACGATGCCGGCTGCTTCCAACACGTTCACCGGTTCTGGCCTCCCAGGTACGCTGCCAGCACCTGCTCGTTCTGCTGGATTTCAGCGGGTGTGCCCTCCGCCAGCTTCTCGCCGTTGCTCATCACGATCACGGGATCGCATATGCCCATCACCACCGCCATATTGTGCTCGATGAGCAGGACCGTAATGCCCCGTTCGCTGACCAGCCGCTCGATTTGCCGCATGAGGCTGTTCAAGAGCGATGGATTCACGCCCGCGCCCGGTTCATCCAGCATGATGAGGCGCGGGTCCGTCATCATGGCGCGGGCAAGCTCCAGCAGCTTCTTCTGGCCGGTGGAGAGATTGGCCGCATATTCGTCCCGCAGGTGGGCCAGACTCACGAACTCCAACACGTCCAGCGCCTTGGCGTAGGCAGCGCGCTCTTGCTTGCGAATCTGCCACGGCACGAACCAGGCCGCGCCCAGGCGTTCGCCCACCTGGCCGGTGGGCACGAGCAGGAGGTTCTCCAGCACCGTCATCTGCTTGAGTTCCTTGGGCACTTGAAAGGTGCGGCAGAGACCGCGGCGGAAGACCCGGTGCGGCGGCAGGCCGTCGATGCGCGTGCCCTGGAAGATGATGCGGCCGGTGTCCGGCGGGTGGAATCCGGAGATGAGGTTGAATAGGGTGGTCTTGCCCGCGCCATTGGGCCCGATGAGGCCCGTGATGGCGCCCGGGCGCACCTGCAGCGAGCAGTTGTGCACCGCGTATAGGCCGCCGAACGTCTTGGTGACGTTCGCAATTTCCAGCAACGGCTGTGGGGTCTCACCGGCCACGGTCCGCTTCCACCTTGGCTTGCCGCGCACGGGCGCCGGCCTGTTTGACATGCGCCTCTATAATACTGCACTGGCGCACCGTCCGGGCAGGTGGGGTGGTGAGTGGGTTCTGGGTTAAAGGGTCCGGGCGCTGCCACGCGTGCCAGCGGTGCTGCGACGGGGCTCAGCACGGATGGAAAGAGCAGGCGTCGTTGTGAGTCGCGTGCCCCGGGCTTGAGCACGTTTCTGGACTCTCCTGGAACTTCCCACGTGCTGCGACGGACTTGACACGGGCTTGTCGCAGTGCCGAAGCGCAAACGGACGATGTGCCACGGAGATAGGCAGCATCAGCACAAGCGGCGCAGCAGATTCCAGACATTTGGCCTGGGCACGAGTGGATTTCGGGCAAGCTATGATAGGTGGAAGATACCGCAGACACTGAGCACCAAGAGGAGTATTGCCCGATGTCAACCGGTTCCCCCAGTGATCCGTTTCTCGACCGCCTGCAGCACGTCTACGTGGCCGTGGTTTCCGACGCGCTGGACGCCCTGGGCCTGCGGCACCAGGTGATGGCGCCCCGGATGCGGCCGCTCTACCCGGAGGCGCGCATCGTGGGGCGCGCACACCCCATTCACTTCCGGCCGGCGGAGCGCGTGCCCTCGCAGGCGGAGTACCACGCTATGGAGATCGAAGCCATGGACAGCCTGCGGCCCGGTGAAGTGTACGTCGCCGCGCTGGACGATGCGCCGCCGTGCGCCCTGTGGGGCGAGTTGTTTTCCACCTGCGCCCAGGCGCGGGGCGCGACGGGCGCGGTGATCGACGGTCCCGTGCGCGATAGCGGCATGATCATCGCCAAGCCGTATCCGGTTTTCGCCGCGGCCTTCTGCGCCGCCGACGCCGCGGGCCGCGCCGAGGCCATCGCCCACAACGTGCCCATCACGTGCGGCGGCGTGCTGGTGCACCCCGGTGACTACATCTTGGCGGAATATGACGGCGTGGTGGTCATCCCCCAGCGGCATATCGAAGAGGTGCTGCAACCGGCGGAAGCCAAGGTGCGGGGCGAGAACACCGTCCGCGCCGAACTCGCCGCCGGGGAGGCCATGCGCGCGGTCTTCAGCCGCCACGGCATTCTGTAGACCCGGCGTACCCCCCAAATGGTGCCGCCTTGAAGCCTGCGCCTGAGCCGTTTGCCCTTCGACTCAGCTCAGGGCGAACGGCTCAGGCACGAGACCGTCGGTTTTGGGTCATCTACGCGCCGTTTGCGCTTCGACAGAGCCTGTGCTGAGCTTGCCTGCCCTGAGCCTGTCGCAGGACCGAAGTGGCTCAGCACGAACGAATAGAACTGAAGCCATCCACTTAAGCGCAACACCATTGCCTCGCCGCGCTGGGCGCCGCACGTGGCGGCGGCAGCACATGGCGTTGCCAACCCCCGCAGCCCCATGCGAGCCGAAAGAGAATAGGACGCCGCCCATGCGCGAGCGGCGTCCCGATAGCCGTTGAAGAGAATGCTGGTGCAGACGTCTATGCAGACGCCTGTGAAGATGCCGGCGGTTGGCGGCTAGTCCTGGGGCCAGGTGCCGGCCAGCGCGCGCTTCAGCGTATCGCCGCGCATGCCGCAGCGCAGCGCTTCCAGCGCCAGGATGTCGTCCGGAGGGATATTGCCCAGGTTGACGTTCGGCCCAAACTCGAGGATGAGCCACTGCTGCTGGTTCTTGATGGGGGCTTCCCAGATGAGGTCGTCCACGTTGTTGATTCCGCCCAGGATTTCCGCCACCATGTCGGACTGCACGTCGCCGCCGGCATCGAAGATGCCGACGCCGTGGCCGGACTCCCGCGCTTCCACAATCACCTTGTGCGCGCCTTCCGCCAGGTCGCTGGCGATCTGTTCGTGCATGGTGGTGGTCTCGATCGCGTCTTTCGGGTCTTTCTTGCCCACCTCGGTGAGCACCTTGAAGCCGGCGTCCTTGGCGCGCCTTATGATGTCGCTGCGGGTGGCCGCGTCCATCTCGATGGTGCCGTCGGAGACCTCGATGGTGCTGAAGCCCAGTTCCTTGGCGCGGGCAACGTAGGCCGGCAGCTTGCCCTGGGCCACCGCCGCTTCCAGAAACGTGCCGCCGGGATAGATGTCCACACCGGCCGCCTCGACCAGCGCGATCTTTTCGCGGAGCACCGCTTCATCGTAGAACGCCGACGTGCCGAACGTGAGCTTGAGCGAATCGATCACATGATTCGCCATGCGCATCAAATCGGTCGTGGCGTGCAGGCCGAGCCCCTTATCCAGCACCATGGTGTAGCCCGTGGCGCGCGGTTTGTCCTGGACCCGGCTGCGCACCGGCGGATCGACAATTCCTTCCCAAGCCTGTGGCATGTGCTTTCCTCTCTCTTGCGTTGTGAATGCGTTGTGCTCTTGGCTGTACGTTCGGATTAAGTGCGGCGGGCAACCTACCCGCGCGGGTCGGCGCAATAGAATCCCGCTGTTATTGGATTCCCAGTGGCGAGCCGCGCGTCCGGGTTGCGCAGCGCCGCGCCGCCACAACGCTGCGTTCTAGAGCCCTTCCATGCAGTTGTGGGTGCCCGCCAGGATGTCCTTGGCGCGGAGGATGATGTCGCCGTGCTCGTGCACCAGGCGGCGCATGCCGTCCCAGCGTTTGGCGGCGATGTCCGGGGCGTCGGCGCCCGGCAGCGGGATGCGGTCGTAGAGCAGGGCCGAGCCGCCAATCTTCTCGGACGCGTTGTCATAGAGCAGCTTCACCATCTTCGGCCCGGGCGCCACGTCGGAAACCACCGCGGCCTCCCGGCCTGATTCGATCTTGGGGAAGAGCAATGAGAGCCTGGGGTTGACGATTTCGTCGGCCTCCGGGGCCACCGGCGCCAGGTCCACGGCCAGTTTGTGCGCCCAGACGTTCTCCACGGCGGGCAGGTCCAGGCCCAGCCGTTCCGCCACGTCGGGAAAATCGTGGACGAAATTCCCCTGGCGGATATTGTCCACCAACGAACCCTTGTGGAAGACCACGTCGTCGCCGCGAAACTCCAGGTGGGTCATTTCGGTGCTGTACACCTGGTAGCCGCGCCGCAGCCCTTCCAGCAGGAAGACCGTCTTGCCCGCGCCCGCGCCGCCCACCACCAGCATGAGTTCATTGCGGTCGGGGAGGTACATGGCGGAGGCGTGGAAGCTGAAGATGCCGTAGCGCCGCTCCAGCAACGCTAAGGCAAAGCGGAAGAACAGGCCCAAGTTGCCGAAGAGCGAACAGCGCCGGTCTGAGCACGCCGCCTCCAGCGCGCTGAAGTCCGCCGCGGCAAAGACCTCGTCCGTGCCAAGCCGGACGGACGGCGGCGCCCCGGGCAGGTCCAAGATGTACATGCGCCCGTCCAGGGGCTCGGCAAACGGGACTTCGGGCACGGCCAGCACGTTGGTAACCAGCGACTGGATGACGGTGCGGCTGGTGAAGAACTCCGGGTTGCTGATCAGCGCGGCGTTATTGGAGATCAACCCGAACCGCGCCCGGAGGATACCCACGGCCCGCCGGGCCATGCCGCCGTTCACGGGTCCGGTCGCAGTTGTTTCGGGCAGGCGCTCTACAGCCATGGCGCGAGTGTTCTGTCGCGGTGAAGAAGTGCGCTTGGTAACGGGGTTGTTGCTGCTTCACTCTAGCACGGCGCCAGGCCGCGTTCAAGATGGCGGCGGTTGACTGCCGGCGGAGGCGGAGAGTGGTATTGATTGCTGTCGATTCACCCACGGCGCGCGCGGCAGCCCGGCAGGCGCCGGACCCCACCCCGGGCCTATGCGCGAGACCGCCCGCGCGCCGCCGGCCCCGGGTCTTCGGGCGAATGCCGCCAATCTTTGTCAAATAGTCTCGTACTCCTGTAGGTACGTACTTGCAAAACCCACGGAAAGTGGTAGAGTAGATGGAGTATGTCTTAGGCCTGGTATGGATTCGGTGCTAATGTGAACGCGAAGAGGATGTGTCTGCGGCGGCGTGCGCGCTTTGCCCAGGTCCGGTCTTTCGTATATGACAAAGTGTCCGCTACCCTTTCCAGGCGTGTTGTGGGAAAGGAGAAGGGGATAGCGTAGTAGGCTTTTAGCGCAGCGCTGGGAGCGTCTAGCGGCTACCCACTACCGTGTGGTGGTCTTTTCACTCCGGAGCGGAGCGCACCAGCAACGCCGTGCAGGATACGAGGCGCACATGGTGCGTCGCGGCATTTTAGTTGAAACCACGAGATGGGGGCTGTCGGCCGGCGGCGTCAGGCGGCAGTCTGAGAAAAAGGAATAGGCTGTGAATATCTACGTAGGGAATCTTCCCTATTCGACGACCGATGAGGACCTCCGAGAGTTGTTCGGCCAGTATGGCGAGGTCGCCTCGGCTTCCGTGATCATGGACCGCGACACCGGCCGCTCGCGCGGCTTCGGCTTCGTGGAGATGCCGTCGCAGGCAGAGGCAGAGGCCGCCATTAGCGCGCTCAACCAGAAGTCGTTTGGCGAACCGGGCCGCGAGCGCGCCCTTAACGTCAATCAGGCTCGTCCGCGCGGCGAACGCCGCCCGCGCGAGTACACGCCGCGATCCTGGTAGGTCGCGCCGCGTTCGCCGCCGGGTGAGCCCGCAAGGCTCGCGTAGCGGCGCAACGAACCAGACCGACAAGTACAGAACGATAAGCCGCCTGCCGATGAGGGGCTGGGGAAATGCGGGTGTTACAGCCCGCGTTTTCTTTTTTGTTGCGCGGGCCCCCCAATGGTGTCGCGCGGCTTCCCCCCATGGTGTCGCATTGAGGGCCGGGCCTGAGCCGTTTTGAAGACTGTGCCGTTCTAGTGCCTGTGCCTGCGCCGCTCTAGTGCCTGTGCCTGCGCCGTTCTAGTGCCAGCACCTGAGCCCTTCTAATGCCCGCGCCTGATCCGTTCTAAAGCCCGCGCGCCTGATCCGTTCGCCCTGAGCCAAGTCGAAGGGTGAATGGATCAGGCACAAGCGCGAGATCGTCGATTTTGAGCCATCTACGCCCCGCTTGCGCCTGTGCTGAGCCTGCCCACACCTGCGCCGTTCTAGTGCCCGCGCCTGCGCCGTTCTAATGCCCGCGCCTGCGCCCCTCTAGAGCCTGCGCCTGATCCGTACTAATGCCCGCGCGCCTGATCCGTTCGCCCTGAGCCAAGTCGAAGGGTGAACGGATCAGGCGCAGGCGCGAGACCATCGCTTCTGAACCTTCTACGCACC